>JAIQFL010000002.1 GCA_020073365.1 Terriglobia bacterium | reverse complement strand
TGGAGCTATCGGGTTCGTACCCCGTATCCCGATGACGGCGCAGCCTGCTGTCGTGTACGCTGATTACCCCACTCCCGCAGTCCCCCCTCTTCAGCCCTCGATCTCGGCAAAATACCCGCCGGCCATTAGTGCACCACCATCCTGCCTACCGATCGGCCGCCGGCCGACTCCCCCACTGTCTGAATCGCAGTTCCTCAAATAGCCTATTGACTCCGCAGGGCACCCCGCTCTACAATGTTCCCAATTTACTGAAATCTGCTCCACGGAGGAGCAGTGTTGTTTGCCTACGTAATTTGGAGGGGGATACTATGAGCCGGGTCTACAAGCCCACTCGTCTGGGTGGGTTCTTGCCTTTTTCCGGGTTGTCATTGGCGTGTCTGGCTGTTGTGCTCAGCCTCTGCGCCACCTCAGCCTGGTCCCAGTCAACCGCCAGCGGCACCGTTTCCGGGCAGGTACTCGACCAATCGGGCGCCGCGGTCGTGGGTGCGCAGATCAAGCTGACCGACGCAACCACAAACAGCGCCTTGACCGCGCTGACCAATGACGCCGGGCGATACAGCCTCATCAACGTCCCGCCGGCGACCTATAACCTGATGGTTACCAAGCAAGGCTTCACCGTGTACAAGGTCAATGCGCTCAAGGTGGATGTCGGTTTGGTGGCAACGGTCAACGCCACCCTGGAGGTCGGCTCGACCTCCACCACCGTCGAGGTCTCGGCGGCAGCCGGAGCCGAGTTGCAGACCACCAGCGCGACCGTGGGATCGACGATTTCGGGGGACTCGCTGCTGTTCCTGCCCAACTTCGGGCGTGACGTTTCCGCGCTGGCGATTTTCCAGCCGGGCACCTCGCCGGACGGAAGCGTTGCCGGCGCCATCTACGACCAGAATACGTTCCAACTCGATGGAGGCAACAACTCCAACGATATGGATGGCAGCATGAACATCTACACGCCCAGCGCCGGGATGAGCGGCCTTCCTTCGGGCACGGTTCCCACGCCCATCGAGAGCATCGAGGAATTCAAGGTTTCCACCGCCAACCAGACGGCGGATTTCAACGGCTCCTCGGGGAGCCAGGTCCAGATGGTGACCAAGCGCGGAACCAACGCGTTCCACGGCGCGGTTTACGAGTACTATTACGGAAGCAATGTCGGAGCGGCCAACTCGTGGGACAACAACCATACGCCCTCGGCGGGATTGCCCTACACGCCTTTACCGGTACAGCACTACAATCGCTACGGCGCCGCCATCGGCGGGCCACTGCTGCCGAAGATGGCCGGCGGGAAGACCTATTTCTTCTTCAACTACGAAGCTCTCCGTTTCCCTTCTTCGGCGGTGTTTGAGCACCTCGTGCCGACGCCGCTGATGCGGGCGGGAGTGGTGCAGGTCCGCACCGCCGCCGGTGAAACGGCATACAACCTCAACCCCGCACCGGTGACGGTGGACGGCGTCTCGTACGCGCCCGCGGCATGCCCGGCGGGACTTTGCGATCCGCGCGGCATCGGATTGAACTCGCAGGTTTCGCAGGTCTGGTCGAAGTTCATGCCTCTGCCGAACGATCCGTTGGCAGGCGACCACTTCAATACGCAGGGATTTCGTTCCACGGTCCCACTGCCCGAGAAGACCAACTTCTACGTAGGCCGGATCGATCATGACTTCGGAGACAAGTGGCGTTTCATGACCAGCTACCGCGCGTACCGGCTCGACACGCCGTCCACCGTCCAGGTGGATATTGGCGGCGCGCTCCCCGGAGACAAGCTCGGGGTGCCGGCGGCGCAGGCGACGCGCCCGGTGATTCCCAGCTACTGGGTGGCGGGGTTGAGTACCAACATCTCATCCCATATCACCAACGATTTCCGCTTCAGCTACCTGCGGAACTTCTGGCAGTGGGGCTCGGCTGGCGCTCCCCCGCAACTTCCGGGGTTGGGCGGCGCGCTGGAAATCGGGGGCGAGAGCCGCTTGAATTCGCTGATCCCCTACAACGTGAACACGCAAAACGTACGCCAGCGTTTCTGGGACGGCCAGGACAAGATGATCCGCGACGATGTCACCATGATCAAGGGCAACCACCTGCTGGCGGTGGGCGGCTCTTACGAGCGCAATTACGATTACCACCTGAGGAATGACAACGGCGGCGGCATTATGAATTCGCCGGTCTACCAGATCGGATCGGGATCCATGCCGGGAGTCGTGTTCCCCTCGCAGTACATCCCCGCGGATGTGGCCACCAACCAGCTCAGCGCGTGGAGAACGCTTTATACGGAGGTGCTGGGGATCGTCCACCAGCCACAGGATCTGTACACGCGCAGCGGTCCGCAATTGACCTTGCAGCCGCCGGGGTCGTTCATGTTCGACCAGAGCATCATCCCTTCCTACAACCTCTACGCTACGGACACATGGCATATCCGGCCGACGGTGACGCTGACCTATGGGTTGGGGTATCAGCTTGAAATGCCGCCCTTCGAGCTGAACGGAAAACAGGTCGCATTAACCGACGCCTCGGGCAACGCAGTCCCCGTGCAGGGCTATCTGGACGCGCGCAAGGCCGCTGCCTTGCAGGGGCAGGTCTACAATCCGACTCTGGGCTTCGCTACCGCGCCCAACGTGCCCCAACTCGGAAAATACCCCTACAATCCGTTCTACGGCGGGATCAGCCCGCGCGTCGCCCTGGCATGGAATCCGAATTTCGACGGCGGAATTCTCGGCAAGGTTTTCGGTCGCGGCAAGACGGTCATCCGCGGCGGCTACGGCCGGATCTACGGGCGCCTCAACGGGGTGGACCTGGTGCTGGTTCCGCTGCTGGGTACTGGCTTGGGCCAAGCTGTTTCGTGCATCGGCGCCAGCCGGACCGGACAGTGCTTGGGCAACGGGGGAGTTGACCCCACCACCGCGTTCCGCATCGGAACCGATGGCTTGGCGGCGCCGCTCCCGGCAATCTCGCAAACGCTGCCGCAACCGTACCTTCCCGGTGTCAACGGCAATGCAGCGGCGGGATCGGGCACGGTGCTCGACCCGAACTTCCGGCCCAGCCGGACCGACAACTTCACCATCAGCATCCAGCGCGAGCTTTCCACGAAAGCCACCCTGGAAATCGGCTACATCGGGCGAATCATCCGGCATGAGTGGCAGCTTGTGGACGCCGATGCCACACCGTACATGACCACGCTGAACGGACAGAGCTTCGCCCAAGCCTACGCCGCCACGTATTTTGCGGTGGCCGCCGGAGGGACACCCGCTCCGCAGCCTTTCTTCGAGGCGGCCTTGGGCGGTACGGGATCGGCGTTCTGCAAAGGCTTCACCAGTTGCACGGCGGCGGTGGTCAAGAATTCAACGATGAACGACCAGATCTCCACCACCAGCGTCTACGACTTCTGGGCCACGCTGAACAAAGACCCATCCTGGAAGCTGGGCCGCACCATGCCGAGCTCACCGGGAGTAGCGGGCCAGCAAGTCAACGGCGCCGCTGGGCAGATGTCCGCCATTTACATGCAGGGCAGCCTCGGCTACGGGAACTACAATGCCGGGTACGTCTCGGTGCGGGCGCACGAGTTTCACGGCCTGACCGGGAGCGCCAACTTTACCTGGGGGCGCGCCCTCGGGACCGGCAACCAGGTCCAGGCGTCCAGCTCGTACAGTGTGGTCGACCCCTGGAATATGCAATCGATGTACGGGCCTCAGGGTTGGGACTACAAGTTCATCTTCAACGCCACCATGTACTATGCGCCCCCCTTCTTCCGGACGCAGAAGGGCGTGCTCGGGCACCTGTTGGGCGGGTGGGTGTTCTCTCCCCTCATCACAGCCCGCAGCGGGGCGCCGCTGTTCATCAATAACCTGAACGGAAATTGCCAGTCCTTCGGTGAAATGAATTGCAGCACGGGCAGCACCCAGGACGGTGCGGTGCTGGCCAGCGCATACACGGGCGGCAACACCGCGCTTTACAACCAGAATGTGTCCACCAGCGCGACCGCCAATCCCAACCAGGCTGGCGTCAACAGCAACTATGCCAATGGCGGCGTGGGCATCAATATGTTCAGCGACCCCGCCAAAGTCTTCGGCCAGTTCCGGCCGTGCATCCTGGGCTTCGACACGAATTGCGGCGCCGGTTTTGCGGGTGGGATCCGGGGCATGCCGACGTGGAACCTGGACGGCACTGTCTCGAAGGACATCGGTATCTGGAAAGAAGGGCGGGTTGGGGCCACTCTGATTTTCCAGTTCACCAATATCCTCAATCACGTCCAGTTGAGCGACCCATCCCTGGACATCAGTAACCCCCAGGATTGGGGCGTGATCAGCAGTCAGGCCAACAGCCCGCGCCAGATCGAGTTCGGGCTGCGGATTCACTTCTAGGTCTGGGAACTTTTTCCGGACTGTGGCGCCGGGCTTCTCGAGTCACTTGAGAGCCCGGCGCCAGAACTGTTTTCGGCCCGCTATTGAATGCGCTCCGTCAGCGTCACGGACTCCGCCAGGCGGAAACTGATTCTGGTCTCCGAGGGCAGGGTCACGGGGCTGCCACGTGTCAGCAAGACATCGCCGGCTCCCGCACCCGCGCCCACACCGGCGCCGATCGCCGCGCCTTTACCACCTCCAGCCACGGCGCCGATAACTGCCCCTATGGCCGCTCCAGCCACGACTTTCCCGGCATCGTCGCGGTGCGACTGCTCCGCATTGCGGGCGAAACTCTCGGTTCGGATCGCGACGACTTGACCGTCCGAAGTATGCAGTTTGGTCAACTCCACGGACAAAGCGGCGGCGCCCCTGGTCTTGCCGCCGGGGTCGGATGCCACTATCCGGCCTTCCACCCGCGCGCCGCGCTCGGCGATCACAAAATCATCCACCACCAGCTCTTTGTCGAGGGTAGCGGTGAAAATGTCGCCGGGCCGGTTCCGCTCCGTTGACAAGCCATCCACAAGGCGCACCGGAAGGAGCAAACCGGCGTTCAGCGTAACCTTATGCGGCTCTGGCGGAGGCGGAGGAACGGGAGTCACTTGCTCCGGTTCGGTTCGCGCGGGTGAGGTTGGGGACGGCGTCGGGCTTTCCGGAGGAGCTTTCGCCACGGGTGGCGGCAGAGGCTCCGGTGCTGCCGTCACGGGGGTCTGCGCGGCCGTCTGCGCCGGTTCGCTGTTTGCGACGACTGTGGGCTCTGGTATGGCGGCTGGAGGAACGCGGTACAGGCGCGGCGGACTATACGCCTCTACGCGGCTGGCCGGGCGTTCCTTTCTGGGACGCACTTCCGGGCGAACCGGTTGGGATGCCGCAGGTCCCGCAGCCGACCCAAGCGACGCGGGCTCCTGCGTGGCCGGAGCCGGCTCCACCGGCTGCGCCGCGGCGGAAGCCGGCGTTGGCGCCTGCCCTACGGCGGGAGTGGGCGTTTCGACCCGGGCCGCGACAGGCGGAAGCGCAACTACCGATCGAGGCCTCTGCCACACCTTCATTGCCAGTGCGCCTGCCAGGGCGCCTGCGACTACCAGGAGTCCAATCTGCAGCGGCTTCATGCGTCTTCCACCCTCAATTCAGATGACGCCCCTCCGCGCAGTTCCGTTTCCAGATCGTAGCCGTGTGCCCCTTGGACAGATCCCCCCTACAGGCCCGCCTTCGTCCATAACTCGTCGACCCGGCGTTTCACTTCCTTGGACATCTCGATCACGCCGGGCCAAGGGCGGGTAAAACCTTCGCCGGGCCACTTGCGGGTCGCGTCGATGCCCATCTTCGAACCGTAGTTCGCCAGCCGGCTGGAATGGTCCAGCGAATCCACGGGGCCCATCACGAACTGGATGTCCCGCTCGGGATCGATATTGTTTAGCGCCTTCCAAGCCACCTCGCGATAGTTCTGCACATTCACATCCTCGTCCACCACCACGATGCACTTGGAGAACATCGCCTGGCCGGTGCCCCAAATGGAGTGCATCACTTTGCGCGCGTGGCCGGGGTACGACTTGCGGATCGATACCAGAATCAGGTTGTGGAATACGCCCTCCGGCGGCATCGCGATATCGCGCACTTCGGGTAACTGCAGGCGCATCAGCGGCAGGAAAATGCGTTCGACGGCCTTTCCCATGTAATAGTCCTCCATGGGGGGTGGACCCACGATGGTGGTGGCGTAAATCGGATCCTGCCGCTGGGTCACGCAGGTCACGTGGAACACGGGGTACTCGTCCGCCAGCGAATAGAAGCCTGTGTGATCGCCAAACGGCCCCTCCGTGCGCAGTTCGCCCAACTCCACGTAGCCTTCCAGGACGATCTCCGCGTTGGCAGGCACCTCCAGGTCGGACGTCTGGCACTTCACCATCTCCACGGGGCTCTGCCGCAGAAAGCCGGCGATCAGCATCTCGTCGAGATCCGGCGGCAGCGGCAGAATCGCGGAGTACATGGTCGCAGGGTCCGCGCCGATGGCCACCGCCACGTCCATGCGCGGCCGCCCGTGGTGCTGCATCCGGCGATAGTGTTCGGCGCCTTGTTTGTGGGTCTGCCAGTGCATGCCGGCGGTGCGTTCGTCGAAGACCTGCATGCGGTACATGCCGCAGTTCCGCTTGCCCGTGTCCGGATTCCGGGAGAAGACCATGGGCAGCGTGATGAAGCGCCCGCCGTCTTCGGGCCAGCATTGCAGCACGGGATAGTCGAGCAGCGAAAACCCATCGGTGCGGACCACCTCCTGGCATGCGCCTTTGGAAACGATCTTGGGGAAGAACGCGCCGACCTCCACCAGCTTGGGCAGCATTTTGAGCTTGCCGATCAGGCCCTGGGGCATCTGCGTTTCCAGGAACTCGACTATCCTCCCTGCGACCTCCTCGACGGATGCCACCTCCAGCGCGATTTCCATCTTGCGCATGGAGGCGAACGAATTGATCAGTACCGGAATGTTATAGCCCCTGGGATTTTCGAACAGGAGAGCCGGGCCCCCGCGTTTCACGGCGCGATCCGCGAATTCGGTGATTTCCAGGATGGGATCCACCTCGAAAGCAATGCGCTTCAGCTCTTGATTATTCTCCAGGGCGCGGATGAAATCGCGCATATCGCGATAGGCCATAAGTTATGAGTATGGCACCGGGGCCGGGGGGTGACAGACGACGAAACCCGATCGTCTGTCCCACAGCGCTGCAAGATCCACTCAGAACTTAAAGCGCAGGCCGAGTTGAAGCTCTCGCGGGGTGTTGGTCTGGTACACCAGCTTACCGAAGTTCGAACTGCCGAACAGGGTATTGGGGTTGGAGAAGAGCGGCGTGTTGAACGCGTTCAGCGCCTCCGCCCGGAACTCCGCCTTGAAACGTTCGCGGATCGTAAAATTCTTGAACACGGAGAGATCGAAGTTAGCCTGGCCAGGTCCGCGATAACCAATATTGCGGCTGAGATTTCCGAAGGTGAACGAGGGCGCCAGTGAGAACGCGGCCGGATTGATGTACTGGCTGAGCCGCTCCTGCGGGCTGCCGGACAAAACCGGGCTGACGCCGGTGGCGTTGGGCCGCTGCTCGCCGGCGCCAATCACGGAATTTTGGTTGGTTTGATAGATGAACAGCGGAAACCCGTTCTGGATGAGGGTCAGGCCGTTGATCGACCAGTCGCCCACCAGGTAATTGAGCACATTGTTGTGGTTCAGCCACGACCGCCCCTTTCCGAAAGGCAGTTGATACGTCCAGCCGGCGGTAAAGCGCAAGGGCACGTCCGACGAAGCCAGCGCCCATTCCGCGGCCGTGTTGTAGACGTTCTGCACCGCGGCAGCGGGCGTGCTGCCGGCGAAGGTATTGAAGTAATTGCTGCCGGCGCTGCCCCAGGCGTTGTCTTCGTTCCTGGCCCAAGTGAGAGTCGCCAGGAAGGTGAGCCCCTGGCTCAGCCTCTTTTGCGCCTTCAGCAACAGCGAGTCATACCGGGCGTGCGCCACGTTGGTGTTTTCGGTGATGGCGCCGTACTCGGGGAAGGGCATGAGTAGCTGCGCCTGGGCCACCGTCGCGCTGCCGACTACTCCCACTCCGCCGTGCTGATAGAAAGGATTGGCGACCGACTGGCTCAATTGCGAGCCCATGGACATAAATTGGGGCGCAACCTGATTGATCAGTTGGGCGCCGGTCGCCGTGGAAGCCGGGAGCAGGTGGTGGGAGCGGGAACCGGCGTAGCCGATCTCGGCCCCGATGCCGAAGGGCAACTCGCGCTGGATGTCCGTGGAGAACTGATTGACAATGCCCGAAGTTCGATTCTGATCCACAAACGTGAAGGTTCCGCCGATCGCCGTGAGCGCCCCCAGCGAACTGCCCGCCGGCTGGAGAATGCCCGCCGGAAACGGGTTGCTCAGTGAGTTGGCGGGTGTCTGATTGCCATTGTTGCTGGCGACGTAATTGTTCGCCTGCACGAAGCCGGGCGCGGTTGGGGAGTCCACGCCGAAAAATGTGGGCGCGTAGAAGATGCCCCATCCGGCGCGCAGAGTGGTCTTCGAGTTCAATTGGTACGCCAAGCCGATGCGCGGGCCGAATTTGTCGCGCAAGGGGCTTCCGGATGTGGTCCGGTTCCCGTCCTGGCCCGCAAACTGCATCACCCCGCGCGGCGTCACACTCGACCCCGCCGGCAAACCCGTGGCGATGGGGTTGATAGCGGCTTGATCGAAGCCGACCAGCATGTGATTGTTCCGCTCCGAGATTCCCGTCTCGTACTCATAGCGAAGGCCGATATTCACGGTGAGCCGCTTGGTGAGGCGAATATCGTCCTGGAAGTAGCCCCCGTAATACTTGACCTGGAAATACAGCGGCGTAGTGGTCTGGAGCGATCCACTGGAGGGGTACCCCATCAGGAGGTCGGCCCAGTCGGCTCCGGTACCGTTGGTCTTGGTCGGGTATTGCTGCGAGAAGACGCCATTGAAGCTGTAGCTTCCCGCGGGCCCACCATAGGCCAAGCCGCCGTTATCGATTGTCCGAAAGTCAAAGCCAATCTGCAGATTGTGTTTACCCGCGGATTTTGAGACACTTGCGGAAGCATTCTTCGACCAATAGTTCACATTCTGCGTGCCGTTGTATCCGACCGCGCTCCCCGCGTTAGTGAGGCTGATTCCGGGGAACTGTTTGACCGTCAAAGCGTTCACGTAGCTCGCCGGAAACCCCAGCGCCGCCGGGTCGAAGCCCGAGCTGACGGCATTGTAGATGTTCGGAAAGCGGTTGAAGCCATAGCGCAGGGTCACGATCGTGGTGGGGTTGGCGGTCACAATGGCGTTGACGGCGGTGGCGTCCACGTGGCGGTACAACAGATACGACCCGCTGGATCCAGCGATGGTTCCGAGCGGGTTCCCGCCCGGCTCGCGGCTCTTGTAGTAAAGAAAGGAGCCGGTCAGGCGCAACCACTGCGCCGGATTCTCTTCCAGCTTGAAAATGTACTCGTCGGCGCGATTGAAGAGCGAGTCGCTTCCCGTGAAGTTGTTCGTGTCGACGGTCTTCACGCTGGTATTCTGGGGCAGCGGGATGTAGAGCGGATTGAGAATCGCCGCGGCCACGGGATTGATTTGCGATGTGGGGATGAGGTTGCCGGCTAACGGTGTGCGCACCGCGCTGACGCCCGAGGGGCAGTTGTCGGCGGCCTGGCAGGCGTGGGTGGAAAAGGGATCGTAGATGGCAAGCCCGGCCTTTGAAAAATCGCCGGCGCGCTCGGCGGCGGTCGGTAAAGCGTATTGAACGGAGTATGGCTGGTGTTCCCGATAGGCTTCCTGCGCCACAAAGAAGAAGGTTTTGTTGCGGCCGTTGTAAAGCTTGGGAATCACCACCGGCCCGCCGGCGTGCCCGCCGAAGTTCTTCCAGTCATCGCCGGTGCGCGGCAGCCCGGCGGAATTGTTGAAGAAAGTATTGGCCGCCCAGGCGGTCTGCCGAAGGTAACCAAACAACTCGGCGTGAACACCGTTGGTTCCGGAACCCAGCGTGGTATTGAACACCCCGCCGCCGGTTCTGCCCATGGTGGCGTCATAGGTATCGGTCTGCGTCTTCATCTCCTGCACGCCCTCGATGGTGGGAATGGCCATCGGCAGATTCTGCGAGGTCGTGATGGAAATGCCGTCGATGGTGTAGTTATTGCCACGGATCGGACCGCCCCCTACCGAGATCGCCGAGGAGCCGATCTGGTCCTGAAAGCGATTCCAGCGCGGATCTCCCACCGGGACTACGTTGTTGGAGAGCTTCGACATCAGGTACGGATTGCGGCCCAGATTGGGCAGGTCGGCCAACTGTTGTGCGCTGATCACCTGGCCGTTGGAGGCGTTGGAGGTTTCGAGCAGGGGCATTTCCGTCGTGACCAGGACGCTTTCGTTGACGGAACCGAGTTCCATGTTCACGTCCAGCATGAGGAATTCCTGAGTGCCCACCACCACCTGGTCAAGCTGCATTTTCTTGAATCCGGGAGCCTCCACGGCCACGGAATAGGTCGCCGGATCCAGCGAACCAAAGACGTACTCTCCCAACGCGTTGGTTAACGTGGAGCGCGAGACGCTGGTCGCCTGATTGATCAGCACGACCTTTGCTGCGGGAATCACGGAGCCTCCCGGGTCGCGGACCATGCCGCGAACGCCACCCTGGTAGGACTGCGCCCACAAGGTTCCGGCAGCGAGAGCCAAAAATACGGTGGCGCACAGAGCGCCGGGAATCGGATGCAGCTTCATGACCCCTCCTCAAAACGTGTAGCCCCGGTGCTGGTAGAGGCAGACAGGCCAAAACGGGCGGTGCCACATGGGACTGCCGGTTTCGCGTATCCGCCCCTGGACCAACGATGGGGCGATTATATTGCGGGTGCTGCCCTATGTCAAACAAATTCCGAGCGCGGCGAGGGCGCTTGGATCAATCGGCCATAAGTTATGATTGTATTTAAGACCAGTACATCCTGAGGAGAAACGATGTTCAATCGAGTTGCATTCGTTACGGGTGCAAGCCGCGGAATCGGCCGGGCAACGGCTCTTTCGCTTTGCCGCGCGGGCTTCGATATTGTGGTCGCCTCGCCGGAAATCGAAAAGAACGAGGAGGTCGCCGCCGAGATTCGCGCGTGCAGCGGCGAGGCAATGACGGTGAACCTGGACGTGACGTCGCTGGAGTCAGTCAAGGCGGCCTTTTCCAAGGCGCTGGCGGACAAGAGCCGCATCGATGTCCTGGTCAACAACGCCGGCATCGCGCGTGACGGCCTGGCGGTGCGCATGAAGCAGGCCGATTGGGACCTGGTGCTCCGCCTCAATCTGGATGGCGCCTTCCTGTGCATTCAGCAGGCCCTGCCCAGCATGATGCGCAACCGATGGGGCCGGATCATCAATATCTCATCGGTGGTGGGACAGGCGGGCAGCTCCGGGCAGGCCAACTACGCCGCATCCAAGGCCGGCCTCATCGGCCTGACGAAGGCACTGGCGCAGGAGATGGCCAGCCGCGGCATCACGGTGAACGCGGTGGCGCCGGGCTACATCGCGACCGATATGACCAAGGACCTGCCCGACGATGTAAAGCAGAAGATTCTGTCTTCGGTTCCCCTGGCCCGCATGGGAAGGCCCGAAGATGTTGCAGCGGCTGTGAAGTTTCTCGCCAGCGAGGACGCCGCCTATATCACCGGACACGTGCTGGCGGTCAACGGCGGCATGTATATGTGAGGATGGCAGGGCTTTTGTGGCAGGGTGGCGCAAAGTTCCGTGGAGCGGCCTTTTAGAAGGCTGCCATGCCCGCTTTCGTGCGGGCATTCTTCGTGTCACCCGATACGCCGGCACAAATGTCGTCGTGGCAGCCTGAAAGGCCGCTCCACCTACGAAGATGTTCCAGTTACTCTGCCCGAAGGCAAGTGGCCGGGTCGATGTTAGAGGCGCGTAGCACGGGACGGCGGATGCGGCCAGAGCGACGGCGGCGATCAGGGCAATCACGGCGGCATAGATGGATGGATCATGCGCGGTGACGCCGTAGAGTTGGGTGGCCAGGAACTTCGCGAGGAGGTTCGCGGCCTCGCGCGCGACGGGATGCGGCTTCGCGAAGAACCTGCCGGCGCGCAGCGGAATCCGCAACGCCTCGAAGAAGCCGGACGAGACCTGCATCGTGGGAATCATCGGTGGTGTCATCGGGTTGGTTCGCCCCGGAACGATCAACGCCGGCAGCATTCCGTTCCCGCCCACTTGGAACGGCTCGGCGTAGGCCGCCGAAACAAAGCCCGGCAGGGATTCGATTTCTCGCAGAATGCTCCCGGTTACCGCCTCCGACTGCCCCTGCTCGGCGTACTTGTAACCCGGCAGGTTGATCGGTACCGACAGGACTCCTTCCGGCCGGTAGCCCAGATTCACCAGGCTCAGGTTGCGCAGCGTCTGGATCATGAGGCCGGCGCCGGTCAGCAGGATGGACGCCATAGCCAGTTCCGCGGCCACCATTCCCCAGCCGAGGCGTCGCTGCTTGCGATCCGTGCCGCCGCGGCCGGCCGATTGCAGCGACGCCAGTACGTTCGCGCGCGAGGCCTGCCAGAGAGGCGTCAGGCCGAGGATACCAAACGTAAGGGCAGTGACGGCCAGGGCATAGAGCAGGGCGGAGCCATCGATCTGTAGTGTCTGCGCCCGCGGCAAAGTTCGAGGCTGCGATGCGACCGTCCACACTACCGCCCAGCGGGCAAGAAATACGCCCGCGGTCCCGCCGGCTACGGCGATCAGCAGGCTTTCCGCGAGCAGCAACTGCAGAAGGCGCCCGCGAGCCGCCCCCAGGGCCAGCCGCACGGCGATCTCGCGGCTCCTGCCGAGAGTGCGGGTCAACAAGAGGTGGACCACATTGCCGCAAGCGATCAGCATGACGAACCCGACGGCGCCAAACAGCAGCAGCAGCGGGGTACGGACGCGGCCGGCGTAGTAGTCGATCAGGCCTGCGACCATGGGGCGCACGTCTTTGTTGGTGGCCGGGTACTGCCGTTCCAAGTCGCGGGATACAGCGTCCAGATCTCTGCGTGCGCGTTCTAGAGTTACACCGGGCTTCAGTTTTCCGATTCCGCGGAACCAATCGTTGCTGCGCATCTCATCGATGTGCCCCCAGAACCGGTTGAGGGGCAGCCAGAGGTCGATGTTTTCATAGCGAAAATCGGGCGGCAGGACGGCGCCAATCACCATCGACTCGACCGTCTTGCCTTCGAAGGAAATGTGCAACCGTATATGACGGCCGATCACCGACGGGTCGCTCGCGAAGTATTGCTCCCAGGCGCGATGGGTGATGGCCGCCATGGGCTCGGCGGCAGAGTTGTCTTCCTCCGCGGTAAACAGGCGTCCCAGCGCCGGGCGGACACCCAGCAGGGAGAACAGGTTGGGGTGCGCGTAGCCGGTGGGAACAGACTCCACGGAGCCTTCGAGCCGCAGGGTGGCCGGCGGAAACTGGCGGGCCAAGGCTATATCCTCAAACAACGCGCTGCTGCGACGCCAGTCCTCGAAGTTCGGATAGGAACAGTTCAACGGGCCGGAGGCAGATGCTTCGTTGAACATCACCAGCCGGTCGGAATCCGGATAAGGCAGCGCTTTCCACAGGACGCCATTGACGATGGTGAACATCGCCGTGTTGATGCCGATGCCGAGGGCCACCGTGAGGACGGCCAACAGGGCGAACCCGGGGCGCCGGAGAAGCGTGCGTGCGGAGAACGCGAGATCCGGCAGGAGTGATCCCATGATTATTAGGTTAAACGGAGGGGGTTGGTATTGGTTAGCAAGGGGAAAAGCAACACAGGCAAGGATGCCCGTGTCACCGCGTGAATAGAAAGTCCCGCAGACGCAGGTACCACTCGGCGCCAAAGAAGCGCGGGAAGAAACGGAAGTTGTTCCACTCCAGATCGATGGCGCGGCGCTGCACAGCCTCCGGTCCGGCTATGGCAGGGTCGAGCGAGGCGGCGAGCGCCATGTCCTGGATGGCATTCCGGCGGATGATGCCGCTCACGGTGAGCGGTTGGGGGTCCACGCGGAGCGGAGAACGCGAGAGGTATTCGCGCACAGCATCCAGGGCAGGGAAGTCGGCTCCCTGTTCCACGGGGGGCAGGCGCGGCGGCTTGGCGGCATCCGTAGAGGGGATGTCGGGAACTCGAGCCGGAAGCACCCGGAGTTCCATGGGCCTGACGACCCAGTCGGCCACCTTCAATTGCACCTCGAGCCGGAAGCGGGCCACGTCGGCGTTCGGTGGGATCCAGAGGTCCAGCAGGTAAAGGCGCGTGTTCTGGCCTTCAATTTTGTCGTCCGGATCGGGCATGACTCCGAAGTCCGGAAGACGGGCGACTTCGACCAGGGTATCGGGAATCCAGCCCCGGCTGGTCTTGACGAAGTGCTCCTTGTAGAGCGCGACGCGGCATGCATTGAGCGGATTTGGCGCTACGTACAGGAGATAGGTCTCTTGCGGCGGGAGAGAAACCACGACGTGGAAAGAGGCGTGGGCATTGCGGGCAACGGCTGGTGAAAGGACTTCGCGGGGAGCCAGGGTTTTGTCGGCGGCGACGACGGCGCCGAAGGGATCCACACGGCGAAACTCGGGGTAGATGTCCACCGATTGAGCGGGGAGCGCGGAGGCCAGCAGGGTGAGGAGGACCAGGCCGCGCAGTGGGCCGGACCCCCCGGTCCGCGCGGGTCCCCCTGGACCCGCCATCTTCGGGCGAAGCAGGGCGACCGGGGGGTCGCCCGCGGACAAGGGTGTCCGCCCCACTTCGTTACTCATAGCGCAGGGCCTCGGTGGGGTTCAGATGCGCGGCTCGATTGGCGGGCAGAATGCCGAAGATCAAGCCCACCAGGCACGAGACGCCGAATGCGACTGCGATGGCGAGCGGGGAAATTGGGATCTTGATCTCGGCGAACAATTGCACGCTCAACGGAATCGCCACGCCAACGAGAATCCCTAGCACGCCGCCGGTCAGACTGACCATCATCGCCTCAGTGAGAAACTGGAGCAGAATCTCCCTGGCCGAGGCCCCCACGGCCAACCGCACGCCGATCTCGCGCGTCCGCTCGGTCACCGTCACCAGCATGATATTCATGATGCCAATGCCGGAGATCACCAGGGTAATCGCCGAAACCAGGATCAGGACCAGCGAGAGGATCAGGGAAATATTCTTGGCGGCGTTCAGAATCGCGGTAAGGGTGTCCACGCGGTAGGCGGCGCCGGGCCGATGCCGGGCCGCCAGGATCTCCTGTACGCGCCCGGCTACCCGCTCCACTTCCTGGGGCGAGCGCACCTGAACGTAGAGCGGATCGATGCGTTCTACGGGCGTGAAGTACCGCAGAACGGCGATGGGGATCAGAATGGTATCGCGCTCCACCTCGGATTGGCCGAAGGTCTCCACTTTTTCGTGAAAGGTGCCGATGACCGTGAACTGGAGGCCGAAGAGGCGGATCGCCTGGTTGAGGGCGGCACCTTGGCTGCCGTACATCCGCTGCGCCAGTTTGTCGGTCAGGAGGGCCACCTTGGTCCGTAACGCGATGTCGCCGGGGTCGAGGAATCGGCCGGAGCCGATCACTATGTTGCGTACCGACCGGTAGGCGTCGTCGGTGCCGATTATCTTGACGTCCTGCTCTTTGCCGCCGATCAGGATGCGGTCGAAATTCGACATGACCCCGGTGGCGGCGACGATGTCTGCGCCAAGGTCGTCGCGGATCGCGTCCACATCCGCCATCTTGATGTAATCGGCGTCGGCTGTGGGGTTGCCGGGACCGGCTGCAACGTAGTAGGCAAAAATGATGTTGGATCCGATGCCCTGCACCTGCTCCAGGATGTAGTCCCGGCTGGTGAGTGAAATGGTCACGACCAGGATTACCGAAGCCGTGCCGATGACCATTCCCAGACCGGTCAGAAGCGAACGGACGGGATTGGCACGAAGGGCTTGAGCGCTGAACTTGACGGCTTCGCCGAAAAACATGTGCGGGGACTATGAGCCCTGCACTTGGCGAAGGAGTCTCTCAGCCTGTGAGCGGGGCGGGTCCTCGGGGGTGAGACTGCAACTCAAGTAACGCACGAGCAATTCCCTTGCAACATCAAGATTCCGATTGCTTTTGATGTAGTAGTCCGCTTTAGCATAGAGCAACTTGGGGCTGTTGGGAGCGATTTTCTCGGCGCGAGCGAAGCTCTGGTCGGCCTCCTGGAGCCGGCCCTGCTTGGCGAGAAAGCGGGCCAGATCGATAAAGCGGCCTACCTGCTGCGGCGACACTTCGATGGCACGACGTAACTGCTCTTCGGCGCTGCGGTACTCTTTTCGCTTTTCGGCGAGTTTGGCCTGGGACCAGTAGCCCTCACCAGGGTCCACCCTGGCAATCTGCGCGGCCGTAGCTTGGGCTTTGTCGAGTCCGCCGCCCAGGAAGCCGGGGGCTTCCAGGTAGTACTCAAAAAGGTCGGTGAGCGCCTCCAGGTTCCTGGGGTTCAACTGCGCGGCTTTTTCGAAGTACTGCCGAGCCTTGGAGGCGTGTCCAGGGGCAGTGAAGGGGGTCGATGTCTCGGCGCGGCGGCCGTGCGCACGCGCCAGCCACAGGGCGTACTGGGAGTTGGTGGGATCGGCGGCGAAGGCCTTCTCAAGGACTTCGGTGGCTTTCTTGTACTCACCTTGCATGTAGTAATTGCGGCCCATGAGTTCATACTCCGGTCCGCCCTTGTCCACAATCGCATGTAGTACTTTAAGAGATTGGTCGAAATCAGTGAGATTATAGAGCTTACGCGCCTGCTCCAGATCCGGACCGGAAGCCATTAGAAGGGCCCCCACCCCCAGAGCTAAGGCCGTGTATTGGAACGGTCTATGCGCTTGTTTCATGCTTGTCAACTACATAGATGAGTACGAAGCCCATCGAGTTTCAGATCGGCGGCGTAATCGTTGGTACGGGTACGAAAGCATAGCAATTGGACCTTACTCACCCGGTACGGGCATGACTTTGCAGGGCCCCGTGCGATGTTCGATGATGATGGCTGTGACGGGACAGATCATGCTGGTTCATTGCGGACATGGATGCGTGTTCCAAGGCATCTTGCTGAGTTTAAAGGGCGATGAGATGCGTGTTGCGGTGAAGGACGCGGACGACGTAGCGGAAATCCGGCTGGTAGACGGCCAGTGGATCGCCGAGGGCTTCGGCCCGGTGACGTTCGAGTTTCCATTGGCAGTGTTCCAAGCCCTGGGAATGGTCCCCGACGGGCAGAACGTGGATCCGGAACCTGACCTCTTTTGGCGCCGAGACTCGATCGACGATCCTTCCGTCGATCCTCTCAATTGATTCGCAAAACATAGTGGCAGTGAACGCTGTCCGCGCAAGGGCACCCATCGCAAAAGCGGCGCCCTGGGGCGAAACCCCGTCGCCATAGCCTGCAAAACCTTACCAGTTTGACCGGTCGGGCCAAACCCTCGAAGAGTAGATGAGTTAGAACGCCGGCCGCCCCACCCAGCCGCCGCCGCGACCTGATCGGTTAACGCGGCGGCGCCGGATAGGGATACTTGCGGCGTCTAGAAGTGAATCCGCAGCCCGAATTCTATCTGCCGCGGCGTATTGGCCTGTGTGGTGATCCTGCCGAAGGTCGCCTGGTTGCTGAGGTTCAGGCTTCCATTGCCCGGCTGCATGTGGTTCGTGATGTTGGTGAACTGGAAGCTGAGGGCGGCGCCCACACGTCCCTCCTTCCACAAACCGACGTCCTTGGCCACGGTCGCGTCGAGGTTCCACGTTGGCAGACCGCGCATGTAGCCGTAGCCACCGCAACTGGTGTCAATGCCCAGCACGCACGGGCGAAATTCGGCAAAGACCGCTGCCGGATCGGCGAACATGTTGATGTGGGTCGGATTGTTGGTGCCGGTGCCGTTGGACCCGGCGCTGTTGTAGTGTGCCGTGCTGGTACCGGTGTACTTCGATGCGCCTACAGCGTCGTCGGCGGTAGACGACATGCTGCCCGAGCTGGATTCGCCGAACGCCTGGCAGTTGCTGCCGCAGGATCCCTGGGTGTAGTACGCGCCGCCGATATTGGCTCCGCTCTGCGCAGTGAACAGCGGCGCAATCGTCCATCCGCCCAGAAGGTGTCCCGCCACTCCATGCAGGCCCTTGAAGAAGGGTGGCGCGTAGTATATGGCCGCGTTGTACAGGAATTTGACGTCGAACCCGTTCGGGCCATAGTTGGCCCGCATATTCCAGGGGTCGAGCGAAGTGTTGGAACTGTTGGCCTGCGCCAGCGGCGCGGTGCCCAGCGCGCGGCCCCAGGTGAAGTTCGAAATCGCCGTCAGGCCGTGGAAATCGGTCGCCTTCCAGGTGACGTACAGCGCGTTATAGTTGCCGAACCCCATGCTGGTGGTCAGGGCGATCGAGGTGGCCTGGAGGGTGGCGACGCCGTTGCCCGCGCCGCTGATCATGGTGCGGCCGAGCGTCCACGAGGACGCTTTGTTGAGTGCGGCCCAGATGTCTGACACCGCGGTAGTCTTGAAATTGGAAGTGAGCTTGGAGGCCACGGCGGCCGTACAACTGCCATAACCCTGGCAGTAGGCGGAGTTCGCCCCACCCAGGGCCGCTTCGAAAAACGGCTGTGACTGAACCGAGCCCGCAGCCACGCCCGAGAAATTCATCGCGCTATAGACTGCGGAGTAGGCTTGCGCGAAGCTCTGGCCGTTCAGAGTGGTCATGTAGGGTACGCCGTCCAGGTTGAGCTCCTGCATCTCATTACGGACGGTCCGCCCGATATAGCCGATGTCCAGCATCATGTTGGAGCGCAACTCGCGCTGGATCGAGAAGCTGATGTTGTCGGTGCGCTCGGGCCTGTAGTGGGGATCGAGCGTGTTGACATCGCCGGCGGTGGCGGCGCCGTTGTACCCCATGAAGAACGGCTGCGCCAGCGTCTGCGAGGGCGTCGGGAGCGGGGCCGCCATACCGTCCTTACCGATACGGAACACATTTGTCGGATCCACGTTGTTGGCGCCCGCGCAGGTGCCGTCCATCTTGGGGCCGGCGCAGGTGACCGGTTGCAGCGGGCCTATGCCGAGCAGCGGAACCAGCACCAGGTTGACGCCGTTCAGACGGCCGTAGATTCGGCCATAACCCCCGCGCAGTACGGTCTTGCCATTGCCGAAGAGCTTGCCGAGAATACCGCTGTCAAACTTGGGATTCCACGCGCCGGAGACGCGCGGACTGAACGCGCCATAGAAGGGAAGGAACGGGTACTTCAGGCCGTCGCCGACGTTTCGCACCGTCGCAAACCCGAGGATCGGGTCGTAGACCTGTCCCGCCAGGGCCGACTTTTTCCGTTGGGCCAGGTAATCCGCCGTGTCGACTTGTTGGCCGTCCGACGACACGACGGTCACCTGCTTGCCGTTGATCTCATACGGCGGCATTTCCAGCGCCCAGCCGAGGCTGTACGTCAGGGTGAATGTGGGCCTCATGTGCCAGGTGTCGCTGAAGTACACGTTGTAATACGGGATGATGCTCTGATCGAAGGCCGGCTGACCTACGGGGTTGATGGTGAGGTTGTCCCCGGAGCGGGTATATGCCACCTGGGGCTGGCTGACGAGGCCCAGCACCTCCGAGTAGAGGTTTCGATAAGTGGCCTGTTGACCGCTCGGCACGGTGGCCGGGATCCAGGGGGAGTTGGTGAAATTGATGTTCGAACTGGCGATCTGGTACACGATCTGGTCGTTGATGCCCGACCCGTTGTCGGTGCGCATGTGGTAATCGTAGTTGCGCTGGTAGGTGCCGCCGAACTGGAACAGGTGGTTGCCCTTGATCATGGTAAGGTCATCACGAACCAGCTTGTCCTGCCCGTCCCAGAACCTCTGGCGCGTGCATTGCGTGCCCACGTTATACGGGATCAGGGTGTTCGCGCATGTGCTGCTCTCGGCGGTGGAGGCGCCGGCTCCACTGGCGATTTCGACCGCGCCGCCCAATCCGGGAAGCTGCGGAGGAGCGTTGGCACTGCCCCACTGCCAGAAGTTGCGCGTGTAATTGAACCGGAACTCATTAGTCGTAGTAGGCGCGACATTGGTCGTCATGCCGAGGACCAGGTACCCGGGATTCTGCGGGCGCGGAGCCACGGCTGCGGGAACACCCTGGGTGGTGCCCGGCAGCAGGCCGCCAATATCCACCTGGTTGGTGGTCAGGTTGATGAGCCGCATATAGCGGTACGTGGCAAACATCCGCCATTTTTCACCGAAGTCGTGATCCACGCGTGCCACATAAGAATTCTCCGTGAGCGGCGCCCGGATAGTCGACAAGAACCCCATAACGTTGTATGCGTCACCGCCGTTGACCGAATAGTATGGGTCATTGGGCAGCGGCATCGTCGACCAGATCTTCTGGATGATGGGATTGGCGCCGAGACCCCGAGGATCGCAAAGGCCCCCGGGACAGGCTGCCGGCTGATAAGTGACGTTGTTGACGGTGACCGGCACGGGATTCAGGTTGTACGGCTGGTAGGTGCCCGTGCTGTCCGGAACAAAGATCACGCCGGCCCTCATGGTTGCGGTT
The DNA here is from genome assembly GCA_020073365.1 of Terriglobia bacterium. GTDB lineage: Bacteria > Acidobacteriota > Terriglobia > Bryobacterales > Bryobacteraceae > JAIQFL01. The sequence goes on along the minus strand of JAIQFL010000002.1, from coordinate 76,193 downwards.
GGCACCGGCCTCTCGTAGGTGCCCACGTTGGGGTATCGCAGGCCCTCGTAGTTGACGAAGAAGAACGTCTTGCCGCCCAGGATCTTGGGAGTCAATGGCCCGCCCAACGTCCCGCCAAAGCGGTTGCGGTGGTTCGAAGGCAGCGGCGTGAACGGCGACAACACCTGGCCCGACGAGGTCGTCAGCGGCGTATGGTTGTTGGCCCACGTGTTGGCGGCACCCACGTTAGTGGCATAGTAGTACCAATAGCCGGAGCCGTGCCACGCGCTGGTGCCGCGCTTGGTCACCATCTGAATTTGGGAGCCGATGGAGTTGTTGAAGTCCGCCGTCTGGCTGAAGGTGGAGACGTGGAATTCCTCGATGCTCTCTACCGGGGTGGGCACTACGCCTGAGGGAACGCCGCCCTGCTGCGTGCCGCCCATGCCGGTGAAGTTCGTCCCGTAGCGGTTGGTTTCGCCCGACATGTCGTCGGAGGCGTTGCCGCCATCCAGCATGAACGTGTTCTGGTCTTCGTAGGCACCGGCCGTGTAGCCGCTCATCGTCACGCCCGGTTGCAACACGGCCAGCGTGGACACGTCCCGGCCCAGGTTGGGCAAGTTGATCAGGGCGGCCGAGGTGATCGTCGTCCCCACGGAGGCATTGGTTGTCTGCAGATCCGCACCCTTGCTGGCACTGACTTCCACGGTAGTGGATGTCGCTCCGACCTCCAGCATGGCGTTGATGGTCAGGGTCGAGCCGATCTGCACTTGCTGTGCGTTCACTTTGTGCGAAGCGAATCCCGGCTTGGCGAAGATGATGTTGTAGGTTCCAGATGGCACGTTGACGAAGACGTACCGGCCAGTTTCGTTGCTTGACGTGGTGCGTGGCGAATTGGTCGCGGTGTCAACGAGCCTGACCTCCGCGCCCACGATGGCAGCATTCTGCTGGTCCGTCACCTGACCGGTGACGGTGCTGGTGGAAGTTGCCTGTGACCAAGCCGGCATCGCGGAGATGCTGATCAGCACCGCCACAACCAAGACCGACAGCCCGGTGAGAAATCGAGGACCACCCTCGCGAGTGAGCCCTGAGCTTAACCTCATAGAACCCCCGTAGTATCAGGCCGTATGAGCGATAATGCACTGCCGGTCGAGAGGCGAGTGCGGAATAAATCAACAACTTCGTTGTGTTATGTCTCGGATTTTACGGCCTGGAGATCCCAAAGTCAAGGATTAAGAGGTCTTTTTCTACGATTAGGGGGTGGGGCGGCAAAATGGTCCGGGGCCGTCGTCTGTCACCAGCCCCGCACCGGCGGGGGAATCGCGGAGGGTAATCGAGTGGCATCGGCCGCGATCGGTGCCGTCCTTCCGGACGACAGACCGGCCTCCGCGCCTGGCCCTCCCGGAGCGACGTCCTCAACCAGTACGCCCACGGTGGCCTTCAGGTGCAGGCCAGCGATCAGTTCTGGCGTCAGGCTGCGGGGTTGAAGGCCCAACAGGGGCCGCGCCATGGTTCCCTTTTCGCGGAGCATTGCATACGAGTGCCGCGCCACCTCCAGCGGCACGGCGAAGCCGATGCCTTCGCTGCCGCCGGATTGCGTGAGGATCATGGTGTTCACCCCCAGCAGATGGCCGTCCAGGTCCACCAGTGGACCTCCCGAGTTGCCAGGATTCAGGGGCGCGTCGGTCTGTATATAGACCCGCGGGTCGTCGGGATTGAGTTGACGTTCCACGGCGCTGACGAGTCCCAGAGTCGCCGACTGTGAGAGGCCGAGCGGGTTGCCGTAGGCCAACACCAGTTGACCTTGCCGAGGGCTTACACCGCTGTTCAAATCGAAGAAAGGCAGGCTTTCCGCATCGATCTTGAGAAGGGCAAGATCGTTGTCGGCATCCACGCCGGAAACTCGCGCCACGTATTCCCGAGTCCGATCGGCGTCCGCGGAGCCGGCGCCCGATTGGACCTGTACCGTAATGTGCAAGGCGTTGGCGATCACGTGTGCATTCGTGAGTAAATACCCATCGGAAGAAACCAGGAAGCCCGACCCCCGGCCCTGCTCGGCCACCAACACGCCCGCCGCTTGCCCTTCGCCGTTCCCGGTGATCTTCAGTCCCTGGGTGGCGATCTGCACCACTTTCGGCGCGACCGCGATGGAAAGACGTTCCATCTCACTGCTCATCAACTGGAGATTGTGCACGGCCCCGGCCGCCCCATCCGATGACGTCAACCGCTGCTCGCTGCTTACAGGCAGAATCAGCCATCCGGACAGCAGCGCCAACAGGCTCCCTCGAAGCAACGAATTCCCCAACCGGTTTCTCATCGGACGGTCCTTTCGATTCTGATGCCGTGGTGAGAGCACGCCGGCCTCCAAATTGCTGGCGCGCCCTTAAACGCTTCCATTTCAGCGGCTGGCCGGATTGGCCGGGGTCGCCAGGGTTGCCGGCAGCGCTCGGATGTGAGGCTGGGGGCCAGTTTGCCACCGCTCGGCGCCGCCGGTGCGGCAATCTGACAGGGATGGCGGGAGCGCGATCACAGCTCGAGCTTCCCCTGGTACACCATGTCGTCCACGTAAAACGACTGCACGAACCGCAGTTTGCCGATCTTCGCATCGAACTCGAGGCGCTTGTCCTGGCGCGTGATCTCCTTCGAACGGGGGAACAGGTAGACGATCACCGGCCCGTCCTGTCTCTGCAGCACATCGACGCTGGAGGGCTTCAGATCGGGTTTGCCGCCGCGCTTGATGACCGCTTGCTTTTTCAGTTGACTGGCCAGACTCTGCGAATCTCCAGTGACCATGCGGTCAGGGGTGTCATAGACGGCGATGGCGTAGTGATCCGCGTCAAGAGTGGGCGCGTTGGCCTCGTGAGCCTTCAACTCGGCCGCACGCACGGGGAGCGCGCTTTCCCAACGGAGCCGGAGTACCGGCGGTTGGCTGCTGTCCGCGGTGCTCCCGCCGTTGCCAGTGCCGGTGGGCTGTCCCCCGGGGCCACCGCCGGGATAGCCGCCGCCCGGATAGCCCATTCCTCCGCGCCGGCCCATGCCGCCCATGCCGGGCAGCCCGATGCCAATTCCGCCAAGATTGATGCCGCCGCCCCGGCCCATACCGCGGGACTGACGTTGTCCGTTATTCGTAGCCGGGTCCACGGCGGGGTGCACGGTCTTAGCCCAGGGTGAATCGCTGAGGATCAGATGCGTGTCGTCGTCGTTCCAGTCCGGAATCGCCTTGTCCTTCCAGGGCTGGCCGCCAGCCGCCAACAGCGCCATGGAAACGGGCAGAAGAGACACAGGTAGAACAGACAGTAGCCTTTTGCAAAACATGAATTGCTGATTGACCTCTGTACTATAAACGCGGTGCGCCCCATTCGCGTTGCGTCAAGCCTCGCTTGTCGCTCAACAGGCCACCGCGATCGAATTGAAGAAATGATGTGCGGCCTCCAACAACACTTTCGGGGCAAACGGTTTTTGAATGAAGAAGAATCCCTTCTTCGGATCGTTCAGGTATGCCGGTGCGGGCTCACCGGAAACGAAGATCAACGGAATGGCGGGACAGTCCAATCGCAGTGAGATTGCAAGTTCCGTTCCCGTCATGCGTGGCATGTCACGCCGCCGCGAGCGCCAGCACCATGGTCTCTTCTTCCTGTAACGGGCGCTCCGCCATGCCGGTTAACCGGACCACCACGGCCGTGCGGTCGTCCGTTGGCGCCTCCGGGTCCGCGAACCGTCCGGCCGATTCCAGAATCTCGGCGACCAATTCCGAACCGCGCGCGTCCTGGCAGCGCCGCAGAACACTCAAGACGCCGTTCTCGCTCCACTCCCGTCCCTCGGCGTCCGCTGCTTCGGTGACTCCGTCGGTGAAGGCCACCAGCACGTCACCGGGAGCCATCCCCATGGTTCGCTGCTCGTACACCGTGCGGCGGGTCAGCCCCAGCACGGTTCCCGTGCTGTCGAGCCTCTCCGCCCGGCCGGTACGCTTCCGCAACAGCAGCGGCGGTTCATGGCCCGCGCTCACGTAGCGCACCTCGCGCCGCTCGGGATCGACGTGCGCATAGAACAGGGTGGCGTAAATGTTGTCCGGCGCCACCTGACACACCACCCGGTTCAGTGCCTCGATCACACCCGGCATCTCGCCGGATCCACGGCCGAGGCCGCGCAGGAACGCCTGTATGCCGGACATCAGAATCGCCGCGCCAATCCCATGTCCCGAAACATCACCCACCGAGACAGCCAGCTCGTTCCCAGGCATTCTGCGAAAGTCGAAGAAGTCTCCGCCCACGTCACCTGCCGGCCGGCAGTCCCCACAGTAGTCCAGGCCGGCAATGTGCGGCAGGCGCCCGGGCAAAAATCTGCCCTGAATCTCTCGCGCGGTTTGCATGTCCTCATTCAAACGCCGAAGGCTCAAGAGGGCTGATTCTTCAGCCGGCGAAAAGCCAGGCGCGGAAGAGAAAAAGATAGGATGAGTGCCTTTCATACCAGAGTTGACGAGACCCCCAGCACCGGATGTGGGGCTCTTTCGGGCTATCGCTCCGTAAAGAATTGTTAAGGTGGTGCAGTCTTACTGCTGCTCGGGGTGGCGTTCGCGTTCGATCTTGGTAAGGCGGGCAGCGAGTTGGTCGATGGCGCTCTGTTGGGCGCCCTGGGTGGTGGCAAACTGGGTGGTGAGTTGTTCGCTGACAGTAAGCGAACGGGAGATGCCGGCAAGCTGCATCAGGATCGAGTTGACATTGATTTCGGTGCGCTCGGTTCGGCGTTCGATGACAATGGCGCTAATTTGTGCGAGATCCTCGGGGGTCATGGGTGCGACTTGTCTCCGGTGTAGATCAGTTTGGCCGAAATCGCCTTGGCGGCGTAGCGAGTTTTCTTAACTTCCAATAACGAATATTATGTAAACTTTTTCCCCGAGACATAAAAAGAGGGCCCGATCCCCGCTGAACAGGACCGGGCCCATGGGAAGAAACTGATGCATTCCTGGAAGGAAACTCTTACCGATGGCCCCTACTACCGCCACCGCTCGAACCGCGGGAACCGCCACCACCACTGCCTGAACTGCGGGGGGCGCTGTAGCCGCCGCCACCACCGCCTGAACTGCGGGGGGCGCTGTAGCCGCCGCCACCACCGCCTGAACCGCGGGGGGCGCTGTAGCCGCCTCCACCACCACGCGGGGCGCTGTAGCTGGGAGCGCTGTAGCTGGGGGCGCTCCGCGGCGCGCTGTAACTCGGCGCGCTGTAGCTGGGCCGCGAATTACTTGGAGCGCTGTAACGCGGTGCGCTGCCGCCTCCATAACCGGGGTTGCCCTGATACTGCCGCGACGGAGCGGCCTGGGGCTGCCGCGATCCACCGCCCGGTTCGCCGAAGCGCTGCCACCCGCCCCGATTGGCTGGGGCCTCACTACTCGAGGACGACGGGGGTCGCGTATTCTCAAATGCCCGATTGGGCGTGCTGCCACGCAAACCGTTGCTCTGGCTTCTCGCACTGCCCTGAGGAGATCCGGTCTGGCCTGCGGGCTCACCGAAACGGCGCCAACCGCCCGACCCGGAGTTCGAAGGGCTTTGCGATCCGCGCGACATCCCGCTGGGCTGGCCGCCGGGCTGTGACTGCTGGCCGCGGAATCCACCGTTCTGCGGCGCGGCATCCCGTGCGCCAGACGCCGAATTGCTCAGTCCTCTGTTGATTGTCGGTGCGCCGCTGCTTAGTTGCCCTCCCGAGCGCTGCTGCGAAAACGGGATTCGTTGCGCCGGATTGGGTTGCTGGTGCGTAAAGAACCTGGTGTTTTCATTGGTGCGTGGGATGTTGGCCGCGGCGCGATCCGAAAAATGCAAGTTCGCGTTCGTGGGTCCAATGGGCATCTGGCCCCGAACCAGCCCCGCCTCCCGGATCTGGCCGCCGGATACGCGCGACACGTTGTTGAATCGTCCGCTGCGGAAATCACCCGCGTTCATCCCCGATACACCGTTTGCTACACGGGCGTTTCTGTATATGTTGGTGATATTTACGTTAGTAATATTAAAGTTCCGCTCGAATCCACGCCCATAGAAGCCTCGACCCCACCAGGGGTGGAAAACCTCAAAAGGCGCCAGGGGGACCCAACCGATATGGCCGAATCCGAACCCCAACCCCGCGCCGCGGCCAAATCCGAAGAATGCCACGAGCCCCGGTGACCAATAGTGCCGAAAACCGAGTCCGCCCGGGTACCAGCACCAGCCAAAACCCGGCTGGTTGAACCAGCGGCCGTAGTGGTAAGGCGCCCAGCCCCACGGGTCGTAACTTACCCAAGTCCAGCCATACCAGTCTTCCCAAACCCAGCGACCGCTTCCATACGGAGCCCAGTCGGTGCCAATGCCCACAGTCGGACGCCAAACCTCTCCGTAAGGAGCGACGTTGGTCCAGGTACCGTAGTTATCCAGATCCTCGACGCCGTAAACGCCCTGTCCAACATATTGATAGCTGGTGGATTCGGTCAAAGCCCGGTCGCGGGCATCGTTCCAGCGGTCCCAATCATCGCCAGGGATCGCATTTTCGATTTGAAACTCAGGGTCGGTCGAGGTGCCACGCGCCATCATGGTCTGGCCGGCAGTGATCCATTGTGAGCCGCGCGGCGTAAAAACCTCCACTTCTCCGGCGCGAGCGGTTACTTCGGACTCCCCAGCATCGGTAACGGTGATCCGGTAAATCCCTTGCTTCGAAGGTCTTACAGAAATATTTGGAGTATCCACTTCAACATTGGCAGTGGAAGGCCTGAGAACCCGGAAGGTGACCGTGCCGCGCGCAATCTCCATCTGAAAGCGGGCCGCTTCCAACTGAGTCAACCGCACTTCGGCATTGCCTCCGATGCGAAGGATGTTGGCCGCGTCGAACTGCACCTCGGCGCGAGAATTCGGACCGGTGGAAATACGATCGTCCGAGAGCAGCGGCGCATTGATTACACCCGCCACCCATTCCCCCGAATCACCACGGCGCACGGAAACCTCGCCGTTCATGAGGCTGATACGGGCCACACCACGCTGCATGTCGTCAGGATCTTGTGCGAGTGCCGGCCTGGGTAGACTTGCCGCCAGGAGAACTATGCCCGTCAAGGCTAGGAACCGGAAGTGTGACAAGCGTTTCATGGCTGATCTCCCGAATTGCGCCTATCTTGGTGCAATGCGCCTGCCAAACGGCAAGCGATTTAAATTCTATTAGTTAGATGGATTATGATCTCCTGTCTGGTGGCCGAAAACCACCACCCATGGCCGTGTTCCATCATGCCTCTGAGTTCGAGGGGGTACTGAAGGCCGGCCGAATAACGGGCCGCGATCTACTGAACCACTTCCCTACCCTGTTATCTGGTGCGGGCGGATGCGGGCTCTTCGGCTTCCACCGGAACAGCCTGGATCGTAATGCCACCCATACCCGTGCGCAGATAGATCCGGCGGGAGGGTGCCGGAACAGCACGGGCAAACCCGGAGCCTACAATATGCCGGCGGTGTGAGGCGCCATCAAAATCCGAAGAGACAGCTCCGAACTTGGATCTCGCGTCGATGGAGTATGTGCCCGTGTCCGGAAGCATCACCAGGATATCTCCGCCCCTGCTGGTCGCCTCCACGTCTCCGGTCATGTTGCCGATCAGAACTTGGCCAGTGCCGTGGTGTACCACCAGCTTCGAGTCGCGAGGCGCATGGATCTGGTATTCAACTACCAGGCCGCCGCCCTTTCCGCCCAATGGATGCCTGGCAGTCCCGGTCACTTTGTCCAGTGTGGCGCCGGTCTTCCCCAGCAAATGCTCGAACAGCTTACGTGGGAGGATGGTCGAAATCGTCAACTCGCTGTCCGAGCGCCGGTCCGCGACGATGCGGACGCGCTCCAGTCTGCGCGCGGCCTGCTCCTGCTGCTTGGCTTCGTAGTAGCGATCCATCGACTTGATGACCGTGATTTCGACTTCGGGCCGATCCCAGCCTTCCACCTTCAAGCTGCCGAATGAGTCCACCAGGCGAATGACGCCGCCCGGCGCGAAGTTTACCCGCTCGGTGTGGGTGATCTCAACTGGCTTCCGGGCCGCCTCATCGCCAAACAGCGGAAGCAGACCTCCCAGTACGTTCAAGCTCAAGAGAACTACCGCCGTTCTTCGGGTCACGGCTTGCCTCCTGTCATTTGCGCGCGTGCCTCCTTCACCATGTTGATGTATCGCCGCGACAGTTCGTGGATCCACCCGCGCTCCCGTCGTTTGATGGCGTCGCGGTGGATCAAATGCCCGCCGATCCCCAAGGCGGCCGCACCCGCAAGAATGAACTCGCCGGCATTCTGTTGGTCCACGCCGCCGGATGCAATCAGCGGAATGTCCGGGAACGGCATCTTCAGCGCCTGGATATACCTTGGGCCGCCGTTCGCGAAACACGGGTAGATCTTCACAAAGTCGGAGCCGGCCTTCGAAGCGGCCATAATCTCGGTCGGCGTTAAGGCGCCCGGGAATACCACCACGCCGCGTCCCAACGCAAAGTTGACGATATCGTGATCGAGCCCCGGGCTGGTCAGAAATGCCGCTCCGGCGTCCAGGCAGCGGCGCGCTGTTTCCACATAAAGAACCGTGCCCGCACCCACCAGGAGCCCGGTATTCTGCCGCGTCAGTGTTCGAATCACGTCCACCGCGCCCGGGACCGTCATGGTGACCTCGACAATGGGGATTCCCGCTCCGCAGACGGCCTCCGCGGCAAACAGCGCGTCTTCGGCGGAGTATAAGCGCACAGCGGGGATGATGCCAATCTCGTGGATCCGCGCGCGGACCTCTTCTCTGGTCACGGCAGGCTCCTGGTTCCTACCGCCTGCCGAAGCTGCTCCAACGCTGTCAGGTAGGCCCCAATTGCCTGGCGGTAGGCGAGTTGTGTAGCGCGATAGCTGCGCTCGGTGTCCAGGAAATCGAGCAGGCTGATGGCCCCGCGCTGGTAGGCGTATTCGCTGATTTCACGGTTTCGCTGCGAGGTTTCGAGATTGCCGGACCGATAGAATTGAACCACCTTGTCGTTGCTCCGCAGCCCCTCGTACGCGTCTCTAACGTCGGTTAACACCTGGCCCTTAACCGATTTTTCCTGCTCCTGCGCTTGCGTAATAACGTAGTGCGTGCGCGCAATCTCGCCCTGGTTGCGGTCGAAAATCGCCAATGGAATACTCATGCTGACGGTCGCGGCGTTCACGCCGCTCGTGTGCGAGTAGTTGCCCCCAATCGTAAGGTCCGGTTTGCCATTCGCCTTTGCCAACCCGTACTGGCTGTTGGCCGCGGCGATGCCCCTCTCGGCCACTTGCAAGTCCGGCCGATTCTGAAGGGCCGCGGCTTCCAGTTCCGGCAGCGAGACGAGCAGCGGGTTGTAGTCGAACTTGCCTGAAACATCGTAGTCCGCGGGGACTTCCTCGTAACCCACCTGTTGCCGCAGGTCCGAGAGGGCCTGGACTCGCGCCAGTTGCGCCTGTTGGACGTCCGTCTGGAATTGCAGCAACTGGAGCTTGATTTTGAGGTAGTCATTTTCGCTGAGCCTGCCGGATTTGTACTGTGTCTCGCTGATCTCGACCGTGTGCTGAAAGCTCTTCAGGTTCTCCCCGGTGACCTCGATCGTGGATTCGGCCAGTTGAACGTTGATGAACAACGAAGCAACCTGAAATTCGAGACTGCGCTCGTTGTCGATTACCTGCGAGCGGGTCACAGCGGTTGCATCCCTGGCCGCCTGCAAGCGGTGCTGCCGCTTCTGGCCGCGCTCTATCGTGTAGCTCAGGCCTACGTCGAGCTCCGTAGAATCGTGAAGGTACGTCAGGAAGCCTTCCTCCGGCTTGTAAAGCGGCAAATATGCCCAAACCGTGGAGAAGTCCGGGTTCGGACGGAGGTTTGCGGTTACCTCCTGGGCCTTATTCTGGTATACGGTGGTCCGTGCAGCCTGTAGACTATGATTGTGCCGGAGCGCCATCTGGATGGCTTCCTCGAGGGTAATCCTGACCGCCCCCTGGGGTGCTTGCCCAAACGCCGCCCCTGCAAGCACTGCTCCAGCGATCAGGAGCAACCCCGCCCTAGTTTTCAAAAGATCCCTCCGGTGCCGGGAGCTGGTCTCCATCCCGGGCGATCCAGACATAAAGTGTAGGCAGCAACACAAGACTCATAAGAAGCGCGGCGACCAGGCCACCCACAATCACAATCGCAAACGGCCGCTGCGAATCGGAACCAATGGCATGTGACAGAGCCGCGGGCACCAATCCGAAGGTCGCCACCAGCATCGTCATCATAATGGGACGAAGCCGGAGTACCGCGCCATCGATGGCCGAGTCTAGAATCGAGTGACCGCGGGCGCGGCGCTGGTTGATGTACTCCAGCATGATGACACCGGTTTGCACTGATACACCGAAGAGCGCCAGGAAGCCGATGCCCGAGGACACGCTGAAGTGTGTGCCGGTGACCAGAAGAGCCAGCAATCCGCCGATCGGCGCCAGGGCGACCACGGCCAGAATCAACAGAGCCCATTTGGCGGACCGGAACATGGTGTAGAGAATGATGAAGATGATCAGCACCGTCAAAGGCACGATTACGGCGAGCCGCGCCTGGGCACGTTTGGCGCTCTCGTATTCCCCGGACCACTCAATGTGATAGCCGGGGGGGAATTTGACGTTCCGATTGATCTGAGCCATGGCCTCTTCGACCGAGCTCCCCAGGTCCCGCCCGCGGACGTTGAACGTCACAGCGAGGTAGCGGCTATTCCCTTCGCGGTAGATGTCATAAGCGCCATCCCGAACCTCCATCCTGGTCAACTGGGCCAGCGACACCCGCTCTCCCGATGGTGAGAGCAGGCGAATGTTGGAGATAGCCTTCTGGTCCTTGCGATACTGTTCCTGATAACGGACCACCACGTCGTAACGCTCCGGGGTTCCCTGCGGGAGTACCTGACTGACAGCCTTGCCCCCCACGGCAGTCTCGACGACGTCTTGTATATCGGAAACATTAATTCCATAGCGGGCGGATTGCCGGCGGTCGATGGTGAAATTGAGATTCGGCTGGCCAATATCGCGATACAGCTTGACGTCTGTAATGCCATCGATGCGTTTCATAAGGGCGATAACCTCCTCGCCCCTATCTTCCAGAGTCCTCAAGTCATTCCCGAAAATCTTCAGTGCCAGTTGGCCTTTCGTGCCGGTAACGGTCTCTCCCACGTTGTCTTCAATGGGCTGGGAGAAGTTCCAGGCGGCACCGGGCAGCTTGGAGATCTCGCGATTCATGGCGGCGATCAGTTCATCTTTATCCTCGTGGAATACCGGCCTCCATTGCGCTTTCGGCTTGAGGTCCACGAAATACTCGGTGTTCCCAAAACCCCCGGTGTCGGTGCCGTCGTCGGGCCGGCCGATTTCGGAAATGACTTTCGTCACTTCAGGGAAGGACGCGAAAATCAGGCGCGCCTGGTTCATGAATCGCGTGCCTTCGGTCAGACTCGTGCTCTGTGCCAGGGTGCCACGCGCCCAGATCGAGCCTTCGTCCAGATGGGGCAGGAACTCAGAACCAATGATTCCGCTGAAAGCCAGATAAGCAGTCGCCACCAGGGCGGCCATGGTGACGCCCATGGTGACCCAACGATGCTCGATGGCCCAGCGCAGCCGCCTTCGATAACGCGCGGTCAAGAATTCCATGATGGGATTTCGACGCTCCCGGACTCCCTTGCGAAACAGCGCGCTCGAAAGAACGGGGGTAATCAGAATGGAAAATGTCATCGCGCCGAGCAGCGCGAAGGCAACCGTCCAGGCCATGGGCCGGAATAGACGCCCCTCAATTCGCTGGAGCGTGAAGATGGGCAAATAGGCCGTGATGATGATGGTGATGGCATAGAACACGGGCCGTTGGACCTCGTGAGCGGCCTCCCGGATGGTTTCCGCGATGGTTTTCGGCGACCCGCTTTCGCGGCGGCTCATGTGGCGGACGATGTTTTCGACCATCACCACAGCGCCATCCACGACCATTCCGAAATCCAGTGCGCCCAGCGAAAGAAGGTTGACCGGGATCTTGGTAACATCCAGCCAAATGGAGGCAAAAAGCAGCGAGAACGGTATGGTGAGCGCGACGATAAAGGCCGCACGAACATTGAAGAGAAAGAAGAACAGGATGACCGTCACCAGAATCATCCCTTCGCCCAGGTTGTGCAACACTGTGCCCAAGGTGTACCCGAGGAGATCGCTACGATCAATCATCGGCTCCATCTTCACGCCGGGTGGGAGGAGGCCGTTGTTGAGTTGGTCGACCTTGGCATGAAGCCCCTTGAGCGTTGGCTCCGAGTCCGCACCCTTGCGCATCATCACTTGCGCAAAGATGACATCATCGTTGTCAAGGATGACGCCGTCGGCGCGATGGATGGCCTTGCCCTCATGTCCCAACCGGACTTTGGCGCCCTGTGTCACCTCCGCGATGTCCTTCACGCGAAGAGGCGTACCGGATTTGGTGGTTAAGACCGTCTGCTCGATGTCCTTCACGTTGGTGAAAAGCCCGATCGTCCGGACATTCATCTGCTGTAAGCCGGCCTCCACGAAGTTGCCGCCGGCGTTGACATTGTTGTTGGAGAGCTGCTGTTCCACCTGGCCAATGTTCAACCCGTATGAAACCAGCTTGTTGGGGTCGACCCTCACCTGGTACTCCCGGGTCGTGCCGCCGAAGGTGCTGACGTCGACGATATCGGGGACGGACTTGAGCTCCTTCACAATGGTCCAATCCTGGATGGAGCGCAGATCCATGAGATCGATCTTCGGATTGGTGCTTCTCAGCGAATACCAGTAAACCTGACCCGTCAAACTCCAATCCGTACCCATCGACGGTTGCAGTCCCGCGGGCAGATCGGCCTGATTGATCCTCTCCAGAACCTTCTGCCGGTTCCAGTCGTTGTTCGAGCTGTCGTCGAAGATGAGCAATACGAAAGACAGACCGAAAATCGACTCGGATCGAAGATGCGAGAGATGGGGAATCCCGTTCATCTGGATCTCGATCGGAATCGTGACCTGCTGCTCCACTTCTTCCGCCGCCCGGCCCGGCCACTGGGTGATCACCGTTACATAGTTGTCCGCGATGTCGGGATAGGCTTCGACGGGCAGGTTGTGAAACGAGATGGCCCCCCAACCGAGCGCTAAGATGGCCAGGGCGATTACCACAAACCGATTGTTGAGGGCGAAATCTACAAGGGCGCGAATCATTTCCCGCTACTCCGTGGCGATGGTCGTGCAGTCAGGCCTTTCCGTTACTGATCGATGGTGTGCTCTAAGACCAGTGCATTGGCCACTACCTGCTGACCTGGCGCGATTCCGGATCTGACCTCTTGCATGTTGCCGGGCAAGCCATCGCCGCTAACTACCTCGACGCGGCGGAACTTGTTGTCCGGAGCGGGCACGTAGACAAAATCGCGGTCGTGTATATGCAGGATGGCGGTCGCTGGGACGGAAGTGTGCACCTCTTTGCGTTGACCTCGAAAGGTCGCCTGTACAAACATTCCCAGCCGCATCAGACCCGGATTCTGCACTTCCATACGAACTTTGGCGGTCCGGATATTCGGGTCGAGTGTTGCGCCGATATTGCTGACTCTTCCCTTCAGCACCCGGTCAGGGTAGGCGTTCAGGCGGATCTCGGCGGCATCTCCGATATGGACATTCGACAAGTCGTTCTCGTACACGTCACAGATCACCCAGACGCTCGACAAGTCGGAGATGGTGAAAGCGGCGGTGCTCAGACTCTGCAGTCCGCCCGAGTTGGTTACCTGTTGGTCGGTAATGACACCGGAGACCGGGCTCACAATGTCCACGATCCCGGCCGGATGATTCAAATCGCTGCCGCGGGCCTCCAGCTTCTCCGCGGTGGTTTCGACATCTACCTTAGCGTTGTCTTCAGTTTGTTGCGCGACCTGAAGGTCGTTCAAAGCGATGGCGCCGTGTTGGTACAGGTCCTGGGCGCGTTCCAATTGGATGCGCGTGAGAGCTTCGGTGCGGGCCGCCTTCCGGTAGTCGGAAAACCCTCCGGATATGTCATCGCTACGCACAGTCAGTAGGCGTTGGCCCTTGTGGACCGTATCTCCGAGGCGCGCGTAAATGCCCGTAATCCGTCCCGACACCAACGAAGTGACCGGTACGGCGCGAGAAACGTCGGGAGCCACCGTCCCCGTGACGACCAGTTCCGAGGTGGCCGTGTGTTCCGTCGCGGTGGCCAGCGGAAACTGCTCGGGATGGTCCACGGCGAACAGGCTGGGGCCCGCGACGGGAACGATCTTGGCAGGAGGCGGCGCCCCCTTGGTTGGATCTCCCTGCGCATTCGAGCAGCCACTCAGCGTGAGGTGAAAAGATATTGAAATCAGAAGAACGACAATCTGCAGAACCGTGCGTTTCATGGAACGGGTCCTCCCCAAGGGGCGCTGAAAGCGGCAAAACGACTGAACATTTGGCGATCTGCCGCTTGCAGCGTAGGTTTCACTCAGCTAGAACTTGACCATCACGCCGGCGCTAAAGGTGGCCTGGCCCCGGCGCAGATCCGGGAACCAGACACTGCCGGGTCCACCGCAGGCCGCGTATGCTGCCGCGAGGTCGCTGGTCCCGGCCGATCCGCCGGCAGCGCAGACGTATTGGCCAGGTGCGCCGGTATTTCCGCCGGGAGGCGTAATTCCGCCGCGGCCACTCCAATACGGCACGTCCGAGTGGCGATATCCGGCTTCCGCCCACCAGGTAATGTACGGCTTGGGCATCCACTGGAAATTGGCGGTGGCGTCCCACATGTGGGCCCTGTCCCCGGCATTCGCCGTGAAGTAAGGCGAACCCGAGATGGCGTCTGCGCCGTTGATGGGCGGGAGCAGCGTCAGATATCGGCCGGGGTTGTTCATCTGGCCGCCGCCGAGCGTAACGGCGAACTTGTCTTTCCCCCACCAGGCCCGGTTATAAACCATCCAGCCCAAAAACGCCTGCTTCGGTCCGCCATTGCCACCGTGGCACGTCACTCCGCCGCCGTACTCACACCCCGCGTCGGCAGTAAAAGAGAACGCCATCTTGGTGATGCCTGTGGAGTCCGGTTTGTTGAAGTATCTGACCTCGATGCTGTCATCTGTGTGAAGGCGGGAGCGGCCGGGATTACCAAGCGTATCCGTCCCGTTTCCGTAGTTGTTGAAGACCATCGATAACCACTCCTTGGGGCGGTACAAGATCTGGCCTCCCAAACCACGATGGCCGTTGAACTTGTTATAAGATTGCCACCCGTTAATAATCCAGGGCTCGATCTTCAGCTTGTTAGTTGGGAACCACTGGATACGCAGGCCATTGAAGAACCACGGCGTGTTCGAGGACACGAACGATGGCTGGTAGGTCCAGTTGTCGAAGTTATAGTAGCTGAAAAGGCCAATGTACGACACGAAGATTCCAGCGTCGACGTTCAGTCCGTGGCTCACGTTGAAATGATACCCGCCCCACGCCTCCGAGACGTATTTGTAAGCATTGCGGGCGTCCCATTGGCCGACCCCGGCGCTGCCATCATTTCGCGGTGTGGTGGTCGCAAACAGTCCAAACATGGTCAGGACTCTGCCGCGAACGTTTTGCCAGTGGAAGTCGCCGCCGAAGCTGATCTGCTCCACCTGAAACTCGCCAGACCGGAAACTCTCCGTCGCTCCCCCCATCGAATGGTCTCTCGGTTGATTGAGATCCTCCATGAAGTGGGTGTCGAATCGAATTTCCGGGGTGAAGAATTTCGTATCCAGCACAGGGTTGTTGCGCGCGTTGCCATTGAGCCAGGAAAAGTCGCCGTATGCGAACGGAGTGAAGTTGTCCACCCCGGAAGTGGCATCCGGAGCCTCCAACGCTTCCGGAGGGACGTGCGCGGGAGGAGTGGCAGGTTGTGGGGCCGGATTCGGAGCCGGACCTGGAGACGGCGCGGCCGGAGACGGTGCAGCCGGAGGCAGCGGCGCAGCCGTCGACGCGGCAGCGACTACCACCGGGCGAGCCTTCAGCTCGGCTTCGAGCACCGCGATGCGCTCTTTCATTGACTCAAGCTCTCTCTCGACCGTGGGCGTTTCTGCCGGGGCCGCCGCGGGCGCAGGCTTGAGAGCCGCGAGCACCAGGTAGGGACTAGCAGTCTGGTTCGGTGCGATCTCCACTGTCGTGGCTGGAGGGCTCGCGAGGCCTTCCTTGGTCGCGGTTATCCGGTAAGGTCCGGGGCTGAGACGATCGGCGACGAAAAATCCCTCACCATCACTCACCACCTTGCGATCGGTGCCGCCATCGATGCTGCGTATGCCGACACTCACCATCGCCAGCGGTTGCCCACCAGCGTCAAGGGTAACTCCTCGAAGCGAACCGAATGCCGGTGCAGCCGCCGCGGGCCCGTCGCCGGCGCGCGCGAATGGCTGCGCAAATCCGGCCGCCATGGTAATGATCAAAAGCCCCTGTATGTGTCTACAGACGTTCATATTTCTCTGTCTTCTCCTCTCAAATACCGCCGAAGAACAGTGCTGGTTACGACATGGTAAGCGGGTGCGCCAGATCGTTACGATTGTGAATACCGACCCATGAAAAAGACATGAAAAGATCCATCAATACTTTCTATGGGGACCATCGCTCTGGAGTCCTATGTTGTTGTCCAGCGAGTACCAAGGCCAAAAACAAGTTTACCCGCCTGCTCACAATTCATCATCCGGCGGTCCTGCCAGCGCACTTCAAGGTCAGTGTAAGAGACAAGACGTAAGGAAGGCGTAAGTCAACCATAAGGAGTTTATAAACGCCTGGTGGCCACCGGCAGTTTTATCGGGCCGCGGGCAGGGTAATTACTGGGTCGACCCGCGCTCCCCGGGCCCCGGCAGCGGGATGGCGTTCCGCAAACGCAGGCAGATGTGAAGAATGCATGAGAGCCGGTTCAGAGATTTCTACAGAAGCCGGTGTTCCTTCGACAGCCGGTATGGCACTACCGGTTTGCGGGGGGATTCGCTGCACGTATCCGAGTGCTGCGGCACGCTCAACCCATTTGCGGATCAACTGCCGGATTCGGCCAGGGGTCAGAGCGTACCGGCGCGCGAGGTCGCCGCAGGACCAACCCCGGACGAAGTAGAGCGCAACGACCCGCCATTGAACATCCTGCTTCTGCTGCTGCTGCGCAAATGAGGGAATCTGCGACGGGAAGCTCAGGCTGCGATGTTGCATTTCCCTCCGAAGGATGGCGAGCCGTTCCCCGGCGATCGGGCGCTCGGTCCACTCCCCGGTAGCGTAAGCCTCGTGCCTCACACCACAAGAGCCTACTCAGAACTTATGAAAAAGTCATGAAAGCGCGATTCGCCTGACTTGTTATTTCTTTCTTCTTTCATGCCTTTTTCACTTACATTGCGGCACAGTGGTTGCTGCTGTGCTTCCTCTCGCTCCGATCGCGACCAATGTCGTGATGACCCTGAATGTACGAAGCCGACTTCATCGGCCACCGGCAAGGAACCGTTCATGGGGCGCCATGGGGCGTCGTCTTCTGTCGATCGTTTCCGTGGTGTTAGGGATCTACGCCACGGCGGATGCTCAACCAGCGGATCGCGATTCGGCGTGGTTTCGCATAGACGCGAACCTGATTCTGATCCCAGTTACTGTCACGGATGCCCGGGGATCCAATATCAGCGGCCTTGGCAAGGACAGCTTCACGATTTTGGATAACCGGCAACCGCAGCCCATCGCCGCGTTTTTTGCGGAAGACTCGCCGGCTTCGATTGGCATCGTCCTGGATGTCAGCGGCAGTGTGAAGGACACACTCAACCGGGAGAAGGCCGCGGCACACGCCATTCTACAATTGTCCAACCCCGAAGACGACTTCTTCTTCGTGACTGTTTCTTCGAACCCGGGAATCCTCACGGGTCCTGTGGAAGACGCGAGCAAGATCGAGGAATTCGTGCGCTCACAGACGGCTGGCGGAGGAACCGCGCTCGATGACACGCTGTACTACGCGCTGAACCAGTTGCGGTCGCGTCCCAGGGCGCGTCGGGCGCTGGTGGTGATCTCCGACGGTATGGATAACCACAGCCGGTACGCGAACAGCGATGTGATGCGTCTGGCCGTCGAGAGCGACACCCAGGTCTATACCATCGCAATCGACCGCCCGCGGGCCAACGTAAAGGGGGTGATGCTGGCGGAGATCCAGCGGGGTCTGGCGTTCATGGACGATCTCGCCGAGAAGACCGGCGGTTTGAGCGTACGCCTCGGGGAATCGGCGAATCCCTCAACTGCCGCCAACAGAATCTCAAGCGCAATTCGCAATCAGTATGTCATCGGGTACCACAGTCCCGACTCGGGCCGATCCGAGAAGTGGCACCGAATCCAGGTCAAGGTCAATTTGAGCAGGGTGAATGTCTATGCGCGTAGTGGCTACCAGTCGCGATAAGCCGTGTCCCGCCGGCGCCTCCGGAAATCCCGGGAGGCGCGCGAATCTGCCCTGCCGATCGAGGCGCTACAATAGGGGTCTTGTTGTCCCCGCATTGAATGTTGCAGACTCGCGGATTCCGGCGTCCGGCGTGGCGGCTCCTTCGCGGGTCTCTCCTGGTCGGCGCGGTTACAGCGGTGTGCTACTGGATAAAACTGAACGCCGCGTCCACCGCCTTGCTGTTTCTGATTGCCGTTGTGCTCCAGTCCCTGGATTGCGGTTTTCTGGAAGCTGCCGCCATCTCCGTGTTGGCGGCCGCGAGCCTGGACTACTTCTTCACCGAGCCGCGGTTCAGCTTCGCCGTGTCGGACTCGTTGGACACTGTCACGCTGGCGTGCCTGCTAACCGTCTCGCTCGTCATCACGCGGATTCAGACCAGGAGCCGCGCGGAGGCAAGGGAATCCAAACTCCAGCGCTCCAATATGGAAAGCCTGTATAAGCTCAGTCAGGAGTTGTTTGCCCTGGCACCGCCGGCGGTTACCGGACGCGCCTTGCTGGAGCCATTTCTGTCGACATTCGACGTCACGGCCGTCTGCCTTTTTGACGCAACCACCCTGGAATGTCACGAAGCTGGGACTTCCCGTAGCGATCTGGCGGCGAAAACGCGCGATGGATTCATCATGGGCCGGGATGCCATATACCCCGAACTCGGCATTGTCGTCCGGTGCCTGCGAGCCAGGAACTCGATCCGGGCTTCGATCGGTTTCGAGGGCCTGTCGAACGCCGATGTTACGGCGCCGGCAATGGCCGCGCTCGCCGGTGCGGCTCTCGAAAGGGCGCGAACTTTCCAGTCCGCAATTACTTACGCCGCGCACGCTGAGGCTGAACTACTCCGTTCCGCAATTCTGGACGCACTGGCCCACGAATTCAAGACTCCGCTTGCGACCATCCTGACAGCCGCGGGCGGATTGCGCGCTGGCGGATCGGCCATGCCGGAACAGGCGGAGTTGGCTGAAATGATTGAGGACGAGGCCTCGCGCCTCGGCGATCTCACCACCCGCTTGCTTCGCCTCGCGCGTGTGGACCAGGAAGAGCTGAAACCGCGCCTTCAGTCGACCGATGTGGCTGAGCTTGTCTCCAGATCCGTCCGGCGGTATTCAAAGCTCTGGCCCGACCGGAAAATATCATCGCAGGAGCTGGACGAGGGCAGCGAAGCCCATGTCGATCCGGAGCTGCTCGGCCTGGCACTCAGCCAGTTGGTGGAAAACGCGTGCCGGTATTCTCTACCGGACTCTCGCGTCCTGATCGAGCTTGGCATTCACGAAAACATGCTGGCTATCACGGTTTGGAATGACGGACCTCCCATTGCGGAGAGTGAGCGGAGCCGTATCTTCGACCGGTTCTATAGGGGTACGGCCGCGCGACACACTGCGCCTGGCTCGGGTCTCGGTCTATATGTCGCCCGTAAGATAGCGCTGGCGCATGGAGGAGATCTGGCTTTGGTAGACAACCGGGCGAGCCGGGTAGGCTTTCGGCTGACGATGCCGTTGGCGACAGACTGAGGCTTTCAATGGGGAACGGGAATTGCAAGTTGCTGATCGTAGACGATGAGCCCGCCTTGAGGAAGGCGCTCCGAACGTCGCTCACGGCAAGCGGGTTCGATGTCTCCGAAGCGCGTAACGGCGACGAGGCACTCGCACTATTGCCTCAAACACCGGTGGATGTCGTTTTGCTGGATATCAACATGCCGGGAACGAGTGGGATCGAGGTCTGCCGGAGAATCCGTGACTTATCCATGCGCACCGGCATCGTCATGGTCACGGTTCGCGACTCCGAGGAGGACAAGGTACAGGCCCTGGAGGCTGGAGCGGACGACTTCATCACGAAACCGTACCGCCTTCGCGAAATGGTCGCCCGTTTGCACGCGGTGCTGCGCCGCCTGAGCACACAGCAAAACGCCGAGAACGCCATTCTCCGCGCGGGATGTCTGGAACTGGATCCGGGGCGGCGCCGGCTCTTGAAGAATGGGGTTGAGATTCATCTTTCTCCGAAAGAGTTTGACTTGTTGGCGTATCTGTTCCAGCACCAGGATGAGCCGGTCATTCACGCGAAATTGCTTCGCGCCGTGTGGGGTCCCGAGTTCGGAGGCGAACTCGAATACCTCCGCTCGTATGTCAAGATGCTCCGGAAGAAGATCGAAGACGATCCGGCCCACCCGGAGTACCTTCTGACTGAACCGTGGGTGGGTTACCGCTTCCGCAATCCATCAGACCCGGAATCGCCTTCGCCAGAGGACGAGTAAGTTAGTATCTACCGAAGAGCACTCCCTCAGGCTCAGATGCTGTGAAGGAAACGTTGGCAGGCGAAAGCGCCTGCCCCACCCAACCGCAAGCCCGGACACCAACGTGGGACAGACGCTTTCGTCTGTCAACCCGGCTCCTGCTTCTACTTGTGCAGGGGAACCGCGCTATCGAGCGCGAGGTTCAACTTCAGAACGTTGACGCGGGGCTCACCGAGAATCCCAAACTGGCGGCCTTCACTGTTGGCCGTCACTAACTGCCGGACAGCGTCCGCGCTGACACCTCGCGCGGCTGCCACACGGCCGACCTGGGCTTCCGCGGAAGCCGGGCTGATGTGAGGATCGAGCCCGCTTCCCGAGGTTGTCACCAGGTCGGCCGGAACCGGGCCGGTGAAGGTGGGGTTCTCCGCCCGGAAAGTCTTCAGGTCGCCTTGGACCCGGTCCACGAGTTTCTGGTTCGTGGCTCCGTAGTTGGATGCGCCGCCGCCCGCCGCCACGGCATCGTAGCCATCGTTTCCGGCGGCCGAGGGACGGCCGTGGAAGTACTCCGGCCGCGTGAAGCGCTGGCCGATCAATTCCGAGCCGATGGTCTTGCCGTTGGGCTGGATCAGACTGCCCGCGGCCTGGTGCGGGAACAGGACCTTGGCGAGGCCGGTGACCAACAAGGGGTACGCTACGCCAGTCAGAAGCGTGAGGACCAGAGTTACCTTAATCGCGATGATGAACTGTTTCATATTTCGCCTACCGCGGCAGACCACGAAAAACGATGGTCTACCCCACTACGCCAAATGCAGAACTCCCAGCAGCCGGTCAATCAGCCAGATGCCTGGAAATGGCGCGATCACACCGCCCACGCCATATACGAGCAGATTGCGCCGCAACAGGGCGGCCGCGCTCATGGGACGGTACTTCACGCCGCGGAGCGCCAGCGGAATGAGCGCGATAATGATCAGCGCGTTGAAAATCACCGCCGCCAGTATGGCGCTCTCGGGGCTGTGAAGCCCCATGATGTTGAGCTTCGCCATCACCGGGTAGGTGGCCATGAACATGGCCGGCAAGATGGCGAAGTATTTGGCAATATCGTTGGCGATGGAGAAGGTCGTCAGTGCGCCCCGCGTCATCAGCAACTGTTTGCCGATGGCCACCACCTCGATGAGCTTGGTGGGATTGCTGTCCAGGTCTACCATGTTGCCGGCTTCTTTCGCGGCCATGGTGCCGGTATTCATGGCGAGGCCGACATCGGCCTGCGCCAGCGCCGGAGCGTCGTTGGTGCCGTCGCCCGTCATGGCCACCAGGCGGCCGCCGGCCTGTTCCTTCTTGATCAGGTCCATCTTGTCTTTGGGAGTGGCTTGCGCCAGGAAGTCGTCGGTGCCCGCTTCGGCGGCAATCGCCGCGGCGGTTAAGGGGTTGTCGCCCGTGATCATGACGGTACGGATGCCCATGGCGCGGAGTTGTTCGAAACGCTCGCGCATGCCGCCCTTCACAACGTCTTTCAGGTGCACCACGCCCAGAGCCCTCTCGCCGTCGGCCACCACCAGCGGCGTGCCGCCGGAGCGCGAGATCCGGTCGGTAATATCCAGCAGCTCGGTGGGAACCGTTCCGCCGTTTTCCTGCACGAATTCCGTGACCGACTCGGTGGCACCCTTGCGGATGCGCCGCCCGTCCAGGTCCACGCCACTCATGCGCGTCTGGGCTGTGAAGGGAATGAAATGGGCCTCGTGATGCGCCACTTCGCGCCCGCGGATGTTGTATTTCATCTTGGCCAGCACCACGATCGACCGGCCTTCGGGCGTCTCGTCCGCCAGGCTGGAGAGCTGTGCGGCATCGGCCAGTTCCGCTTCTGCTACGCCGCCCATTGGAATGAACTCCACGGCCTGCCGGTTTCCGAGCGTGATGGTGCCGGTCTTGTCGAGCAACAAGGTGTTGACGTCTCCAGCCGCCTCTACGGCCTTGCCGCTCATGGCCAGCACGTTGTGCTGCATCACACGGTCCATGCCGGCGATTCCGATGGCGGAGAGGAGCCCCCCAATGGTGGTCGGGATCAGGCACACCAACAGCGAGATCAACACCGTGACCGAGGGCGCGGCGCCCGAGCCGCTGGCCGCGACGCTGTAGGCCGCGAACGGCTGGAGCGTGACTACCGCGAGCAGGAACACCAGGGTGAGTCCGGCAATCACGATATTGAGCGCGATCTCGTTGGGAGTCTTTTGACGCTCGGCGCCTTCCACCAGCGCGATCATGCGATCGAGAAACGTCTCGCCCGGGTTGGAAGTGATCTTGACCTTGATCCAGTCGGAGAGCACCTTGGTGCCGCCGGTGACGGCGCTGCGGTCCCCGCCCGATTCGCGGATCACCGGGGCGCTTTCGCCGGTGATGGCCGATTCATCCACGCTGGCGATGCCCTCGATGACATCGCCATCGCCGGGGATGGTCTCGCCGGCATCCACGCGCACCAGATCGCCGCTCCGGAGTTGGGTGGCCGGCACGGTTTCCGAGTTTCCGTTTTTCAGGCGGCGCGCAGTGGTTTCGGTCTTGGTCTTGCGCAAGGTATCCGCCTGGGCCTTGCCGCGCCCTTCCGCCGTGGCCTCGGCGAAGTTCGCGAAGAGCACCGTGAACCACAGCCACAGCGTGATCTGGAAAGTGAAACCGGCAATGCTGGCCCCCGTGGCGAAGTCGCGCACCATCAGGATGGTGGTCATGACGGCCCCGACTTCCACCACGAACATGACGGGGTTCTTCATCATGAGGCGCGGATTCAGCTTGAGGAAGGAATCGCCGATGGCGCGCTTCACGATGGGTGGATCGAGCAGCGGGCGCGCGCGGGCGCCCCTCTTCGGAATGATCGACGTGACGTCGTCGCTAGACGACGGAGGTGGGACAATCGCGGTCGCCATACGTTAGCTCCAAAGCCTCCCTTGGTGCATGAAAAAGTGCTCTACAATCGGCCCGAGCGAAAGCGCGGGAAAGAAAGTCAGCGCGCCCACGATCACCGTCACGCCCACCAGGAGCGCGACAAACAGAGGGCCGTGCGTGGGAAACGTTCCGGCCGAAACCGGAACCAGCTTCTTGCGCGCCAGGCTGCCTGCCGCGGCCAACAGCGGAATCAACATCAGGAACCTGCCGGACAACATGGCCAGCCCGATCGTGGTATTGAAAAACGGCGTGTTGGCGTTGAGGCCGGCGAAGGCGCTGCCGTTGTTGCCGACTCCGCTTGTGTAGGCGTAGAGGATCTCGGACAGCCCATGCGGCCCGTTGTTATTGAGATTGGCCGAGGAGGGGCCGGGCGGATTGATGTAGCTATCCTTGGGGAAGTGCGCCACCGAGCCCCATGCAGAGAAGCCCAGGATGGTAAACGCCAGCACCATGACCGCCAGCATCACCATCTTGACTTCCTTCTGTTCGATTTTCTTCCCCAGGTACTCCGGCGTGCGGCCCACCATCAGGCCGGCGATGAAGACGGCCAGGATGGCGAACAGCAGGATCCCGTAGAGCCCCGATCCCACGCCTCCGAAGATCACCTCGCCCAGTTCGATATTGATCAGCGGAATCAGCCCTCCCAGGGGCGTCAGGCTGTCGTGCATGTTGTTCACCGCGCCGCAACTGGCATCGGTGGTGATCACGGTGAACAGCGCGGAGTTGGTAATGCCAAACCGGACCTCTTTGCCTTCCATGTTGCCGCCCGGCTGGGTGGCGCTGGCTTGGGACTCCAGCCCAAGTTTGGTGAGGTTGGGGTTGCCGGCCTGCTCGGCCGGGTAAACTACGAAAACCCCCGCCAGAAAGAGGATGCTCATGGCGGCGAAGAGCGCCCACCCCTGGCGCGTGTCCTTCACCATCTTGCCGAACGTGTAGGTCAGCCCCGCCGGAATGATGAAGATATACAACATCTGGAGGAAATTGGAGAACGGAGTGGGATTCTCGTAGGGATGAGCCGAATTCGCGTTGGTGAATCCGCCTCCGTTGATTCCGAGCATCTTGATGGCTTCCTGGGATGCCGCCGGTCCCTGCGGAATCGTCTGCACGGCCCCTTCCAGAGTGGTGGCCTTAGTATAGTGATCGAAGTTCTGAATCGCGCCCTGCGAGACCAGCAGGAGGGCGCCTACCACCGATAGAGGCAGCAGCACGTAGAGATTGGCGCGCGTGAAGTCCACCCAGAAGCTGCCGAGCGTGTTGGCCGAATGGCGCGAGAAACCGCGCACGAACGCCAGTGCGACCGCCAGGCCGGCGGCGGCGGACCAGAAATTGTGCGTTACCAGGCCGATCATCTGGCTGAAGTAACTCATGGTCACTTCGGGGATATAGGACTGCCAGTTGGTGTTGGTGGTGAAACTGGCGGCGGTGTTGAAGGCGGAATCCGGGCCGACGTTTCCCAGTCCCTGGGGGTTCAGGGGCAGCCACCGCTGGATGCGCTGCACCAGGTACGTTAACAGCAGCCCGACCACGCTGAAGACCAACACGCTGCCGGCGTAACGCGTCCAGTGCTGCTCGCCGTTCTCATCAATGCCGCAGACTTTGTAGATCAGGGTTTCGACGGGCCGAAGCACACGGTGCATCCAGGTGCGCTCGCCAGTGAAAACCTTCGCCATGTAGGCGCCCAGCGGTTTCGTCAGCGCCAGTAAAACCAGAAAGTACAACGCGATTTGTAGAATTCCATTCCCGGTCATGAGTTCCTCTCAAAAACGCTCGGGACGAAGCAGCGCGTAGAACAGGTACACGCCCACTCCCACCGCAACGATCAAAGCCAGTAAGTATTCCATTGGTAGTCTCCGAGGCGATGTTCTACAGGCGGTCGCATCCCTTCACGAATGCCCAGCCTGCGAGGAAAAAGAGGACGGTAATCGTCACGAACATCAGATCCAGCATGGGTTCACCTACGAGATATTCAAGAGTACAACTTTGTGGCCGTCGCGCACCAATGCACGCGCCAACACTTCTTCCTGCGTCCGCCACCAGCGCTTCCGCGTGCCAATCAACACCGTGGAGCGGGCGCTCAGGACGTGGCGGAAGCCGTCCTCCCGGCTACGCGACAGCACTACCTGCGCCTCGACCGAGAGGGGGCAGCGGTTGGCGAGATCCGCGAGCTGCTGCACCAGGTGGCCATGAACGGCAGCCTGGCACTCCAATTGCGCCGGATATGGCACGGTGTGAATGGCGACCAACATCAATTTGGCCCTCAAGCCCGCCGTCAACCCGGCTGCGCGCTTGAGAACTGCGTCAGCCAGGGACCATTCCGTATAGGGCACAACAATCTCCAGATCCTCTCCGACGCCGTTCGTGTCGAGAGTTCCGGGATCAATGCGTAGTTCACCGCGGACGTCCATGCCCCCAGCGTACGGGCAGACACATAAGGAAGTCGTAAAGAAAGCGTCAGGAATGGATTAGGGGTGGGCGGGGGCCGGGACGGGGGTGGGTACCGGGAATGAGGCATGCACAAGTTGGCGGGCAGGCTACCGAAGAGCTCTACGGCTCGGAGATCGTGGTGAAGCTCACCAGCGCGGCTTGGCGAGCGCGCAACCTTCTCAGCTCCTCTTCGCCCAGCTTTTCGGCGCAGCCTGCCACTATCCGCATACCGTACTCGACGAGTATCCGGCGGAACTCCGGATCGGGCGTCGACGCGGCGATGTCAACGAGGGCTCGCAGCAACCGCAGACTGACCGCCACATCAGTCTTCGAATACATGCGGATCTGCTCAAAAGCCGCTTCCAGCAGGCGCTCGAAGTGGATCCATCCAATGCTGGCGCGAACGATGCCCGGCGGATCGTAGAGCAGGTCCTCCGGCGGCTCTCGGGACGCGAAGCGGATCAGAATGCGGCTCAACTGATCGATGCAGTTGATGGCGGTGGTGGGGTCGTTGACGGCGGGCGAGATCGCCTTCAAGGCAATATCGACAATCTGCAGGACGCCAAACTCCACGTCCTGCTGCAACGTTCTGGTCGGGCCGAAGTCGAACGCGGCAAGCAGCTCCGCGGTTCCTTCGGGGGGCAGCCGGTTGCCCTTTGAGATCATCAGCAGCGGGATTCCCGCCGGAACAAAGTGGCCAACCCGCCGCAGAACCCGGATGGTGACGTGGTAGTGCTTCGCAAGGGCGACCAGGCGTCGCGTGTCGACGAAGCGGATGTAGCCGGAAACATCGCTCGCAACAGCCATCTCGATCGGGTTGGGCCTGAGCGGCTCCGCATGCTTGAGGCGGTTCAGGCGGTGTGGCGAAGGCATGATCTCATCGATCATGGCTTCCGTTTCTTCCGCGATTCTGTCGACGATGTGATTGACACTGATGGCCTGCGAGATGTGGTGAATGAAGAAGAGCAGCAAACCGACACAGGCCAGCGCCAGCACCATCGCGCCCAGGACGGTGGCCACTGGCGCGAAGGGGTGAGGGAGCGAGCGCGCCGCCGGAAGCGCCGCCATGCAGTACGAGAAAGTGCCGAGGAAGATGCCGAGCGTCCATTGCGTCACGCGGTCCCTGGAGAAGCTGACGATGATGCGCGGGGAGAACTGCATCGACGCCAGGGTGAGCGTCATCAGCAGGATGGCGAATACGATGGACACCACCGTCATGATGGAGGCGGCGATACCCGCCAGAATGACCTGGGCGACTTGCGCGTCGGCGTGCGAGGGGAATAGAACGGTGGGCACCCAGGCGCTGATGGCCGGAAAGTCCTCTTCCAGCCACGACAGGAATGCGCCCGCGCAACCCAACACCAGCGCGATTGTGAGCGGGCGGATCAAAAAACCGCCACGCAGGTTATACATCGCGTGGCGAAGCATCAACGGCAGGCTCTTGCTCACGGCTTTATCTGTTCAAGTGTAGTGGATCAGCGTACAAAGATAAAAGGAGTGCCCGCCAAGCCCCGCCTCAGATGGAAAGGCTTCCGGCCGGGGAAAAAGAAGTAACTCAACCTTTTCGGCGGAGTGAGTATGGTTTCCGTTAGGCGGACGTCTGGAAGTGGGAATCACTGCCGGAAGCCGACGACCGGGATATCTCCTCCCCCATACGCATTTTGGTCACGTCGTAGTTGAACTGCTTCCCACAATCGAGACAGGCGACATAAGCCCCTTGACGCTGCGCAACGGCCTTGCTGACCGGGGTGATCGGTCGCGTAAGGTGCTTATGCCGGCAACCAAAAAGCAAGTCCATCATGGTGTGGATCATGATGGTCTTTAGCTTGCGGCGGTCATCATCTGCACCGCCCTGGCGGGCATTTGAGTCTGGTTGTTTCGGTGGTGCCATGCCGATTTCATACAGCGGATTACTTCGCTGCGATCAAAGGGTTTCGCCAATACGTCCCAAGCGCCTAGATTCAGAGCTTCAGCCCAAAGGCGTTCGTCTGCAAGCCTCGAAGTGACGATCAATGACGGAGCGCTTGGCAGGGCGTTGATCTGTTCCAGCACGTCGATCCACGTTCCCGGCAGTAAATCCCGCTCACAAAGAACCACGGCAACCTCGCGCTGTTGTAACAAGGCCAGTGCAGAGGGCAGATCGTCGGCTTTGAACAGCATCCACCTTGAGTGGCCGATGGCAGATTCGAGCGACTGGTGGTCCCCTTCGATTGGGCTGACGGAGAGGACGGTCAAGGTACCGTTGGGGCTGGTTTCGGTTGCGGGCGGCTTTCTCATGGCGGGTCACCTCTTCTCGGTGTGGCCTTCGGCTGGCAACGGGACCACTCTTGTTGGGAGACGCCAATGTTTGGTCCATCGGGGGGCTCCTACTTCAGCCCCTTGACTTCGGCTGCATTCATGTCCGAGGTCAAAGACCGTTTCAGGTACTAGAAGTACTAAGAGTAGTACGGAATTCCGTACATGTCAATGGAATTTGACAGTTTTTCCTCACGTTTTCATCACGGAATGACGAAGTTCACTATAGTCAGCCCGCCATGACGGAAGCGGTATAACGCTAATCGCGGCGATTTATAACGTTAATCCTACGCCTGTAGGGGGAGTTGCCGCGTCAAGACCGCCGTCTGATCTTTTTTCGGGAACGGCTGTGACCACAAACGTACCTCAAATGTGGCGCATTCTCGATAGGTAGCGGCGATTTTTTCAACGAACGTGGGACCGAATGCCTGGAGCATCTCGATGAACCGCTTGTTGCGGTCCGAACTTTTTTTCAGTCCGTGAAGGGCTTCCAACAATCCAGGATCGCCAATAGCCTGAGCTGCCTTCTCCACGAAAGCAACAGGAACAGCGGAATACCCGAACACGCCGTCGGAGTTCCAAGTTCCCATGTGTCGCACGTCGGGACCAAAATGTTCTTCGAGTTTCTTCAGTTCGTCGTCTGTTACAACAATCATCGGCGTTCTCTATTACCTGCGGTTGAAGTGGAAAATTGGGCTTGTGGACCTGGAACCGAAGGGCGCCAGGTTCTCAATGCAAGTATATCAGATGCAGCACTCTGAAATACGGCCGGTCTGGAGAACCTGGCAGGAAGACGATCACCGGTTCATCCCGCGCCCTGAGCGAGATAGCGCCTCCAGGGCGCCCAGTAGTATTTCTCCCAGCCTTCCGTGACTCCCTGATAGTCCTGTTCGGGCACGTCGATGTGGATCAGATCGATGCGGCCATTCTTGCCTTCCGGGACAAAGGCAAGAATCAGAGTCGAATCGGGGTCGGCATCCCGGAAATTCGTCGAACGCCACGACTGGACGATCAGCCTGGGCGCGATCGCGGAGAGCATCGTGCCGCTGATTTGGCCATCGAAAGCGCGAAACGGGGCGCCCGGTTCAGCGCTCACCGTCACGAGTGCGCCCGTAACGGCTGCATGCAGCGCCGGATCCAGATATGTCGCATACAGCCTTTCGGCAGGCGCAGGCAGGACTACCGATTGTGTGATCAAACTTCTCATGTTCGCCGCCTCCTCTTGGGGATACTTCGGGATGCGTTTTCATTAGTTGTCATTATAGGGTACCCGGCGAATGCTCTGCCCTGAAAACACGAACTGCATACGGCAAGCCAAATCATGCCCCACCGGCTGTAAACAAGTGCGCCAGACGGTCCGATGTATAATAGCGTTTGCGCTCCGAAATACTTCTTCTTTTCCCCTTGGCAGCTTCTATAGGTCTGGCCCAACCACCGCAACCACAGACGCATCACGAGACTATCGTAGTCACCGGTACATTCGAACCTCTCTCCTTGGATGAAATCGATCGCGCCATTCGGGTGCTTCCCGCGCGGGACAACGCGCTGGTGGTGAACACTCTCGTGGACCTGCTGCGGCTCGATCCGTCGCTCGACCTGCAAGCGCGCGCCCCAGACGGGGTGCAGACGGATCTCTCCATTCGCGGCTCCAGCTTCGGCCAGACGTTGGTACTGCTGAACGGCCAACGGCTGAATGACGTGCAGTCCGGGCACCACAACATGGATATCCCGGTTCCACTCGACTCGGTTTCGCGCGTCGAGGTGCTGCTCGGGTCCGGCTCTACGATGTACGGCTCGGACGCCGCCGGCGGTGTGATCAACATCATCACCGAGCCGCCAGCGGGGATGGAGTTGCGGCTGCGGGCCGCGGCGGGAAACTACGGGATCAACCAGCAGCGGGGATCGATCGCCGGCTCATTCGGCAAGCTCTCCGAGCAACTGAGCTTCTCGCGCGACTTTTCCACGGGGTTCATTCCAGACCGGGACTACCGCAGCCTGGAGCTGGCGTCCAGCACGCACCTGGCGACCGCCCTCGGCGCGACTAGCCTCACCCTGGCCTACATGGACCACCCGTTCGGCGCCGACCAGTTCTATGGCAACTTCAACTCCTGGGAAAATACCAAGACGTGGTTTGCCGGTGTGCAACAGGCCCTGGGAGCGGACACCACCGCGAGCTTCAGCTTCCGGCGCCACAGCGACCTGTTCGTGCTGTTTCGCGATCGGCCGGAAGTATTCACCAATCACCACTCGGACGAAAGCGAGCAAGCGGACCTCCGCAGGCGACAGGCGATCTCCACGGCAACCACCGTTTCCTACGGGGTCGAGGCCCTACACGAATCCATTCTGAGCAACAATCTCGGCGAGCACTCGCGCAGCCGCGGAGCTGCCTATGCCGCCCTCGACTTCCGCGCCTTGCGGCGTTTCTCGCTATCGCTTTCGGCGCGCGAGGAGGTCTACCGCAGTTTCTCGGGACAATTCAGTCCCACGGTGGCAGGCGGCTTCTGGCTTTCGCAGCGGTGGAAGTTCCGGGCCTCCGCCAGCCGGGCTTTCCGCGTGCCGAGCTACACGGATCTTTACTACCACGATCCCGCCAACCTGGGCAGCCCCGATCTGCGGCCCGAACGTGCGTGGACCTATGAAGGCGGCCTCGACTGGAATCCCGGCGGACGGGTCCGCGGGGCTGTGACCATTTTCAAGCGGCGCGAGCGCGACGGGATCGATTACTACCGTTCCTCTCCCACCGACGTCTGGCGCGCCCTGAACATCCAAAACCTGGACTTCACGGGCGTGGAGGCGTCTCTGCGTCTGGTGCCCGCGCGCGGGCAGAGCCTCGATCTCCGTTACACCGGGTTGCGCGGCGCTCAGGATACCGTGCCCGTCGGGTTCACGAAATACACCTTTAACTACCCCACGCATTCAGGCGTGGTCGCGTGGCAGGCGAGCCTGCGCCGCGATGTGGTGGTTCGCTCGCGCGTGGGAGTCCTGGACCGCCGTGCCCGCGACCCGTATGCGCTTTGGGACCTCTACGCCGCCGTCACGCCCGGCCGGGTACATCCGTTCCTCCAGGTGTCCAACGTGACCAGCACGCGGTACCAGGAGATTCTGGGCGTGGGCATGCCCGGCCGAACCGTGATCGGCGGAATCGAGCTGGTGGTGGGGCATTAGAACCCTTAGAACTGGAGAATTTGACGAGAACCATATCGGTTGTGTTTCACACGTTCCGGTTGCGCTTGGGTTCCTTTTTCGGCAACGTCCTCGAACCAGGAGAATCAAATTCAATATCGCGGGAGAGGATTGGTGAAGATATGAAAATAGCAATTATCGGTTCCGGCCGCATCGGCGGCGTGGTTGGAAAACTGTGGGCGCAGGCGGGCCACCAGGTTCGTTTCAGCTCCCGCCACCCGGATCAACTCGATGCCCTCGTCGCCGAGAGCGGGCCCAACGCTTCGCGCAGTTCCATCGAGGAGGCATTGGCTTTCGGAGAAGTCATCCTGATTTCGATTCCCTACGGATCGCTGGCGGCCTTCGGAGATCGGTACGGCTCACGGCTCACTGGGAAAATCGTGATGGAGACCGGTAATCCTTATCCTGAGCGCGATGGCGATGTGGCCAAGCAGGTGCTCGATTCCGGTCTCGGCACGGGTCATTGGTCCGCGCGCTGGCTTCCGGGCGCCCGATTGGTCCGCGCATTCAATTCTGTTTGGGACCGGACGCTTGCGCGCGAAGCGCATCGGACTCCGCCGCGGGTCGGTGTGCCGTTGGCGGCGGATGATGCGGATGCAATGGGAATTGTCGCCGGTCTGGTGCGCGACGCCGGATTTGACCCTGTGTTGGTTGGACCGTTGGCACGTGCTCGCGAGTTCGACGTCGGAACGTCCGTCTACAACACCAACATGTCGGGCCCGGAGGTCCGTCAGGCTCTGGGCGTGCCGCAGGCCGGAACGGCCTCGTAGTGGGCGAATCGTTGGCATCGAGGCTTTCGTTTGCTCCCGTTGCGGCGATTGCTACTGCACGGTGAACATCGTTTGAAACACTGATATAATCCGTGGCGGCTCTATCGGCCGACACTATGACAAGAAAGGTCCTTCTTCTACTCGCCTGGGCGGCGCTGGTAGTCAGTTGCTCGCATTCCAACAGATCTGAATCCGCCACCTCAAGCCCCGCCACGTCGCCGGCGGGAGCGCCGCAGGGCACCGGCAGCGTTGTGCGGCTCGCCCCTGCATTGGATCAGATCGTGCCGCAAGGTGCTGCCATCGAAAAACTCGCGGGCGGGTTCCAGTTCACGGAGGGGCCGCTCTGGCGTCCGCAAGATCAGGTTCTCTGGTTTAGTGACGTGGTGGGCAACGTGGTACGGCAATGGTCGCCGAACGGCCCGGTGAAGGTTCTCATCCAGAAGGCGGGTGGAGACCCGGGCAACGTCGCGCCGGGGGGATTCGTCGGCCCGAACGGCGAGGTCGCCGATAAGGACGGATACGTCCTGATCTGTCAACATACGGCTCGCCGCATCGTGCGCGTGGGGGCCGATCTGCAGATGACGCCGCTCGTGGAACGCTATCAGGGCAAGCGGTTCAACAGCCCGAATGATCTGGTGTATAGATCCGACGGGGCGCTGTATTTCACCGATCCTCCGTACGGGCTGGCAAAGCAGGATGAAGACCCGGCCAAGGAGATTCCGTTCAATGGCGTCTACCGCCTGAAGAACGGCAAAGTGGACGTGATCATCAAGGATTTGACCCGGCCGAACGGCATCGCGTTCTCGCCCGATCAGAAGGTACTCTACATCGCCAACTCCGACGAGAAGCGCAAGGTATGGATGCGCTACGATGTCGCGGAAGACGGGACGGTCAGCAACGGAGGGGTGTTCTTCGATGTGACGGCCGAAAAGGAAGACGGGCTGCCGGATGGCATGAAAGTCGATTCGCAGGGCAACATCTACGGATCGGGACCCGGCGGAGTGTGGGTGTTCTCGCCGGACGGCAAACACCTGGGCACGATCAAGCCGCCGGAAACCCCCGCCAACTGCAATTGGGGCGATGACGGCAGGTCGCTGTATATGACGGCCCGGACAGGGCTCTACCGCATCAAGCTGGCGGTGGCCGGGACGAAGCCGGCTTTTTAGACGAGGAGAGAGGCATGAAGCGAAGAACGTACTTGAAGACTATGTTGGCGGTGAGCGCAGTATCGTCTGGGGTACAGGCCGCGGCCACCGCACCTCCCATCCAGTTGCACGTGGATCTGACCGTCGATCCGGTGAAGGAAAAGGAAATGCTGAAGAATTTTGAGACCATCTTTCGCCCCGCGGCTTCCAAACAGCCGGGGTACATCGATGTCAAGATGCTGAAGTTGCGTTCGACGCTGATGGGAAAAGCACCCGCCGGCGTCAATTACCGGTTCGCGCTGACGTTTCAGAGCGAAGAGCTTCGGCAGAAGTGGGTGGCTTCCGACGTGCACCAGAAGGTGTGGCCTACCATCGAGAACACGCTCTCCACAAAGAACTACACCGTGATGCTGTTCGATGTGAGTTAGCCGGAAGGGAGGTGGGCAGCCATGAAAACCATTTGTATTGCGGCTCTTTCGTTTCTCCCGCTGGCGGCGCGTGAGCCCCTGGCGCGGCGTATCGTGCATACCGATCCATCGAAGTATCGACCCTCGAAAGCGGTCCACGATGGAGCCGGCCAACTGGACTACATGGCCCTGTTTGACGCTCATACCCTCGATACCAACCTCTTCTTTCTGCACCGCGGCGTCATTCAGCCAAAGAGCGGCATCGGCGCCCATTTTCACAATCAGTGCGAGGAGATGTTCGTCATCTTCGATGGCGAGGCACAGTTTACGATTGATGGACGGACTTCCGTCTTGAAAGGACCAGCCGGCGCGCCCTGCCGTATGGGGCACTCCCACGCGATCTACAACGCCACCGACAAGCCGGTTCAATGGATGAATATCAACGTCTCCGCGATGAAGGGCACGTACGATGCCTTCAACCTCGGCGACTCCCGAGTAGACGTGCCGCTCGATCCGATTCCGGTCTTCATGACCATGCGGCTGGATCGCGCGCTGCTTCGTTCCGTCAACGGCTTGAGCGGTGGGAGAGGCTCGGCACAGTACCGCCGGGCGCTGGACCCTTCCGTGTTCACCAGCCCGTGGGCCTATGTGGATCACCTCGTCCTTCCGCAAGGCGCGTCCATAGGGCCTCACCTCCATCGGGAGGTTGCCGAGTTCTATTACGTGATGAACGGCGACGGTGCAGCCACGGTGGCCAACGAGACCGCGCCGATCCACGCGGGCGATGCGGTTCCCATTCAGCTCAGCGATGTGCACTCGTTTGAGAACACAGGCGGCCAGCCTCTGGAGTTTCTGATCGTGGGTGTATCCCGCGACAACACTCGCAGGGTGGACAGCGTAGACGCTCAAGGCACGCGCCGACCGCCGAATTGAGGTCAATCATGCGAACACTGGCAAATACCACAAGGCGTTCGGTCTTAGCTGCGCTGGCCGGAGCTGCTATCGCTCCGCTTCCCGGCAATGCTGCCAGGAAAGCTACCGCCTTCGCCCTGGTAGGCGATCGCTATCACAATTCCGATTACATCCGGGTCGGTCTCACTAGAACGATCGCCAGGCAACTCGGCGTCACGATCGACTTCACGGACGAGACATCATTGCTCAATGCGGAAACGCTGGACGGTTACAAGGTCCTGATCGTTCTGCGCGATGGGATGATCTGGCCCGACGGTTACGGAGGTGACGAAAGCTCCAACGCCGCATGGGCCGCCAGCGGGCGTCCGAAGCTGGTTTTCGATCCGCCCTTGCCGCAGGAGCGCGCCCGGTCGCAGTTTTGGATGAAGCCCGAACAGGGCAAGGCCGTGCGCCAGTTCGTAGAGGCGGGCGGCGCTGCGCTTTTCCTGCACAATGCGACCCACGTGGGCCTGACCGACCCGGACTTCCGCCACGTATTGGGCGCAGCCTACACCGGACATCCTCCCATCCGGACCTTCAAAGTGAAGGTGACGAATCCCGAGCATCCAATCGCGCAGGGCGTCAAAGATTTCGTAGTCACCGACGAGCAGCATTACATGACCTACGACAAGGACGTCAAATTCCTTTTCCTCCAGACCGTGAACGAAGACGGTCTCACCTATCAGAGCTACGGCTCAACCGCTCCCGGTGGCTGGGCATACGACTACGGTAAGGGCCGCGTCTGCTACATGTCGCCCGGTCACATGCTCAGCGATCTGTGGAATCCGGAGTACATCAAGTTGCAGCAGAACGCCGTCCGCTGGATCATGCGGCAGAAGGCGTGAAGGCGGAGCAAGGCTTCGTCTTTCGCGTCCCAGGGTGTTTTTTCCGTCTGTGATCGGCAGCGCCGCCTGTACGCCGGGCTTCAGTCCCTGTTACCGGGCCACGGCGGCGGTCACCACAAAGTAAGGTTGATTCGTCAGGTCCGCGGCGAAGCCCGGGTGCAGCCACGATTTCCCGGGGCCTTGCTTCAACTCGAAGTAATACTGCAACGGGTAGGGAGAGCCGGTGTAGCTGGCCGGAATGACTGCCCGGTATTCGCCACCGTGCGGCTCCATCGCGGCGGTTTCAAAACGCTCGGCTTGATTCACGTGCCGGTAGTGCAGGTGCGCCGCGGTAAGCTTCGCTCCGTTCTCCAGCGAAACGGCAAGTTCCACGGGTTCCTTGGGCCGGAATCGGACCGGTGGTTGGTGGCTGCATGCGGCCGCGTCACGCTTGGGCCGGCCCAGCGACTCCAGGATGGCCGCGCGGACTCGCGGCTCGCTCGCGGGTTTGGCCGAATCGAGCCGCAGTTCCATCTGGGCAATATCGTCGTCGATGGCGGGAAGCCGGTCGAGCCAGTGGCCCTTCAGCCAGGCCAACTCGCCCACCGCGATGTCGGGCACATAGACGCTCTTGGCGCGATCGGCAATCTGGGCCCAAATGTTTCGCGCGCCGCGGTATGCTTTCAGGGCCTCTTCCAGGGCGGCGCGGTCGCCCGAGCGATCGTGGATGGCGTACAAAACCCCGCTGCGGAACTTCGCGGCGAAGAAGCGGCCGAGCCCGATCTGGAGATCCACATCAATCGCCAGCCGGCGAAACTCCGGACCGCTCTTTCCGGCTGCCTGGGTGGTCGCTTGCGCCAGGTGCTTGCCGGCCTCTGCGGCGAGATCCTCCAGCCATTGCGCGACTTCGATCGGGGAATATTTGCCGCCGCGCTCACCCTGGAGCAACTCATCCGCGAAATCGTTGATGCGCGAGAACAGTTGCGGGTCGAGCGGGCTGGTATTCCCGAAGACTTTGGGAGAGGGCGTGTCGGTGTACGGATTCTTCCTTCGCGGATCCACCATCGGCTGATTGGTATAAATCTCGGGCCAGTAGGTATTGTTGGCGGCCGAAGGCAAATGCGC
This sequence comes from Terriglobia bacterium, assembly GCA_020073365.1. GTDB lineage: Bacteria > Acidobacteriota > Terriglobia > Bryobacterales > Bryobacteraceae > JAIQFL01. The sequence continues at coordinate 39,556 of JAIQFL010000002.1, read as the reverse complement.
GGTGGTGACGATCGGAAGAATGCGGCTGGCATGCGAGAGCGCCGCTTCGGTGGAAGCGGCGGCGGCCTCGAAGCGATTGCGCAGGTAGCGGCGCCAGCCATCGGGATCGGTTTCGGGGTTGTAAATCGCGCGGCCCCAGACGCGGTACGAGTAGGCGTACTTCTCCCAGTCCCAGCGCGGCTGGAGCGCGGCGTCGGCGTAGGCGCAACGGCCTCCGGCGACACCGGACCCCCGGCGTCCTTTGAAGGAGAGCGGCTCCATCAGCTCCACGCCATCGGAACCGCAGAACCGGAACGCGCGCGAATAGCCCGCCGCCATCACCGGGTCGCCCCACAACAGCAGCCGCTGGGTACCAGGCCAGATGCGGTGAATCAGGCTGTAGCGGCGGTCCTCGCGCAAGAAGTCGGCATAACCGTAGCGCGTAAAACTGCGGGAGCCGGCGCTCAATGCCATCAAGCCGGTGGCCGTGCGGCCCTTGGGCATCTCCTGCTCGCGAATATCGGCCTGATGGTACGGCATCCCCATGTGCTCCGCCCAGAATTTCGGCGAAACCTTCACGGGCATGCCGGTGGCCAGCGCGACATCGATCATGCCCTGGTCGAGCCCTTTGGCGTGCATGTCGATCTCGACCTTGCGGCCGCTCAGCCGGATCCCGTCGAATACCGTCTTCCAGAAGGGATAGCTGCCCTCCGCCACGCCGCTCTCTCCGTGAATGCGGAAGGTGACGCCGCCGATCGCAGGGCACGCCTTCAGCAGCGCGGCCAGCGCGTCGCGGCAATACGGCCCGTGGTTCTCCGCGGTCAGCCCGTCGATGGTGTAGTTGGCATCGGGACTCGCGGCCCACTGGTAGCCGTGCATCCAGATTCCCAACTGAAACTCCAGGCCCCGAGCCACGGTCTGCTCGCTAATGAACCGCAGCGTTTCCAGGTTGCGGTCGCGCTCCGCGTCGGACAGATTCACGGCGCGCACGTTGTGCCCCGGCACGGAAAGCAAAAACGGGTAGAGGAACAGGAAATACGCGTCGGTGACTTGGCGCAGGAAATCGTATCCGATGCCGAAGCTGAGGTTAAAGCGGTTGAAGCGCTGAGCGGCGAGCATGGTGAGATAGTGCGGCCACATCTCACGGTCGTAAAACCAGGGCTTATCCTCGACGTCGCTGACAAACAGGCGCTGGATGCTGCGAACGGCATTGGCGGGACGTTCCGTGACGGGCTTGGAGATACTCAGGGCGGCGATAGGGTCGGCTGCGTGCCGTACCCGGTCGGACAGTTCGAGCAGCGCATACACCAGGCCTCGGGAGTCATGGCCGTAGGCCAGGATCGCGGGCTTGCCCGAGACTGTGGTGGGGACGAGCGACAGACCCTCTGGTACGTCGGGTGCGGAAACGCCCGCGCTTTTCAAGATCGCTGGGGCTGACGGGAAAGTACGCGCGGAGGCGAGGATGACGAAGTCGCTCGCGCCCGCCTGGTCGATCCGTTCGTGCCGCCGGACCTGGATGCCCGCGGCCGTAAGGGCTTGCGCCAGTTCCTGTGCAGCCCAGCCTGCCGGTGCGGTGGCGGCCATCGAATCGGAGGAGTCGACCACGAGGGATACGGTTTTGCCTTTGGCCGTCTGAGCGAGGGCGAGTGAACCTGTGGCGGCGGTGCCGGCGGTCCGTTTCAGAAAATCACGGCGGCTCGTGTAAGCGCTATCTTTCATGATGGTTGGACCGATTTTACCACTCTGCCGTCCGGTGAATGCCGAAGGGCAGGTCGGGGACCTCCCCACCAAGAGACCAAAGCCGGCTGACCTGTGACGCAAAATCAACGTCATAAGTTCCTCTGTTTCTATAGTTTGCGGATCGGAATTGAAGTCTTGCGGCGCATTGTGAGGGGTTGTTTTAGAGTTTGCGTCACAGCGATCCTCGCGGAGATCGATGATTTCGGCTCCTGGTAAGCGCCGGGATTTCCGTTCGATACTGCTGCCGGTGAGGGCCAGTGTGCAGGATCTGAGCTGTTGCGAGAGGCGCTCGGGAGTTCGGTAGCAGAGGGCCGGGTTGCAGAAGGTCCAAGAGCACTTTCCGAGAGGCCGGAATACGCTGGGAACCGCAGTTGGTACAATACTTGCAGTGGCCGATGAGTCTTCGAGCACAAAGCGATTAGTCTTCGTCAGCCACTGCGGCGTAGATACGTGGGTTGCAAAGCAGATCGCCCGGGAAATCGAGGCGCGCGGCGCGAGACCTTTTTTGGACGAGGCCCAAGTCGATGCTGGAGCGGACTTTGAGGAAGACATCCTCGACTTCTTGCAGCGAGCACATGAACTGGTGGTGTTACTTACGCCTTGGGCTCTGGAAAGGCCTTACGTTTGGGCCGAGATCGGGGCCGCGTGGGGCCGCCGCATTCCGATCGTGGCGCTATTGCTCGGGATCACAGCGACGGAGTTGCAAACGCGTCCGGGCATACCAGTGCTGCTCAAGAAGCGTGATCTTCTCGAGTTGAACGATATTGAAAATTACTTGGATCAGTTAGGGGCGCGCGTGCAACAAGAAGGATGACAGCGATGGACAAACCAAGAGTCTTCATATCGCACTCTGCCCTCGATGCGGACTGGGCGCGGTCGTTCGCTCAAGCGCTCAAGCAACGTGGGGTGACTGTTTGGTTCGACGAGTTCGACGTTCACCCTGGTGAATCGCTCCGCGAGGCTCTGGAATCTGGCTTGCGAGGCAGTGACGTACTTGTGGCACTGTTGGATCCCGAGAACACGGCGAAGCCAGCTCTCTTTTTTGAGCTAGGGGCAGCCATCGGTATGGGGAAAAGAGTTGTATCCATAATTCCGAAGGGCATGGATCCGAGCAATCTCCCACTGGACGTGCGGCTACGCCGCTATCTGGTCCGAGATAGCCCCGAACACACAGCGGAAGAGCTGTCCAACTCTCTATTGGCCGCCTGTTGATAAGACTACCCGACCCATGTGGAGCATACACGGCCGCAAGGGCGCTCATCGGTGCTGATGCGTCCACGATCCCTACCGGCTGGACGTCCCACAAGAGCGGAACGACAGCGCTACCAGCGAGGTAAAACGCGTTTCCACGCCGGGTCTACGTGCTGGCGCATTTCGGCCTCATCGTCCCGCTTGCGATACGGGATGCGGGCGTAGCGCTCGCGGCCGCGAGCCAGTTGATCGTAGTCCAGGTCCACACCAAGGCCGGGCCGATTGAGAATTTGTACGCAGCCATTCACAAATGGAATCCGGCCGCCCTGCACAATCTCATCCTCGGCTGTCTGCCAGGGATAGTGCGTGTCGCAAGCGTAGGTGAGGTTGGAACAGGCGGCGGCAACGTGGGTCATGGCCATCAGGCTTACCCCCAGATGGCTGTTGGAATGCATCGAAAGGCCCATGCCGAGCACGCTCGTGAGGTGCGACAGGTATTGGACGTTGCGCATGCCACCCCAATAATGCGGGTCCGAGAGCACGATCTGGACGGCGTCCAGCGCTTGGGCTCGCGGCACATCCGCGAAATAGGTGACCGCCACGTTGCTGGCCTGGGGCGTTGAGTTGTTTTCGGCCAGCAACCGCCTGCGGACTTCCGCCATGCCCTCCAGGGTGGCGCAGGGGTCCTCCAGGTAGCCGCCATTCGACAGTTCGTCTTTGAGTTCGCGGCCCACGCGAACGGAAGTTTCGATGCTCCAGGCGCAGTTGGGGTCGATGCGCAGGGGATAGGCCGGCCCGAACGTGTCACGCAGCACACGGAGTGTCAAAATTTCCACGTCCGGGTCTAACACACCGCCCTTGAGCTTGATCTCGCGGAAGCCGTACCTGGCGATCATCTGCCGGCACTCGCGCACGCAGGACCGGGGGTCCAACACTTCGCCGTATTCGTCCTCCGGGCCGGAGAAGACGCCGTGCTTATAGAAAAGGTACGCGGAGAAGCTGACGCGGTCGCGCACACGGCCGCCGATCACGTCGCAGACCGGCTTACCTACGGCCTTCCCGATCAGGTCCAGGCAGGCGATTTCGATCGCAGCGAAGGTGCGGGCATAGCGGTCCAGAGGATTTTCGCCGGGGACGAGATATGTTTGGGTGCGTCCTCCAGCAGGGGTAGTCTCCATTTCGTGGGCCGCCTCGGCGGTCAGGTCCCTGGAGAGGCCCGCGAGTTGGAAGGGGTCCATGCCAGTGACACGCTGCCGCACCGCCTCCAGTCCGGCCAGTGGCCCATCGCCGCCGTAGGTTTCACTGATGCCCGTCAGCCCCGAGTCGGTCTTGAGCTCGACAATGGTGCGGAGCGCAAAGGGCGCGTGAAGCCCGTAGGAACTGCGCAGCGGGGGATCGGAGATGGCAATCGGGTGCAGAACCAGTTCGGTGATCAGCATGGCAGATGGATTGCAGTAGGCAGGAGCAGGAAAGGGTTCGACGATGGGAGCCTTCTTGATCGCATCAGCGCTGATTGGAAGTTTCGTGGGAGCTTTCGTAATTCAGAAAGCGGCGCTCGAAGGATTATTCCGCATCATGAACGCGGAGCGCCGCAACCGCGAGTAACGGCGCCCCTACTTGCGCGATCCACGTTGCGGGTTCTTCAGTTGCGATTGCCGCGTCTTGATCTTTTTCCGCTTGGGCTTGCTGATCACGAAGGTGCCGCTCCCCAGATACTCGGCCTTATAGACTTTGTCGTCCGCCAAAAGAATTCTCCTGTCAATCGGTTGATTTGATCCCCTATTGTACCGCGCATTATTCTGGAAGGAGGGCTCGGGCGTCAGGCGGGCCGCCGGCGATCCTCGGGCAGATGCCGGGATGTGGGCAAAATGCAGAGGCTCCGAGGTGCGGCAACGCTCCCTTAGGTCAGGGGACGAGAAAGAATCGCCCGCAAGCGGGCGAGGTAGGCGGCACCGCCTGCCCCACCCAAAAAATGCAGGCGGTGCCGCCTGCCGATCTTGATTTCTTCACAGGTTCTTTCACTTACAATCACTGCCGCACGCCCGATCCGAGGTGCGGCAAATGGTCGCAGCCGAAAAATAGCGTAAGCTGAGACTGTCACAACGCGGAGAGCGAAAATCATAATATGGGGCCGTTACGCCGGTGGGCGCTTCTTTTGGGATTGCTGGCCTGTGCCGCGCCAGCCGGCGGCCAAACCGATCCTCGCGCGAAGGATCTCTGCGGGGAGGCCAACCGGATCGCCCAGGACCTCACCAAGATCTCCGGAATGCCCCTACACCACACGGTGCCGTGCGGTTTCATCACCAAGGAAAAGATCAACGAGTTCCTCAACAAGCGCGTGAAGGAAGTCGTCAAGCCCGAGGAGATCCGCGCCGAAGAACTGACCCTCAAGAAATTCGGGCTGGTCCCGCAGGACTTCGACCTCGCCAGGAATACCGTGGATCTGCTGACCGAACAGGCCGCCGCGTTCTATGACTACGATAAGAAGAAACTGTTCATCACCGAATCGACGCCCGCCGACACTCAGGAGCCGGTGCTGGCGCACGAACTCTCGCACGCCCTCGCCGACCAGAGTTTCAACCTGGCCCGATTTATTCGCAACGGGCGCAAGAGCGACGACGGCGCCACCGCGCGTCTGGCCGTGATGGAAGGCCAGGCCACCTGGATGATGTCCGAGTACCTCGCGCGCAAAAACGGCCAGACCCTCAAAGACTCACCCGGACTGGTTGCCGTGATGAGCAACCTGAGCGAATCGGGCGGCGGTCAGTATCCCGTTTTTGAAAGCGCCCCCCTCTACCTGCGGCTCACGCTGGTGTTCCCCTATACCAAGGGAATGCTGTTTCAGAACGCCGTCTTCCAGCGCGACGGGCAGTTCGGGTTCGCCGAAGTTTTCCGCCGCCCGCCCCTTTCCACGCAGCAGATCATCCATCCGGAGAGATACTTCTCGAACCTGAAACCCACCGACCCGGATCTTCCCGATGCGCACCTGGCGCGCGGCTACAAAAGCCTGGTGGGGGGCACACTGGGCGAGTTGGAACATGGTGTCCTGCTGGAACAGTACGCGGGCAAACAACGTGCTGCCGAGATCGCGCCGCACTGGCGCGGCTCCGCGTTCGAACTGCGCGAGAACAAGAAAGCCCGGTGCGTGGTGTTGCTCTATGCCGTGGAGTGGGACAGCGAAGACGCGGCGCGCCAGTATTTCACGGCGTATCGAGAGGTGCTCGGGAAGAAGTGGAAGAACCTTTCGGTGGCTTCCGAGACCGCCGACTCCGTCACCGGCACGGGTGACGACGGCCGTTTCGTGCTGCACCGCAACGGCCGAACCGTCACCAGCGTGGAAGGGCTGCCCCCTGAGATACACTGATTACTTATGGTGAAGCACAGACTGATTCTTCCGGCTCTGGCCATTCTCCCTCTGGTTGCGGCGGCGGCGAATCTGCCTCGCAAGTCGCCGGAGCTGGCCATCAATCTTCAGGATGGCAAGCAGGTTCTGTTGAGCCAGTACAAGGGCAAAGTGGTGGCCGTCTGTTTCATCCTGACCACCTGTCCGCATTGCCAGATGACCATCGGCTTTCTGACGAAAGCTCAAAAAGATTTCGGCCCGCGGGGGCTCCAGGTGCTGGCCTCGGCGATCGAGGAGGGGGCTCCGATGCACCTGGCGGGATTCATCCAACAGTTCAATACGACGTTCCCGGTAGGCTCGAACGATCCCATGACCGCGGTGGAGTGGATGCAGCATCCGCTCATGCTGATACCGCATATGCCCCTCCTGGCATTTGTCGACAGGCAAGGCAACATCCGCGCCCAGTTCGAGGGCGACGACGAAAAGTTCTTCAACGATCAGCAGGAGCAGAACCTCCGCAACCAGATTGAGGCGTTGCTGAAGGAGGGCGCCCCGGCTAAGAAGACCACTGCCACCAAGGGCGGCGCACCCAAGAAACAGAGCTAGGTGGACGGGCGCTTGCTTGGGAGGAACCCGCAGCCCACACTATCCCTGTAATCTCCGCAGTACTCCCTCGAGCAAGGCCGCTTCCGCGACGCTTCCCTGGGCGATGCGCGCATTTCCGCCACCACGCCCGCCGGCGTCGCTCAGTGCCGCCTTCAGCAGCTTTCCGGCGTCGATTCCCGCGTCCGCCGAAGCAGCCAGCAGAACCGAGGGAGGGTCGGCCAACGCGGCCGTGAAAATGGCCTTGGGTTGCGCCGTGAAACTCTGGGCGATGGCGCGTAACTCCTCCAGGCTGCCGCGCTCCGCCCGGCGAGAGATGCGCCGCATGCCATCGGGCCCAGGCGCCGTGGCCTGGTAGAGTTCCCTGCCCTGGTAAGCGGCCAGATCGAGCTCCAACTTGCGCCGGACCTTCTCATTGGCGCGCGCAGCTTCCAACTGTACGGCCACCACCGCGGGCACTTCGTCGAGCTGCGAGGAGAACAGTTGCGCGGTCTTGTTGAGGGCCTCGTAGTCGGCGCGCGCGCGGCGAATGGCGCGCCCGCCGCACAGGAACTCCACGCGCGTGGTTTGCCGCACTTTGTCCAGCTTGCGGACCAGCACCGGCCCGATCTCCCCGGTAGAGCGCACGTGGGTTCCGCCGCACGCGCTGCGATCCAAGCTCTGGATCGAGACGATGCGCAGCGTGCCCTCGCGCTCCGACGGTTTGCGCAGATCCCGCACCTCCGCGGCATGCTGGAAGTGCACCAGGACGGGCCGATTCTCGAAGACGATTTCGTTGGCGCGGCGTTCCGCTTGCGGAGCGGCGCCGGGTTCCACGGGACCGCCTTCCAGGTCGATGGTGGAGCTTTCGGCGCCCAGATGGAAGCTGACGGTCTTGAGCGCAAACAACTCCTGGAAGACGGCGGAGAGCAGGTGCTGGCCGGTATGCTGTTGCATGTGATCGAAGCGACGGCTCCAATCGATGGCGCAAGCGACCGGCCCGCTAAGAGGGAGCGGAGCGGCCGGCCCGCCATCGAGGGGAGCCGCGAGCTGGTGCGCGATCCGCTCCTCCTCGTCGATTACGTTCAGCACGGCCACTCCGGCGATGGAGCCGATGTCGTTCGGCTGTCCGCCCGAGGTTGGGTAGAAAGCCGTCTGATCGAGGTAAACCGTGCGGCCGTCCCCGGAGCGATCGATGACGCGCGCGCTGAAATCGCGGAGGTACGAATCGGTGTAGTAAAGGCGTTCCGTCATAGGACACTGATATTGTGGCAGACCCGAGGCAGGGCGTTCCGCAAAGGTCCGGCCTAATCCGTTCCTTTCAGGAAGTGCTCGTAAGGTTTCTCTCAATGGCAAACTTCACCAGCGCGACCAGATCGTGGACATTCAGCTTGCGCATCAGGCTGGCGCGGTAGGTGTCCACGGTTTTGGGGCTGATCTCCAGAAGATCGGCTATGTCTTTCGCCCGTAGGCCATTCACCAGATAAGAGAAAACCTCCATCTCACGGGGGCTGAGGGAAGCTACCGGATCCTCCACCTGACTCTTGCCGGACTTGGTGAACAGCCCGGCGCCGCGCAGCAGGGGCGAGATGTAGATTCCGCCGTCGCGCACGAAGCTGATGGCGTCCATCAGGTGGCGGGAGGGCCCGTCTTTCAGCAGGTAGGCATCCGCTCCGGCGCGCAACGCCTCCATGACGGTGGACTCTTCGCGACTGATGGAAAGGATCATGAGCTTCGCTGTGGAACCGGCCAGACGCAGTCTGCGGATCGCTTCGACGCCCGTCATACCGGGCATTTGCAGGTCCAGAATGGCGAAGTCCGGTTTCAGCGACGTGACCATTTCCAGCGCCGTCGCGCCATCCGCACACTGCCCCAAAATGCGCAGACCATGGCTGGCGCATAGGGCGGCGATGCCCTCCCGGACAATGGCATGATCATCCGCCAGAACGACTGTGATCGGTTGTGGTTCCTGCATGCTATTCCTTCTGAAACGGGGGATTCACGAAGTCATCCCGGAAAAAGGGCGCGGAGACTTCCAGTTTGGTGCCAAGCCGGCTGCTTTCGACGGTGAGTTTTCCACCCAGAGAGGCGGCCTGCTCGCGAATCGAGCGCAGCCCAATGCCGGAAGCCAGGCTGGCGGGGGCCGACACCTGGAACCCCACCCCATTGTCCTGAATCGTCAGAACCAGGCGTTCCCCAGTCAACCGGAGGGTCATATCGATGCGGGTGGCGCGAGAATGCCGCGCCATATTCGAAATGGCCTCTTGCGCCGCGCGGTACATCAAGACCTTCACTTCCAGAGCGGGCTCGTGAGGCAGCGGATCGATCCTTAGGGAGGCTTGAAACCGTAGCGGAATGCCGCTGATTTCCCACAATTGCTCCAGCGCGGCATCCAGCGTGAGGCGCTGCCATTCCGGCGGGTGCAGCCTCTTGGATACGGATCGCACCTGCTCGAGAGCTTCAATCGCCAGGGTGGAGATGCGCCCGAGCGCCTGTTTCACCGGGGCGGGCGGATCGCCGAACTGGGCGCCGATGATCTCGACCTGAAGCTGGATAGCGGCCAGCATTTGGCCCACGCCGGTATGCAATTCCCGGCCAAGACGCTGCCGCTCGCGTTCGACCTGGAAGAGAGACTGGCGCCCGCCACCGCGCCGCTTCAGGCCGGCACGCGCGGAGAGGTTTCGCTCCATATGTTGCAGTTGAAAGCAATGCCGCAGCAGGTTGCCTTGAATGACCAGCAGCCCGGTAGCCTCCCGGTCAGCCACATCCTCACCCGGTTCGGTAAGCTGCACGCCGATCAACACCCTATCACCCCGCTCCAGGAGGGGGAAAAAATACCCCGCGGATGGCCGCCTCGACGGGCCGGCCGTTCCGCTGGGAGTTCCAACGGGAATCGAAATCCCCGGATTAACCACCGCGCCGAGCATCGAGCGAGCGTCGTCGCTCATCCAGAGCACCTGGCCGCTCCGGTTGCACTCCACGAAAAAAGGCGACTCGGCAGGCGCCTTTCGGATAGACCCGTATTCCCAACCTTGGTTCAACCGGACGTCTCCTATTGTACCGGACGTTTTCCTTAGACAGAATGCCAGTTATCTAAGGTTATCGGCAACGCCGTACGTACTCTAGTACCAAGGGGATTCCAGTTATCTAAAGTTATCGGCCACTGGTACGTACTCAGTACCAATGTTACTAATCCTAGGAGTACCAGAGGAAGGCCGGTCAATTAGAGTTATCGGCAACGGGTACGTACCTAGTACCAGGGTTACTAAGCCTAGGACTTGCATAGGTTTTCGGAACGTATTATAAGTGAATCACCGATGGAAAAAGGTATTAGTCTCGTTCCGCGGGTTGTGATCTTCCTGGCGGGAGTCGCCGCAGGTGCTTTAACCCTTTCCCGGCGGGCAAAGGGCGGCGCGGTGGACAGGGCGGCCACCGAGGATCTGAAGAATTCGATCGCGAGCCTGGAAAACCGTCTGGCGGCGCAGGAATCGGCGAATGCCAGCCGTTTTACCAAGATTGAGGCGCGGATCGAGGAGCAAGCGGGTAAGTTGGCGGAAGTGCCGTCCACCGCGCAGATCGTGGCAGCTATGGAACAACTGCTATCGAAGACCATGGCCTCGCTGGATGACCGGCTCACGGTGCAGGCACATTCCATAGAGGTGCTGAAGACGACCGTTTCGCAGACGGACAGCCTCCTGGAGCGCGTGCTGGAATCGCTCGACTCTTTGCAGACTTCCTCCGACACGTCGGGAATTGGAGACGACGTATTGCTCCACCCGACAGTTTGAGAATGGGTACATTCCTTCGCTCTTTGAAGGGCCCGCCATTTCCTGGCGAGCCCTACTCTTTTTCTTCGTAGATCATCCTAAGAATTCTCTGATTTGTTTTTGGATCAGAACGTACTACTCTCAGGAGCGGCAGGCCAATGGATCTCGCAAAAATCTTACAAGAGCTTCGTGAGGAACTCGAAAATCTCAACGCTGCTATCTCGAGCCTGGAGCGCCTGGAAGAAGCAGGCAAGCGCCGGGGCAGCGAGCCGGAGTGGCTGGAGGAGATCCAGCCGCCGCGAGGCCGACGAAAGCGCAAAGCCGATTCCGAGAAGTCCGACGAGCTTAAGAGCGGGTAAGGAATTTCTCAGAAACCCGAGGGTGCGATCCAAAAACTCTCCTTCCACTGGCCGCCGGCCGGGATACTCTGCAACTCCCTATACACGCCGGAATGAGCCAGGTTGAAGGCGTTAGTGATCGCGGCCATCGGCTCGAAGCAGATAAACTCGCGCACCGCGGGCGCATACACCACGGCCACCGTGTACTTTGGGCCGTACGTCACCGTGATCCGCTGCTTGTTTCCCTCCACCCAGAACTGCGCGCGCCCGTCGGCGCTCCGCACCAGATTGCCGAACACATCATCGAGTTGGGAGGCATGGAGCGGATGCGGATCCGCGAACTCCACCGGCTGGCGCTCGCCCGTGGGGATCAGCAGGTTGCTCAACACCAGGTGATCGCGGGCGGCCAGATGCACTTTCCATTGATCTCGCGGCGCATCGTTCAACTGGAAATACGGGTGGTAGCCCAAGGCAACCGGAAGGGGGTCGGTGGAGTGGTTGTCGACGGTGGTCTCCACTTCCACCTCGCCGTTCTGCAACCGGTAGGTCATGGTAATGGTGTGGGCGAAGGGGAACTGCGCCATCATCTCCGGATGCTTCCAGAACTCGATGCGGCTGGTGGCATAGGCCGACCGAGCGTCGGCGTCGGCCGAAACCAGGGTCCACGCGGGTGAGAAACTCAGCAACCCGTGGATGGGCTTCTGATGGTTGTCGCGGCGAACATTTCCGAGATCGGGGTTCAGCAGGTACTTCTTGCCGTTGGCCCAATACGAATCGTCGTCCAGGCGGTTGGCCCACGGCGCCAGAAAAGGCACGCAACAAAACACCGGACGCGCCTTCAAATCGGCGGGCGAGTGGTACGGAAACCACAGGATGTTCTTTCCGCCGGCCTTGATTTCATAGGCCATGTTGCCGATGGAGGGCGCGATCGACACCTCGAGGTGGTGCGCGGCATCGGCGAGCTCCACCACCTCGATACCGTCCACCACGGTCCTGCGGGCCGAGTAATTCGCGGCAAATGTCATAAGCGGGAGCAACACAGCGAGCGTGGCGGTCTTCATGGCTTGTCGGGGTCGAGCAGATCGAGCGTGGTTTCCCTCTGACAGCAGACGCAGGGACCCGGAGTGTAGGCCCGAATGGAGCAGATGTCGCACCAGTAGGAAATCAGCTTGAGCCTGCCATTCTGGCGGACCAGCAGGGAGTGGGTATGGCTGGGGTCGATGGCGAAGCGGTCGGGAGACGTGAAGTGGCCCCGGGCCTCGATCTCAAACCCGTTCAGGCGATCGTCGGCCAGGACCTTGCGGGTGACATTATCTCCCTCCAGCGTCACGAGCTTGTGATCGGCAGTCTCGACGGTGGCGGGTTGGCCCTCGCGCACGCTGAGCTTGCCGCGCACCGATACGGTTTGGTGCGGCTCGGCAGCAATCAGACAAACGAGGGCGGTGGCGAACAGACACAGACAGTACCGCATTACTTCTATTGTAGCGAAGGACCGGGCCGGTTTGAGCGAAACTCTTTGGAGCGTGGTTGGGGGCCGGGAGCAACTCGGGTCGTGTTACTTCAGGATGTCTTCAATACTATGGGCGTCGAGCACGCGCAGGCTCAGTTCTTCCAGTTCGGCCGCCGATCGGCTGGCCAGTTGTTCCTCCGCCCAACCCGGCATCGTTCCGAAGCGCTTCTCGATGAGCCGGCGAAGGACCTTCAACTCGCCCTCCTGGAGACCTTTCCGTTTGCCCTCCTGGAGACCTTTCCGTTCGCCTTTTAGTTCCGCTTCCTTGATCATTGGCCCCAAGACTTCGTGTTCCAGAATGCTTTCCGTGATCGGCATACGCCTTGCCTCCTCTTTCACCAGCGGTCCCAAGCGCCTCAATCCGGCCAGAATCAGTAACTGAACCAGAGCGCTGTCCCGCTCGGCCGCCGGCAAACCTGCGATCCTGGCCACAATCCGCCGGACCGTCTCTTTATGGTCCCGCAGTCGCGCGAGGATCGCAATTACATTATCTCCGACATCCTCGCTCTCCAGCAGGCGGTCACCATCCAAATCGCGAATGTCGAGGGCGCGGTAGCGGAACGACACATCCGGGCCGCGCAATTCGCTGTCCATTCGAAGGGGTGCTTCGCCGACATAGAGCAAGAACTGGCGAGGGAATTTTCCGAACAGGCGAAACACCCCGAGGCAGGATTCGGCCATGCGCAAGGGCATGATCGGGTCATTCCGACTCTGTAGCTCCAGGTGGACCAGCCCTCCACCTGCCGTTTCGCCGAGGAGGTCCACCCGAAGGTTCTGCACCTTGGGTAGCTCCATATCCAGCCACTTCTCGACCACGGTACCGGTCAACTCGCGCATTGTGAGCCTGGCCGATCCCTGCAACAGGAGCTTCAAGGCTACGTCGTAGTCCTGCATGAACCTATCATTGTGACTTGCTTTGGTCCGCCGGTCGAGGCCGGTAGCACGGCATTCCGGTAGCTGGTCCTCTACACAGATCCAAGGTCTTATACACTGCTCCTATGCGAATCTCTCTCGCTCTTGTGTTCGGCAGTCTCCTGCTTGGGAGCGCCGAAGCCGCCGTCCCCCCCGTGGTGCCTGGGGATTCCCACCGCGGAGCGAAGATTTTTGAAGGCGAGCAATGCATTCGTTGCCACGCGGTGAATGGCCGTGGCGGGACGATGGGGCTCGATCTGGGCCGCGCCGTCAGCCGCAGCTATACGCCAGCCAGGATGGCGAGTACCATGTGGAACCATGCACCGGTGATGTGGGGCGCCATCGGGGCGGCGAAAATCAGGATGCCGAGACTCTCCCCCAGGGATGCGTCCGACCTCTTCGCGTTCTTCTATTCCGCCCGGTTCTTCGACAGGCCCGGAGAGGAAGCGCGCGGAAAGGCGACGTTCGATGCCAAGCAGTGCGGTGGATGCCATGGGATCACGGATTCCCGCGCGGAAGGCGCTCCGCCGGTGGCCAAATGGGAGTCCCTGGCCGACCCGATCCTGCTGGTCGAGCAGATGTGGAATCACAGCTTTCCGATGCGGCTGGCGTTCGCCCGGCACAAGCTGGAGTGGCAGGCGCTGACCAGCGAGCAGTTGGACGACATCCTGGCATACCTGCGCTCCTTGCCGGAAACGCAGCATCTGGTCTCCCGGTTCTCCAACACTTCCGACGAAAACGGGCATCGCATTTTCGAGTCGAAGGGCTGCGTCAACTGCCACAAGGGAGAGCTCGCGCTCGAGAACCGGCTGCGCAACATGACCCTGACCGACATCGCGGTAGACATGTGGAATCACGCTCCCCGGATGATGGCGCAACCGCCCACGCTGACGCCCAACGAAATGCGCCAACTGCTGAGCTTCCTTTGGATGCGCCAGTTTGTCTACTCCGGCGGCGATATCGTGGAGGGTAAGCGCGTGTTCATCGAACGCCGCTGCGGCGACTGCCATTACGGAGGCAAGCACGGTGCTCCCCAGCTACCCGGCCAGGCCCGCCCGTACTCGGAGGTGACCATCATCTCGGCGCTGTGGGATCACGGACCGAGAATGCTCATCCGCATGAAACAGGCGGGAATCGGATGGCCCCAGTTCGGGAAGCCGCAGGAGCTCGCGGATCTGATCGCCTATCTGAATTCCGTGCAGTAGGCGGCCAGCCCCCAGCCCCTCGATGACTCAGCACGGTCAATCGCTCTTTTGGCTGTACAATCAGAACCAGGATGACCCGCGACGACATCGAACAGCGAGAGGGCGGCTATTACGTGGTACTGGGGGAGATTTCTCTCACCGCTTTCGCGGAACTGCCCCGCGCAACTCCCGCAGCGCATCGGCCGCAATCCAGCGCGCGGCACGGGAGTCGAGGCCGCGGATCTCCTCGGCTTGGGCGATGGCCTTCACGCGCAGCCGGGGGTTGCGTTTGCCGATCTGGCGCAGCGCCCAGTTCACCGCCTTCCTGACCAGGTTCCGGTCATCCGTGGCAGCCTCCAGGATCAGGGGAAAGAAGGCTTCAAACTGCGCGTCGGATGCATGCTTGGCCTTCACCGCCAAGCCGGCCATCAACGAGAACCCGGCGCGCCGGACGAATTCGGGCTTTTTTCGCGCCCATTCGGCGGCTTTGGCAAAGGCGAACGGCGTGTAACGGAAGAGGTTCTGGCAGGCTTGATCGCAGACGTCCCAGGAATCCAGATCGCGGGCCCATCGGTCCATCTGGCGCCGGGTCACGCGCGCGGGCTCGTCCACCAGGGTTGCCAGAATGCGGGCCTCGTGGATTGCGGAGTCCCACAACTCCCGGGCGAGCTCGTGGCTGCGGCCGCTCTCCTTGGCCAGCTTGCGGAGGACCGGCATGGGCACTCCCAGCGTCCCCACCGGGCTGATGCCATACCGCGCCATCCCCGCGACGTTCGCCGGGTTGGCGTAAGTCTTCAGCCTGGCCAACAGATCACTCTGCATCAGTACTCCACGCTCACCAGGAACAGTCCTTTGGCGGGCGCCGTGGGTCCCGACTTCGAAGGCAATTCCGCAAGGTTCACGATATTCCCCCGGCCCGCCTCGATGAGCGTGCCCACGATGTTCCGCACCATGTGCTTCAGGAACCCGCTGCCGCGGATCCGATAGATCAGCCTTCCCGAGCCCGGTTCCAGCACCGAAGAGAACACGGTGCGCACCTTGGACCGGCCTTCCGCGTCGCTGTCGTCGGCCGCGGCGAAGACCGTGAAATCGTGCTCGCCCTCGAGGTTTTGCGCGAGGCGCTCCATGCGATCCTCATCCAGCGGGTAGGGGTAGTGGTGCACATAGGGCCACTCGAAAGGGCTACAGACTTCCTCCCGCACAATGCGGTATTCGTAGGTTTTCGCTTTGGCGTCAAAACGCGGATGGAAATCGGCACGCACTTCTACGGCCGAAAGCACGCGGACGGCCGGAGGCAGCAGACGGTTCACCGCGCGGCGCAAGTTCGCCAGCGGAATCGGGTTCTCGATACTGAACGCGGCCACCTGCCCGAGGGCGTGCACACCGGCATCCGTGCGTCCCGAGCCTGCCACGTGCACCGGCCGGCCTTCCATGCCCGAAACGATAGCCTCGAGAACGCCCTGGATGGTCGGCAGCCCGGGCTGCACCTGCCAACCGTGAAATGCGCTGCCGTCGTATGCGAGCTGGATTTGGATGCGACGCATCAGGCTGGGCGGGAGCCGGGTTTCAATGCGGGGATGCCCAATTTGCACAAAGGGCACTCCTCGGGGTAATGCGCCGCCACCTGCAGCGTGGCAAGAGCCACACGATGAACGCTGACGTCAGCCAGTCCACCGCTACGATCGATGATGGAGCCCGCTGCCAGTACGTTGACCCCGCTCGCCTGGAGTACCTCGATCACGTCTCGCGTGCTGCCGCCGGTGGTGATGACGTCTTCAATCACCACCGCAGTCTCGCCCGCCCCGGCGGCGAAGCCTCGGCGCATCGCCATCTTCCCGGCCGCATCGCGCTCCATGAAGATGAACCGCGTTCCGAGCGCCCGCGCCACCTCATGGCCAATGATCAGGCCGCCCAGCGCCGGCGAAACCACCAGTCCGATTTTCTCATGGGCGATCTTGCGCACTTCCTCCGCCAGCAGCCGGCCAAGCTTTTCGGCCGCCGCCGGATGTTGCAGCACCAGCGCACTCTGCAGGTACTCGGCGCTGTGCAGGCCGGAAGTGAGACGGAAGTGTCCCTGGAGATACGCGCCGGTTGAGCGGAACAATTCGAGGACGGATTCAGCTTGCGGCGTCACAAAGGGCTACTATAACATTGAATTTAAGAGAGACCAGACGAACAGCTTCGACGTCGGGCCAGAGGTAACATTTCATGGACGGAACCAGACCTTATCTCGCGGCATTGTGCAGTGTTCTGCTGCTGTCGCCTACGGGCAGTTTCGCGGCCGACAAGCCGGCCGGCTCCCCCAACCAGGACAACCCCGTGCCGCAAGCCGCGGTGAGCTCTCACGGGATTTTAGGGAAGGTCACTGACCCGTACCGGGCTAAGACCGTGCAAGCTCCCACCGTGGGGAACTCGGGCCGCCTCGATTCGTTACTGCGCGGCGGGAATCTCTACCTGTCACTGCAAGATACGATCGCGCTGGCGCTGGAGAATAATCTCGACATCGCCATTCAACGCTACGGTCCGCAACTGGCCGACGCCGTGGTAATGCAGGCGGAGGCGGGGGGATTCGCGCGGGGCGTTTCCACCACTGTCACGGCCGGCCCCAGCAGCGCCTCGGTTAGCAGCTCGGGAACCACGCCGGGGAGCAACCAGAACGCCGCCTCGCAGGCGAGTTCCGGCACGGCCTCCGCGGTGGGCGGTAGTGTGCTCCAGGCCGGGGGGCCGAGCATTCCCAGCCTCGATCCCGCCATCACCGGAGCGCTGAGCTGGGCCCACCAGACCACGCCCCAGAGCAGTGCCTTCCTCACCGGGACCAACGAGCTGATTCAGCGCCAGGCGATTACGAATTTCGGAATCCAGCAGGGATTTCTCACCGGCACGATCGTCAATCTGGGCCTGAACAACAGCTCGACCACCAGCAACAATCCGCGCAACGACTTCAACCCGTCCACCAACTCCTCGTTGGGGCTTGGCATTACACAGCACCTCTTTCAAGGTTTTGGCCCCGGAGTGAACTCACGCCAGATCCGGATTGCCAGGAATAATCGCGAGGTATCCGACCTTACGTTCAAGTTGCAGGTGGAAACCACGGTCGCCGCGGTGATGATGCTGTACTGGGACCTGGTGGCGTTCAACGACAACGTTCGCGTGGCGCGCGAGGCGGTGGCCTCGGCAACCAGGCTCTGGAATGACAACAAGAGGCAGGTCGAGGTGGGAACGCTGGCGCCCATCGAAGTGACTCGCGCGGAGGCCCAGATTGCCACTGGGGAGCAGCAACTCACCATCGCACAGACGCAGGTGCTGCAGCAGGAGACCATCTTGAAAACCGCGCTGAGCAGGACCGGTGTGGCCAGCACTGCGATCGCGGAAGCGCATATCATTCCAACCGATCAGATCAACGTCCCGGACACCCAGCCGATCGCGCCCATTCAGGATATGACGGCAATGGCCCTTTCGTCGCGTCCCGAGTTGGCCCAGAGCCGGATCCAACTGCAGAACCAGGGACTCACGATCCGGGGCTCGAAGAACGCCCTGCTCCCGACTTTGGATGCGGTGGCGAACCTCAGCAACAGCGCCCTGGCGGGCCAGACGAACACCCTGGTGCCGCCCCCCGGCACGGTACACAGCAACAATCCGTTCTTTATCGGGGGGTATGGGCAGGTTCTGAGCCAGTTGTTCCAACGGAACTTCCCAAACTATTCGCTCGGATTCAACCTGAACATCCCGATCCGGAATCGCGCGGCGCAAGCCCAGGTAATCACCGATGAGCTCACGCTGCGGCAGCAGCAGCTCGGGTTGCAACGTCTGGAAAATCAGGTGCGGACCGACGTAGTGAATGCCGTCATCGCATTGACCCAGGCGCGTGCGCAGTACAACTCGGCCACCAAGTCGCGGGCGCTGCAGGCGCAGACACTGGATGCGGAGCAGAAGAAGCTGGCGCTGGGAGCGTCTACCATCTACAACGTGATCCAGGATCAGCAGGCCCTGACGGCGGCGGAGTCCAGCGAGGTGGCGGCCAAGGCGGCTTACAACAAGGCGAAGGTCGAACTGGACCGCGCTACCGGACAGATCCTGACCAACAACAATATCTCGCTCGACGAAGCGTTTCGGGGTGTGGTAGCGCGGCCGGCAAGCCCGCTACCGGCCACGCCTCCGCAAGGCGCCCAACAGCCGTTGCAATAATTGCGCACAGGTGTGTCCACTACGTGGCCTTTCGATACATACTGTTGACAGCGGGATGCCTATTTTTTGTACACAGGCGTACGGTTTCCGCTTAGAGGATTGATTCTAAAGGTGGTTTCGGTTTGGCAAGGTGATTGCTTAAGGTGAGGCGTGACTAACTTCTCACAGGCCCACGGAGAGACGATTGATCCCCGATTTCGGCGCCCGCCTATTCAGTCACCTCGCATAAACCCCTTCTAGCTGTCCATAAACCCCTTCACAATCGTCTCTTTCTGGGCCAGTGGTTACCTTCTGAAATGGAGGCGACCGTGTGTACGTCCGCGGGATTTTCTTAAACGATCTCGATTACGATAGATCTATGGCTAAAGGTATGTTCGAGGTGGAATGCCCGTGCTGCGAGGCGCTGCTCAAGATCGATCCCGAGACTCGCGCGGTGATTGCGCACACGGTGAAGGAGAAACCTCGTCCGATCGAAGACCTGGAGGCGGAAGTCCTGAAGCTCAAAGGCGCGGGCGCCCGGCGGGAAGAGGTTTTTCAAAAGCAGGTTGCCGCCGAGAAGACGCACGGTAAAGTGCTGGAAAAAAAATTCGACGAGCTCTTCAAGCGGGCCAAGGAGGCCCCCGACGTGACGCCGCCGGTGAGAGACATCGATTTGGATTGAGGGGGTTCGGCCCTGGACCGGGAAGAACCAGCCCACCGCGGAGTCACGGAGAGCGCGGAGAAAGCGCTGAGAGCGGCAAGGATGCCCAAGTCACACCACCACTAACAGGCTCTCGGCGAAAGGCCACTCCAGGTCGGTCCACTGCGCTTCCATCCGGAAACCGGCGGTGCGAGCCATGGCGCAGATCTGTTCCGGACGGAACTTGTGGCAGGCCTCCGTAAAGATGGTTTCGTTGGGCACAAAATCCACGTTTAATTCCGCGGCGCGAATGCAGACGCTCTGATACACCCGGGACCGCAGGTGCATTTCGATGCGTTGCAACGGGGCGTCATAACGGATGACATGCTCGAACTGGCGCAGGTCGAAATCGGCATCGAGTTCCCGGTTGATGCGCGCCAGCAGGTTCAAGTTGAAGGCTGCGGTGACGCCCGTGGGATCGTCGTACGCCGCCCGCAACAGTTCCACGGATTTGACCAGATCGGTGCCCAGCAGCAGGGCATCGCCAGGCTGCAGGCAGGATCGAATGCCGTAGAGGAAGTCAGTGGCCGCCTCCGGCTCGAAGTTCCCGATGGTGCTGCCGAGGAAGAGAACCAGAAGAGTCTGCCCGTCCGCGCGCCCGGCAGCCACCTCCCGCAGGCCGTCCAGATAGCTGGCCGCGATGGGAAACACCGAGCCCAGCGGGCCCAGATCCTGAGCGCACTTCTCCAGCGCCACCTCTGAGACGTCGATCGGGAAGTACGTCACCGTCTGGCGTTGCTGGAGCCGCTCCAGGATCGCCCGAGTTTTCGTCCCGGTGCCGCTGCCCAGCTCCGCCGTGACGATATTGGGCGGCAGGCATTCCAGCAGATCGCCGGCGTGCGCCTGGATCACACGGGCGTCAGCGCGGGTAAGACCGTATTCCGGCAGATACGTGATGGCTTCGAAGAGCGCCGACCCGACGTCGTCGTACAGATAGTGGCAGGGGAGGGTCTTCTGTCCGGGGCGGGTGAGGCCCGCCCGCACCTCGCGTGCAAACTCGTTTTCAAGGGCTCGTGCGTACATTAGGATTCAACCAGGCGGAAGGTGGCGTATACGTAGGGATACGCTGGACGGAACCAGTTTCGGAA
Source organism: Terriglobia bacterium (assembly GCA_020073365.1). Classification (GTDB taxonomy): domain Bacteria; phylum Acidobacteriota; class Terriglobia; order Bryobacterales; family Bryobacteraceae; genus JAIQFL01. The sequence continues at coordinate 19,058 of JAIQFL010000002.1, read as the reverse complement.
AGAGGGCCGCAGGAAACAGGCTGCGGTGCGCGGTGAAGCGCCTTTCAAGACGTAGTGATCGCCGTCGAAGAACGGCGCCGAGTAGTTGGTGTAGAAGGGGAACGGCTCGAAGCCGGGGAACGGGGCGAAGACGGTGGAGGTCCACTCCCAGCCGTTGCCGAACATCTGTTGCGGGCCGCTTTCCGGGCCTTCCCGGTCCATTGCGTTCACGGGAATCGGATCCCAGCAGCGAAAGTCGAAATTCCCCGAGGCCGGCCGGTCGCCCGCCGCGCGATGGAACTGTGGCTCCGTCGGAAGCTTCATGCCGCGCCATTGGGCATAGGACTCCGCCTCCCGCTGGGTGACGTAAACCGGGCAATCCACCGGCAGGGGAGTTTCGGAAAACATTCCTCGACAGAACCAGCGGCCGTCCCTCTCCACCCAGAAGAATGGCGCGCCGGCGCCCGCACGAACAAACTCCAGATAATCGCCGTTGGTCACTTTGTACCGGGAGATCGAGAAAGCCGGAACCTCGACCGTATGGGCGCGAAACTCGTTGTCCCATCCGAAGCCTTCCTGGGGATCGCGGCCCAGCCTGGCCGTGCCTGCGGGGATATCGATCATCCCCGGGACGGGCCGTCCGTTTGGTACGGCGTGCAGGGCAGAAGGCTGCCCCATCTTCCGATCGTAGGGCAGATGGTGCAGGATGTAGGCGAGGGTCTCCGCATGCATGAGGCGGTGTTCGATGGCCACGTGGCACAACTGCTCGGGCACCTTCTCCAGCAGGTCGTCGATTTCATCCCGCGTTCGCAGGTTGTAACGCTCCACCTCGGCGAGGGAGGGCCAGTCGGATGGTTGGTCCGCGGGCAGTTGGCCCGGCGGCGGATCGATGCCGAAGGCGAATAGCCGGTCGAATTCGGGCTGGAAGGAGCGGATATCGAGCGCGTAACGGCCGATCAGGTTCCAATCGAAGGCTTCGAGATGGCCCAGGTAGAAGACGATGCGATGCCGTTCCGGAATGGGGCGCTCGTAAAGAGATGTGGGACGGATGAGCCGGAACAACTCGTCCGTCCGCTCGCGCGCCTCCATGAGCGCGCAGGCCAGGTCGGTTTGCGTCCGCATAAAAACGTCTTATCAGTCTACCGAAGCTGAAGGGCGTTGGCTGTACGTATGCCCACAAAGGTCCGCCAGAACAATCCACGCCGCCAGCGCCGCGGTTTTCTGATCCTCGGTCCAGGGCGGGCCCAGAGACCGTCCCAGACCGGCGATGCATTTTTCGAGGCGGTTTGCGGCACTGCCGAACAGCCCTTTGGCGCGCGCCTCGAGGTCGTGTTGGCGAATGCCGGTGACCGGGATTCCCTGCCCTTCGCACGCCTGGCGGAGAGCGGTGCGAAAGAACTCGCCCTCGGCGGTGTGAATCAGCGCGTGCGAAGCCAGGATATCCGCCAGCCCTGGGAGGGGACGGCCAGCCGCGAGCACGATGGCGGAACCGGCAACCTGATAGTCGCGAATCTGAAGTTCCTGGGCCATCTCCCGGATGGCCGCGGAGGCCAGGCGCTCCGAAACCGCGGCGCAGTTGGCGAGATACTTCTCCGCGTCCGGAAGCTCCAGGTTTTCCGCAAAGTGATAGGGCTGGTTCGCGCCCACCACAGCCGAATCGACAATCGCCATGCGCCGGCGATCGAGTACCTCGACGCCGCAGGGATCCTCCTCCGGATCTCCAGAGACGGCCAGAACCGCCGCCCACCCGGAGTGTACTCGAGCGCCGATGACTACCGGGTTCATGCTGCTCTCAGTTGGAACAGCGTATCACAAGAAGCCGGCTGGGGAGGAGGTGGTTCGACAGAGGTGGTCCGACAGTACTCGACCAGGGCTGCCCCATTTTTCCGCTATCCTGAAGTTCATGACGCGCAGACAGGCGTTAGCGCTTCCCCTGGCGGCGCTCGCCTCGAAAGGTCCCGCACTTCGCGCGCAGAACCGCGGCATGGCCTCCCGAGGCGTCCAGCCCACGCTCCGCGGCAAACCCTCCGGGCTGCCCTTCCACGCGCATTTCGTCAACGTAGCCCACGCCGCCGGCCTGCGGGCGCCCGTGATCTACGGAGACGTGGCGTATAACGACTACATCCTCGACTCCATGGGATGCGGCGTGGCATTCCTCGACTACGACAACGATGGCTGGCAGGATATGCTGGTGCTCACCGGCCGCCGCTGGCAGTCCACCCCGCGAGAGGCAATCATCCGGCTCTACCACAATAACCGCGACGGCACGTTTTCCGACGTCACGGCGAAAGCCGGGTTGGGCCGCAGCGTGTGGGCCAGCGGCATCACGGTGGCAGACTACGACAACGACGGCTTCGACGACCTCTTCATCACCTGTTGGGGACAGAACATTCTGTTTCACAACAACGGCGACGGCACATTTGCGGACGTGACGGAGAAGGCCGGGCTGCTCCATCCCGGAACGCGATTCGGCTCGGGGTGCACGTGGATCGACTACGATCGCGACGGCAAGCTGGATCTTTTCGTGGCGCACTACATGGTCTTCGACCGGGACACCATGCCGCCGCGCGGAAAGGATCCCACCTGCACCTACCTGGGCGTTCCGGTCTATTGCCGGCCGGATGGCATCCCTCAGGAGCCTTGCCGGCTGTACCACAACAACGGAAACGGCACGTTCACCGACGTGAGCGAGAAGTCCGGCATCCTGGCGGTAGCTCCGGGCTATCCGCTGACGGCCGCCGCGGCTGATTTCGATGGCGACGGCTGGCAGGATATCTACGTGGCGTGCGACACTTCGCCCAGCCTGCTCTTCCGCAACAACCACGATGGCACATTCACCGAGCAGGGCCTGGAGAGCGGGATTTCGTTGAGCGAGGACGGGCAGGCGCAAGCCGGGATGGGGCTGGGTATCGGGGATTTCGATACGGACGGAACCCTCGATATCTTCAAAACGCATTTTCGCGCCGACACTCCAGTGCTCTACCGTGGCACCGGCAAGGGCAGTTTCCGCGATGTGACCTTCCGCGCCGGCCTCGGCGTGGAAACGCGCTTCGTGGGTTGGGGCGCGGGCGTGGTGGACCTGGATAACGACGGCCTTCCCGACCTTTTTTTCGCTACCGGCATGGTCTATCCCGAGGTGGAACAGAAGCTGTCCGAGTGTCCGTACAAAACGCCTTCGGTGGTGTATCGCAACCTGGGCGGAGGCAAGTTCGAGGAACTGCTGGAGGAGGCCGGTCCGGGCGTCAACGAGGCGCATTCCAGCCGCGGTGTGGCTTTCGGCGATTTCGATAACGACGGCGACATCGACATCCTCATCATGAACATGAACGAGCCGCCATCGCTGCTGCGCAACGACATGAGCGGTGCCAATCACTGGCTCAAGGTGCTGTTGATCGGCGCCCGGTCGAACCGTTCCGCCATCGGCGCCCAGGTGGTTGCCGCATACGGCGATCGCAGGCAGGCCCAGGCTGTGTTGGCACAGTCCTCCTACCTCTCGGTGAACGATCGCAGGCTGCATTTCGGTCTGGGGGCAGCCACCAGCGCGAACCTGGAGATTCGCTGGCCCAACGGAGCGCTGGAGAAAGTGGCCGATGTGTCCGCCGATCGACTGGTAGTGATTCGCGAAGGTTCCGGGGTGATCCGCACCGAGCGCTTCCGCGGGTAGGGCATGCTTGAATGATGGTGCTGGTCCCGGCGAACCACCTGGCGCCTGGGCTCGAACCCTCGCCCGCTCCGATATACTTGAGACAGAAAGGAGCCACTATGCGCCACGCCGCGCTCGTCCTCACACTGGCTACCATCACGCCGCTACTCGCGCAGTCATCCTCGTCTTATCGCGTGACCCACACCTACACGCTGGGTGGGGACGGGAGTTGGGACTACATCGTGCCCGATCCACCCCATCACCGCCTGTTTATCGCCCGGCAGAATCGCGTGATGGTCGTGGATGAAGACAGCGGGACGCTGCTCGGCGAAATCACCGGCATCCAGGGCGCGCATGGAACCGCACTGGCGGAAACCACGGGGCATGGATTCGCCACCTCGGGTAATGACCAGTCCGTGGTCATGTTCGATCTGAAGACCTACAAGGTGCTCGGACGGATCCCGGCCGCCGAAGATGCCGACGCCATCCTCTACGACAGCGCGTCGAACCGCGTCTTCACATTGAATGGCGACGCGCATTCCTCGACGGTGATCGACCCGCGGGCGGGGACGCTGATCACGAACATTCCACTTGGCGGCAAACCGGAATACGGCGCATCCGCCGGCGACGGCAAGGTATATGCGAATCTCACCGACACGAGCGAGGTGGTGGAGATCGACGCGAAGACCGCGACTGTAACGCGGCGCTGGTCCACCGGCACGTGCAAGCAGCCGGTCGCTATGGCCATCGACACGGCTCATCATCGTCTGTTCAGCGGATGCCGCAGCGGAGTGATGGCGGTCTCCGACTATCAGGCCGGCAAGGTGGTCGCAACGGCCCCAATCGGCACCGGCGTCGACGGCGCCGGGTACGATGCGGCCTCAGCCAACGCGTTTGCCTCGAATGCCAACGGAACGCTCACCGTCATTCACCAGGACGGTCCCGACCAGTATCACGTCGCCGAAAACGTGGAGACCCCGCAGGGCGCGCGCAATATGGGGCTCGACCCCACCAATCACCGCGTCTTCATCGTTTCCGCGAAATTCGGGCCGGTACCCGCAGGGGGCAAGAGGGGACCGGTGCTGCCCGGATCATTCGCATTGATGGTGCTCGAGCGCGATCCGGCAACGCGCTGAGACATCTTCAGCGCCGACGAAGTAGCCAAAGGGGGCCGCCCACTACGAAGCAATCTCGAGTGGTGTCATCGCCAACAGCCCCTTCTCCTTGAGGCCCGAGAGCGCCAGCCCATAACGGCCGCGTATGCCGGTCTTCTCAAAAATGTGCTTCAAGTGAATCTTGACCGTGCCAGTACGGATTCCCAGAGAGACGCCAATGTCCTTATTCTTCAGCCCGCGTTCGACCAGTTCCATCACTTGTAGCTCTCGCGCGGTGAGGGGGGAACGGCCGGAGCGGACGGGACGGTCCGTCTCATGCACCATTTCCTTTTCCATCCAGGTGTGGCCCGCCATCACCGAATGAATGCAGCTCATCAGGGTGTCCAACGATGCGGTCTTGCGGACCACGCCGGCGGCGCCGGCCTGGAGAAACCGCAGCGCCTCGGCCTCCGAGAACGAGAAGCTCCAGACGATCACCGCCATCCGGCTACCGGCCTCCCGCAGCGCCTTGAGAATATCCATCACGGCATAAATGCCGAAGGCCTTGTCCAGCATGAGCAGCGACGGCTGCAACGTCCGCACCGCATCCATGCCGTCGACGAGCGAACTCTCGGCGGCGACGACGCGCAGCTCATCGGCCGACTCCAAGAGGGCGCGAAGGCCTTCAATGGCAATCGGTTCGGTATCGCACACTGCAACGGTATTCACGGCAGACTCTGTTCTTCGGGAGCTCGGCAACGCGCCCTTAAATATATATATCGACCGGGTAGTCTGAATAGTTTAGTATCGGCGGCGGGAATAGATCTCAAGAATTAGGCCGGTCTGAGGGAGAGCCTCACGTGTGTAGGATCTAACCGGACAGGCGGAACCGCCTGTCCCACCACCGGGACCGCTCACCAATCCCCATTCACCCCCGCCAAGTCGCCGTGCGACCTCTCGATTTCCCAGTTTAGGGTCTAATTATGGTCTTGGTGGCACGGAGCCTCTAAAATGACAAATCATGGCGCAATTTCAGGTAATACAACCCGAAACTACCTATCAAGGCTCGCCCATTCGGGGCCTCCAGAAAGGTCTCCCCAAAACCACCCAGTCGCTGTGCCCCGAATGCACCCAACTGATTGACGCCAGGATCTTTGAAGAGGCCGGCAAGGTGGTGATGGAAAAGCGCTGCCCGGAGCATGGCGAATTCCGCGATATCGTGTATTCCGACGCCAGACTCTATCTCAAGATGGAGGAGTGGACCTTCGGTGACAACCGCGGTCTGGAAAACCCCGCGGTCACCACCGCCACCCGCTGCCCGGACGATTGCGGCCTTTGCAATCTGCATACCAGCCACACCGGGCTTGCCAATGTCGATCTGACCAACCGCTGCAACTTGACTTGCCCGGTCTGTTTCGCCAATGCCAACGCCGCCGGCTACCTCTACGAACCGGACTTCGAAACCGTCCGCAAGATGCTGCAAGCCCTGCGCAACCAACGCCCGGTGGCGGGCCGCATCGTGCAGTTTTCAGGTGGGGAGCCGACGATTTACCCCCGGTTCCTGGATGTCCTGCGGATGGCCGGCGAGATGGGATTCTCCCACACGCAGGTGGCCACCAACGGCATCAAGTTCACCAGCCTGGAGTTCGCCCAGCAATGCAAAGAGGCTGGGCTGCACACCCTGTACCTTCAGTTCGATGGCGTGTGCGACGACGTCTACCGCCGCACGCGCGGCGAATCGCTGTGGGAAAAGAAACTCCAGTGCATCGAAAACGTCAAAAAGGCAGGCTTGAAGATCGTGTTCGTGCCCACCATCGTGAAGGGCCTGAACGACCATCAGATCGGCGACATCATCCGGTTGGCGCTGGAATACATCGAATGCACCAGCGGCATCAGCTTTCAGCCGGTGGCCTTTACGGGCCGGATCGCGCGCCACGAGCTGGAATCCAAGCGCTTCACGCTCTCCGATTTCGCGCATGCGGTACAGCAGCAGACCGGCATCGCCGACCCCTACCAGGACTGGTTCCCCCTCTCCTGCGTGACGCCGTTCTCGAAGCTGATCGGCGCCCTCCGCGGCGAGGAGATCACGACGCTGAGTTGCCACCCGCATTGCTCGCTGGGAACCTACCTGTTCGTCGACCAGAATCGGCGTGCCGTACCAGTGACACAGTTCGTGGAGGTCGGCCCGATGCTGCGGGAGATGGATACCCTGGCTCGCAAGGCCGGCAAGCGGCGGCTCCAGTTCTTCACTAAACTGGAGGCCTGGAACAATCTGCGGAAGTTCTTCCATGCGGAGAAGGCGCCCGAGGGCTTGACCTTCTCCAAGTTCCTGCAGACACTGCAGGGCATGACCGACAAGCGTCTCGGCCGGGGCGAGAGCGAGCGGCAGGGCTTCACCTATCGCACCCTGATGCTGGCCGGCATGCACTTCATGGATTCGTACAACTACGACCTGGAACGCGTGAAGCGCTGCGTGATCCACTACGCCGCGCCCAACGGCCGGATTTATCCGTTCTGCGCCTACAACTCCGGCCCGGTCTACCGCGAGCGGATCGAGAAGGAGTTTTCGGTACCGTTCGAACAACAGGCAGAACTGCAGCGGCTGCGGGTGCAGGCCAAGCAGGGCTGCGATGTGGACGAACCCGTACTGGTTGGGTAGGCGGGCCGGGGAGGTTTCGGCAGTCGGCAGGTGGGGGAGAACCTGTTCACCTTATGTCCCCGATTCTCTCGGGCTATACTCCATAGAGGCCCGTCCCCTTCCCGGGATCGCACTCCTGGCGGGTGCGCCGCTCGCGGGACTGGCCCAACCAAGGAGGAACGATTCGCATGAGACTGACGCAACTGGTTCCGGCACTGCTGATTGCAATTTCGCTCGTCGCAGCGCCGCAGACGCCCACCAAGTCCGCACCAAAGGCCGACCCGAAAACAGCCGTGAAAGCCGCACCGAAAGCGGTCCCGAAAGCCGATTTGATCGACATCAACTCAGCCACCGCCGAGCAACTCGAAACACTACCCGGCATTGGTAAAGCCTACAGCGCGAAAATCGTCAAGAACGCCCCGTACAGGGCCAAGAATGAACTGGTCGACAAGAAAATCATCCCGGCGGCGACCTACGCGAAGATCAAGGACTTGATCATCGCCAAGCAGAAATAGCCTGGCGTTCAAGAATCGGCCGGCAAATGTGCGGCTCACCGCTTGGGGGAACCGAAATCAACGAGGAGCACACCCATGTCACCCATCAGAAGTGGTAGATTCCTCTTCTTGCCGTCTCTCGTTTGCTTTTCGCTGAGTACCGCGTGGGCGGACCAGGTGGTGCTGAAGAATGGCGACCGGGTCACCGGCAGCATCATCAAGAAGGATGGGAAGAACCTGACCATCAAGGCCGACCTCTTCGGCGTCGTCACCATAGCCTGGGATCAAGTGGACCAGGTGCGGGCCGACAAGCCTGTCAACGTAGTCCTTGCAGATGGAAAAACTGTGCAGGGCACGCTGGCCACCGCGAACGGGAAAATAGAGGTGGCCACCAAGGATACCAAGCTCAGCCTGGCACCCGCTGACGTGGGAGTCATCCGCAATGACGACGAACAGAAGGCCTATGAGCGATTGCTGAAGCCCAATTGGGGACAACTTTGGGCTGGCACCGGCAGCCTTGGCTTTGCCGGCACCAGTGGCAACGCCAGGACTCTAACCTTTTCCACCGGCGTCAACGCCGCGCGTGTCACGAATACCGATAAAACCTCTCTTTACTTCAACGCCATCAAGGCGTCGGCCCTGGTGAATGGCAAGAACTCGGAAACCGCGGAGGCGGTGCGCGGAGGGATCGGTTACAACCACAATGTGAAACCGACTCTATTTGTGAACGTCTTCAACGATTACGAATATGACAAGTTTCAGAATCTCGACCTGCGATTCGTGCTCGGCGGAGGTTTCGGCTTTCACGCTACCAAGACTGAGCGCAGCCACCTGGACTTCCTCGGCGGCATCGATTTCAACCGCTCGAGTTTCAGTACTCCGTTGACGCAGAAGTCGGCCGAATTCTATTGGGGCGACGAATATAATCTCAAGGTGAGCGGCGCCACCTCACTGGTGCAAAGCTTTCGGATGTTCGATGACCTGACTAACAGGGGCTCGTACCGTGTGAACTTCGACATCGGCGCTTCCACCAAGGTGGCGAAGTGGCTCAACTGGAATGTGTCGCTGAGCGACCGTTATCTCAACCACCCCGCTCCAGGCCGCAAGACCAACGACTTCCTCTACACCACCGGTCTGGGAATCACATTCGCCAGGTAGGCCCGGGGCCCACCGCTTGCTGGCGCGCGCGGCTCCGATTCGGAGCCACGACCGTAAGGGAGTGGGCCAATTCACGTAAATCCGCTTTAACGGTCTGAAAATAATCCTTGACACCCCTCAACAGTATGAAGTATACATACAGTAGACAGTCGGAACGGCCATGTTTCTTAGCCTCGATGCCAACGACAAACGCCCGATCTACCAGCAGATCGCCGATGGAATCAAGGCCCTGATTGCTCGCGGCGACCTTCGCGAAGGCATGGTTCTTCCTTCGGTCCGCCAGGTGTCGGGCGATTTGGGCGTCAATCTGAACACCATCGCGGTAGCTTACCGGCAGTTACAGGACGAAGGCTTCGTCACTGTGCGCCATGGGGCCGGCGTCACTGTCTCATCGCGGCGCGGCCGGCAACCCGGGCAGGAGGCACTACTGAAATCGCTGCGCACCGCCCTTACGGAATGGATTCTCGCCGGATTCGCCGATCGGGAAATTGCCGCCGCCGTGCGGCAGGAACTGTCAAGCGCGCGTCAAAAGAGGTGATGTCCTATGACTGGTCCTGACTACGAAACGTGGATGCTCCTGTGTATTGGCTTCATCGTTCCCATCCGGATTTACAGCCTGGTGAGGTACACTTGGAACCTGCCGCTGCGGAGCGGTCCCGGCTTCTTCCTGGGAGTCGAAGTTCCAGCGGGCTTCTATGATGCACCGGAAGCCTCCTGGCTGAGGCGGTATCACACGGTGCTGCTGGGCGAACACCTGATCGAGGCCTGCGTTCTGACGATACTGCTGGCCCTGGCGCAATGGCAGGCGATTCCCCTATGGGCGGGCGGCAGCGCCGTCCTGTTTGTCGGCACCTTGATGACCTTCGTGGCCTGGACACGCCACTCACTGGCCGCCGACCCGCCGGTCCGAGCGGTAGCCCTGGCGCTCGAAACCCGCCGCCTGGGCGACTACATCTCGTGGCCCCTGGAAGCACTCGCCGCCCTGTTGGTGACGTTCAGTTGGTGGCTGCTGCTGCACCACGGCGGCACGCCCATCGACTGGCTGAACCCGCTGCAGAACACTTGGATCGCGCTGGGCCTGCTCCCCGGCAAGATCGCGATGGTGCGTTCCGGCTCTCCGCTTCCCCTCGATCGAACGGAAGAGCATTACCAATGCCAGGATGTCGCGAGGCGCAACCGCGTCCAACAGATGAACGCGTTCGGCTGGTTCTTCGTGGTCATCCTCTTCGGATACGCACTGTGGCACGGCTGGCCGTCCGCCCGCACAGTTCCGGGCCTGCCATGGCTATTCATGGGCGTGGCCTTGGCGATCATGGGATACCTCATGATCGTAGTGTTCCGCGGTGAGCGGCAGATGGCGCGGATGGGCCGCGATTTGCGCCCCTCCAGCAGTTGGTCGACGCCGTTTCGCCGTGCGACTTTCATGAGCCGCCCCGGCCTGATTTGGTTCTCGGTCTGGTTCGGCGGCATCTTGGTATTGGTCCTGTATTCGCTCCTGTAGGACCCGAGGTGCTGGCATGCAGGCAGAAAGCCCACCAGTCCCTGGAGCGGGCCGCCTTCACTTCACGTACTTGGGCGTCTGTCCACTCCCCCACGGGTCGTACTCCCCGGCGAATCGCACGCGATCGCCGATCGACGGGTGGTCCTCCAGCCAAAACTTGATGAACGCGCTGGGATTCGGATCGGACAGCCCCACTTCCCCCAGAATCTGAAATGCCTCCGCCGCTGCCTGCGAGGAATTCGGCACAATTCCGTGGATCACTTCCAGCCCGTAAATGTCGGCATTGTGCTCCAACACGCGGCCGAACGTACTCATCGCCGGCTCAGCCAGAAATCCGAAGACCGTGACGGCCATCAGCAACACCGGGAGCGACGCCCAGTCCTCGATGCCCCGGATCGACCACCGTCCGCCCCAGCGCCCGAGCGCCCAGTGCGCCGAGTGATAGCCCAGGAAGAGAAATACCAGCAGGATCACGCAGGTCGCGCCGATCCCCATCCAAACGTGGCCCAGCACGTAGTGCCCCATCTCGTGGCCAAACACGAACAACGTCTGGCCGGTATTCATCTTCTGGATCGTCGTATCCCACACCACCACGCGTTTGGAAGCGCCGATGCCCGCCACGTAGGCGTTTAACGATTTCAATTTCTCGCTGGCCTGCATTTGGAACATGCGGTCCCGCGGGATCGCCAGCCCGCCGCGGGCCACCACTTTCTGGATCTCCGCCACCAACGACGGCTGCTTCTCCGCCAGCGGTTCGAACTTGAAAAACAGAGGCTCTATGACCACCGGCGTGATGAACAGCAGGAACACGACGATCGGCACCGAGGCCAGCCAGAAGTAGAACCACCAGAGGCGCGGGCGGCGGCGGATCACACCATAGAGGATCCAGACCAATAGCCCCGCCAGCGCGAACTCCAGGAACTCGCCCTTGCTCCAATCCCAAAACCACGAACCCCAGCCCTGGATGGATTGCTCGTACTTTCGCGAGAGATGCTGATCGTAAATGGACAGCGGCAGGTTCGCTACGTCCAGGGCCAGGAACAGCAACGGCGCAAAAATGTATGCCTGCGCGATCCGGCGGCGGGAGCCCTCCGCCCAGTTGCGCACTCCAGGCGCGATCCTCCAGGTCAGGAAGCCCGCCAGGACCAGGATGCTGTACGCGACTCCGATGAAATGCAGCCGGTTCCGGGCGTTCCCGTAGTCGATGGCCTTCTGGAGTTTGTCGGGCGGCAGCGTGTAGGCCTTGACTTCGCGCTCGGGGGGCGATACGGGAGGGCCGGCCGCGGGCGAGTGTTGACTCTGGGCATAGGCCGCGGCAGCCACCAACGCCACCGTCCACAGGAGTTTGCCGATCATGTTCAGGCCCTACTTCCCGATCACTTCCCGCAGCACCCGCAGTGTGTTGCCGCCAAAGATCTTCCGTATGTCCTGCTCGCTATAGCCCTTCTTGCGCAGGGCCGCCCTCAGGGCGGGCATTTTGGAAATATCCTCCAGGCCCTTGGGAGGAGAAGAAATGCCGTCGAAATCGCTGCCGATTCCCACGTGGTCGATGCCGGCGATCTTGACGGCGTGATCGATGTGCGCCACGGCGTCATCGATGGTGGCAATGGTAGGCTGGGGCTTCATGTCGCGGTGGGCCTCGTCTGCCGCATAAGAGTCGAGCGCCTTTCCCGTCAGCGACGGCTCGTTGTACGAGATGGAATTGATCGCCTTCTTGAGCAGTTCCGCGTCCTGCGGATTCAGGAATCCTTCGCCGAAATTGATGCCGATCACGCCGCCGTTCTTGCCCAGCACGCGGATCATATCGTCGGTCATGTTGCGGGGCACATCGGAAATCGCGCGGCACGAGGAATGTGACGCGATCACCGGCTTGCTGGTGATTTCCAAAACGTCGCTGAACGTCTTGTCCGAGACGTGCGAAATATCGACAATCATGCCCAGGCGGTTCATCTCGCGCACCACCTGCTTGCCGAAATCGGTGAGTCCGTTGTGCGCCGGTTGGTCCGTGGAGGAATCGGCCCAGTCCGTATTGCGGAAATGCGTCAGGGTCATGGCGCGGATGCCCAGCCGGTAATACATGCGCAGCACCGCCAGGTCGTCGTCGATCTGATGGCCGCCTTCAATCGCGAGAATGGCGGCGATTTTTCCCGAACGGGTGATCCGCTCGACATCGGCGGCCGTCAACGCCAGCGCGATCTGCTCCGGGTGGGCATCCAGGAGTCCTTGCATGGCGTCGCGAAGATCCAGGGTCCGCCGCACGGCCTCCGACCCTTTGTAGTAGGTAGGCACCCACAACGCGAAAAAAGGTGCGTTGACGCCGCCTTCCCGAAGCCGCGGAATATCCACGTGACCCACTGCGGAACGCTGCGTCAGGTCCGCCCGGTCGATCAAGACCCGCTGGGCCGTGTCGATATGGCTGTCGATCCCCACGTTCTGTGCGTACAGAGGTACTATCGCGAACAACAACGGAGCGAAGCGCATGGGAGCAGGATACCGCGCCCGGAGCCGCCTTGGTATGCTATCCAGATGTCGACTTCCGTCACTCCCATACCGCCCGGTTACCATTCGATTACCCTGCACCTCAGCGTAGAGGGCGCAGCGGCGTATATCGATTTTCTCAAGAACGCTTTCGGAGCCGTCGAGATCTCACGCTCGCCGGGCCCCGGCGGCAAGCTCATGCACGCCCAGGTACAAGTCGGGGACTCGATGATGATGCTGGCCGACGACATGTGCAAGGACTTCGGGATGCCGCCCGTCCTTCGCGGCAATCTCCCCTTCCACATTAACCTGTACGTCCCCGACGCCGACGCCACTTTCAACCAGGCGGTCGCCGCCGGTTGCCAGGTGACCATGCCGATCTCCGACCAGTTTTGGGGCGACCGCTACGGACACGTGCGCGACCCATTTGGTTATAACTGGGCCATCGCCACGCGCAAGGAGATCGTCTCCCCGCAGGAGATTCAGGAGCGCGCAGCCAAGATGTTCGGCGGCGCCAAGGCCGGAGCCGGTAGCGCATAAGCGATAATCGACGAATGGCCACTCTCGGATTCGTCGAATACGCCGATGCCAGCCCCGAAGTGCGCGCCGTCTATGACGACATCATGACGACGCGCAAAACCGACTGGATCAACAATTTCTGGAAGGCCCTGGCGCATGACCCGGTGACGCTTCGCCGCACCTGGCAGAGCATCAAGGAGATCATGGCGCCAGGCGCGCTGGATGCGCTCACCAAGGAGATGGTGTACCTCGCGGTGAGCGCCACCAACCAGTGCCCCTACTGCATCGCATCACACACCGTCTCCGCACGGAAAGCCGGAATGACGGACCCGATGTTCGCCGAGTTGATGGCCGTGGTCGGCATGGCAAATGAGACCAACCGCCTATCGAGCGGCTACCAGGTGGAGATCGACGAGCGCTTCAAAACGTAGGGCATCGCTTTAGCTTGCCGTTAGCTCGGCGAGCAGTATCCGATCGCGGTACAGCCCCCTTGCCAAATGGCGAATAAAAAGCGAAAATAGTGAGATGGCACTCGTGGGCATCGCGCGGTTGGCGTCCCAGAGCGAACTACTGGAGGCCAAGCGCTCCGTTCAGTATTTCGAAATCCCCGCGCGCAGTATTCTGAACCGCACCAAACCGAACATGCCGTTTCAGTGGACCATCAATCCGTACCGCGGATGCGAGTTCGGCTGCAAGTATTGCTACGCGCGTTACACCCATGAGTTCATGGAGATGGACGCCTTCGATTTCGAGGACAAGATCTACGCCAAATCGGCCGCCGCGCATCTGCTGCGCCAGGAACTGGGACGCATCGAGCGCAAGGATCACATCGCCATCGGCACGGCCACCGATCCGTATCAGCCCGCCGAGCGCCGGTTTGGCAGGACGCGGGCGATCCTGGAGGTGTTCGCTCGCGATCGGGGCCGATTCCTGGGGATTACGACAAAATCGGACCTGGCGCTGCGCGACGTGGACCTGCTCCGCGAGATCGCGCGGGCCAATGTGCTGGGCGTCAACCTGACCATCACCACGCTCGATGAAAAGCTGGCGCGCCTGCTGGAGCCACGGGCGCCGCGGCCGGGTTTGCGGCTGGAGACGGTCCGGCGCCTGAGCGAGGCGGGGATTTGCGTGAGCGTGTTTCCGAACCCGATCATGCCGGGGTTGACGGATGGTGAGCGCCAACTCGACCGTCTGGCCAAGGCGGCGCGCGATGCCGGTGCGCTGTCGTTCGGAGGAGGGCCGCTCTTCTTGATGCCGTCGGCGCAGAAGGTGTTCCTGCCGTTCCTGGAGAAGGAGTTCCCCGCCCTGGCTCCGCGGTATCGTGAGCTGTACGAAAAAAGCGCGTACCTGGGACGCGCCTACAAGGAGACCCTGCAGCACCGCGTCCGCCAGATTCGCGACCGGTACGGCCTGGCCTCGGGCCCCATCGAATATCGCCCCGAATTGTGGGCCGGCGAGGAGCAGGGCGAGTTATTTCCGCTCGGTACGGAGCCGTAGGTGTGGGCCGGTCTGCGGATTACGCGGCCTGGATCTCTACCGTTTCCGCCACCGTAGTTGGCTCGGGCACGGCCTCATTGCGTAGGTGCATTCCTTCGATGTGGAATTCGATCGCTTCCGCGATCAGGCGGCGTGTTTCTTCGAGCGTGCGTCCCGTAGTCACGCACCCAGGGAGGTCCGGCACATAGGCCGCCCAATTGTGGGCCGCCTTCTCAAGAACAACCGCGTACTTTTTCATTTCTTCAGCCCTGCTTTCTTCAGAATTGAGTTTAGCGTGCCGGATGGCATGTCGTCGCCTGGGTGCCCGGAACTGTTATTGTTCCCGCTTCCGGCTTAGCCGGGTGAATGTACTGTCTATGGTCGCCGCGCGTCCGGTCGAGCACCCAGCCGTCTTTCTGCATCGCCTTGATTACGTCCCGTACCTTCATCGGCGCTCCCCCTACCTCGATTCACCACTCTACCCGCCTTTATGTGGGGAACCCGCCGCGCCACAATGAAAGCTGGATGGATCTCGCTGACTTCGACTACCACCTGCCCGAAGAGTTGATCGCTCAGCATCCCCTGGCGGATCGCGCCGCCTCGCGCATGCTGGTGCTCTATCGCACCGAGCGCCGCTGGGAAGATCGCGGCTTTCGCGAATTCCCGTCGTTTCTGCGACCGGGTGACTGCCTGGTGCTGAACGATTCACGCGTGTTTCCGGCGCGGCTGCTGGGACATCGGGCGGGCGTGCGGTCGCTGCCCATCGGCAAGAACAATCCCAAGCGCCATGAGTACCTGAGCGGCCAGGTGGAAATCTTCCTGCTCCGGCCGGTGAGCGCCGACGGAAAGAACTGGGAGGCTCTCGTTCGGCCGGGACGCAAGATGCAGGTGGGCGAGCGCATCCGATTTGGGACCGAACCCGCGGCGGACGGGCTCGAAGCGGAAATCATTGCGCGCGGCGAATTCGGGGAGCGCACCCTCCGCTTCACCTGTGCAGGAGATCCCTTCCAGGAATTCGAGAAGATCGGGCACATCCCCTTGCCGCCCTACATCAGGCGCGCGGATGAACCGGCGGACCGCGAACGCTACCAGACGGTGTTTGCTCGCGAAAAAGGGTCGGTGGCGGCGCCTACCGCGGGGCTGCACTTTACCGGCGAAGTGCTGGACGATTGCCGCGCCCGGGGAGCGGAGGTGGCGTATGTCACGCTGCACGTGGGCCTGGGCACATTTCAGCCGTTGCACGCCGGCCAGGTGGAGCAGGCCACGCTGCATCGGGAGAGCTACCGCATCACCGAAGAAAATGCGCGGATGATCCGTGAGGCCCGGCGCGTGGTAGCGGTAGGCACCACCAGCATCCGAACCATGGAGACCGCCTGGCGCTCGGGCCAACTACACGGCGAGACCGACATCTTCATTTATCCGGGGTATCAGTTTCGCGCGGCGAGCGCCATGCTCACAAATTTTCATCTGCCGCGGACCAGCCTGCTGCTGCTGGTTTGCGCGTTCGCCGGGACGGAGTTCGCGCTGGCTGCTTATCGGCACGCGGTCGCGTCCCGGTACCGGTTCTATTCCTACGGAGACTGCATGCTGATCGTGTGAAGGTGGGGCACGCGCTTCCGCCTGCCAACCGGTTCTTTCGCGTCCGCCCGCGCACGCGATCTGCGATATACTTCGACCGATATTCATGCGGCGAAGAACGCTTCTTCGTTGGATTGCGTCCCTAGGTGGCGCGATCCGATTCTCCGGCCTGCGCGCCTGGGCCCAGACTGCCGGCTTCCCCGCGGCCCAGGAGGAGACGCTCGCGGCCCTGGCAGCGGTGGTGCTTCCGTCCGAACTCGGTCCCGGCCGCATTCGCGACATCGCCCGGCGATTCGAGCGCTGGGTGCGCGAGTATCGTCCGGGCGCCAAGATGGATCACGGTTACGGATTCACCCGTCTCCGCACCAAGCCGCTCTCGCCCGCCCCGGCCTATCTGCGGCAGCTCGAGAGTCTTCGGCCGGCGTTGCTGAACGGGGATGCCGCATCCCGGCACCAGGCCGTGGAAGCCGCGCTCGAAGAGGCCAAACTGACGGACCTCCCCAGAACTCCCGACGGCCGGCACGTCGCCCTCGACCTCATGGCCTTCTATTTCCGCAGCAGCGATGCCAACGACCTCTGTTACCACGCCGCCATCGGGCGCGACCTCTGCCGCGGCCTGAAGGGCTCCGACAACCCCCCGCGGGAATTGAGATAATGCGCACCCACGAATCGGATGTCTGCATCATCGGCGGCGGCATCTCGGCGGCCATGCTGGCGCAGAAACTGACCGAGTTGCGCCCGGGCCTCTCCATCACGGTCATCGAGGCGGGCCGCAAACTGCTCGACTTCGAGAACCGCATGCAATACCGGCAGCGTAGCATCGACTACGCCGAGAATCCGTGGCCCGGCGATTTCATCGAGGACCAGGCGGCCAAGGGCGTGATCTCGCGCACCATGGCGGTCGGCGGATCGGCGCTGCACTGGGGCGGCACCTGCAACCGGTTCTCCGAGGAAGACCTGCGTCTCAAGTCGATGTACGGCCTCGCCACCGACTGGCCCATCGAATGGAAGGAGCTCGAGAAGTTCTATTGCGAGGCCGAGCGGCGGCTGGGCGTCTCCGGCGAGCCCAGCCTCCTTCCGGAGGACTGGCGCTCCGAGCCGTACCCCATGCCGGCTATGGTCATGACCCACAACCTCAAGGAGCTGAAGGCGTGGGCCGAAAAGAGCGGCATCCCGTTCTGGAGCACTCCCCAGGCCAAGAACACAAAGCCCTACGATGGCCGTGCGGAATGTGTCCGCTGCAACACCTGCTCCATCTGTCCCACCGGCGCGCGCTACTCGCCCGACTTCACCTTCAAGCGCCTCATGGAGCGCAAGGACTTCGCGCTCTATGACCAGACGCTCATTCGCAAGCTGATCCTGGATGACAGCAAGCCCACAGTGGTTGCGGCGCAAGCGGTGAATCGCGAGAACCCCGGCGAGCCGCTGGAGTACCGCGCCCCGGTCTTTGTGCTGGCCTCCGGCTACTGCTGGAGCCCGCACCTGTTGCTGCTCTCCGAGTGTGCGCGATTTCCCAACGGCCTGGCCAACCGCTCGGGCCTGGTGGGGCGATACATGTGCGGGCACGCCTTCCTTTCGGCCATGATCGAAATCGATGCCAGGATCTACCCCGGCATGAACGAACAGCACGGGTTGATCTCGCGGCAGTTCTTCCGCTCCAAGCCCGGGCAGCCTTTCATCCGTCACGACCTGCGGATTTGGGATAGCGCCTCCGGCCACGAGCCGCGGCTACGCGCGCCCGACGGCCGCATTCTGCTCGGCGACAGCCTGCTGGCCGATTGGCGGAAGCGCGCGCAACGCGGAACGGCGCGGGTCCGCGGCTACTACGATGTGCATCCCGATCGCGACAGCTCCCTGACCCT
Organism: Terriglobia bacterium; assembly: GCA_020073365.1. Lineage (GTDB taxonomy): Bacteria > Acidobacteriota > Terriglobia > Bryobacterales > Bryobacteraceae > JAIQFL01. The sequence goes on along the minus strand of JAIQFL010000002.1, from coordinate 638 downwards.
CGACGACACATCCCGCAACCGCTGGGGAGACCCCCTGCCCAAGATTGAACACAAGCTGGACGCCGCCACCGAAGCCCGCCGGCAATCCACGCGCGATCACTTCCAGCAGCTATTCCAGACCTTGGCAAAGGCCAACAACGGGAAGATCCTCTCGACCGGCGCAGGCAGCTATCTGGACCATCCCGCCGGCGGTTGCCGCATGGGCGCCGACGCCCGATCCAGCGTCTGCGACAGCTTCGGTCAGACCCACGATCACGAAAACCTGTTCGTAGTCGGCTCCCCCACGCTGCCGACTGCCGGATGCACCAACGGCACCCTGACCTTCGTTGCCCTGACCCTGCGCTCCGCTGAGCACATCGCCGCCAGGTTCCGGAGCGCGGCATGACTCCCGTGGCGCAAGCACTCCTGCTTGCCGCGTCGGCGGTACCAACCGGCGTGAGTGGTAACAGATGGGCCGATGAGATGGGTAACACAATAATCGCCATACAGGGTTAACGATTTTTCGCCGATCTCCGAAGAGTGAAGTGTGAGTTGGATGGAGACGTCGGTGGTAGATGAGCGCTTGCAGTTCATCGAGGAATGCAAGAGCCAGGAATGGAGCATGGCCGAGGTCTGTCGGCGCTTCGAGATCAGTCGGA
>JAIQFL010000202.1 GCA_020073365.1 Terriglobia bacterium | reverse complement strand
GAACGTTTGTCGCGGACCGCGTTAGCCCAACTGGCAAAGCAAGCGGAGCATGCCGACTAACCCGCGGATGTGCCATCGCTCTCCGCACTACACACTGTTGTCCCTTTTCCCGGCGTCTAAGCAAACCTATCCCACTTGTTATCTGTCCCTTGCCTCGCCATCCTGGGGACTTCGATGAGAAATCCAGGCTAAGCCCGCCCCCGGGAAATTGTTTTACTTCACCTTTACGAAAACAATCAGCAGTGTATAGAGGGCCAGCGACTCGATGAACGCCAAGCCGATCAGCATGGCCAACTGAATGGCCTTGGCAGCACCAGGATTGCGCGCCATACCTTCCACCGCGCTGGCAATGGCTTTGCCCTGCGCCAAACCGCAAAGGCTGGAAGCAATGGCCATTGCGAAACCGGCTGAGATTACCACCCAGTGTCCTTCGGAGGTGGGATTGTTGGGAGTGCCGGCCGGCGGCGTCTGTGCGCACAACACTAAGCTGGCAAGCAGGAACATCGCCAGCAGGATCAGAAACTTCTTCGTCATTCGATTCTCCTTAATGAATCGCCCCCAGGAGGTGGTCCCCGGACACCCTACAGCCGGGCTCACACTGAAGAGCGGCATAAAGCCGTATTAATGCTCGTGCGCCACCGCGCCGCCCACGTACACCATGGTCAGCAGCATGAAAATATAAGCCTGTATCACTCCCACGAAAACGTGCAGCCCCATAAAGACCACGGGCGCCAGGAACTTGGTCAGGTCGATGAATACCAGGGTCACCTGCTCTCCGGCGAACATGTTGGCATAAAGACGAACCGTGAGCGAGAGCAGGCGCGCCAGGTGGCTGATGATCTCGATAGGGACCATCAGCGGAGCGAGCCACCAAAGGGGTCCGGCAAAGTGGGCCAGGTATTTCAGCCCGTGCGCCTGAAACCCTACCGCGTTGTAATAGGCGAAAGTCGCCATCGCGCAACCCGCCGTCACGAATGGGAAATTCGTGGGGGATTCGAAACAGGGGACCAGACCAATCAGGTTCGCGCTCAGAATAAAAATGAAAATAGTGCCAAAGAAGGCCATGTAGCGGTGGGCGCCGTGTCCCACTTGATCCTCCGCCTGGCCCTTGATGAAATCGTACAGCAATTCGAACGTGTGCTGGAGGCCGCCGGGACGGTCCACCGAAAGGCGCGGCCGCAGGATTGCGAAGAGCAGCATGAGGAGGACCACCAGCAGGATCTGCATCACGATGAAATCCGCCCACGGACGCGATTCGGTGGCCCTTCCCACGAGCCCCAGGAAAAAGTTCCCGAGCCCTGACAAATGATCGTTAAAAATGCGCGTAACCCAAAGTTCACTTTCTGGCATACACGATCTCGAATATGACTTCCACGAAGACTGCGGCCATTAACACGAAAAGCCCCGTCATTACAGCCGTCAGACTGAGGGGAGAATAGTGTAATATAACATACCCGATGCCCCCCAGCAGGAGGTAGCGGAACGCCAGGAAAACGCTGCCGCGCGGAGGCTTGCCACCCAACCCTTCCACCAGCTTTCTGAGCCAGCGGTAATTGATCACCGAGAGCAGCGACCCCAGCAGGAATCCAGCGCCCCATTTCCAGCCGCCTATGGCCAGAGCCACCACGGTTCCGAGCGCCGCGATCGCCGCCATGATGCGCCCGATACGTTGGGCGGCGCGGTCGTAGCCGAGCTCATCAGGCGCCGTCATCGCGTGAATCCCGCAGGATCTGGCGTATCAATGCAACGAACCCCGCGACGCTTCCCAGGATGAGAAACAGGATGCTGAGCCAGGAGGTGCCGAATTGTTTGTCGAGCCAGTATCCGATGCCATACCCCACGAACGTGGATATGGGCAGCACCAGCGCCAGCGAGGAGTACTCCGCCGCCTGCGCCGCCAGCGTTTTCTTGCGGGGTGCCATCAATATTAGTGTACGTGCAGCATGGGACGCGCGGGAGTTTCAAAAGACACACAGGCAAGCATGCCCGTGTTACCTCTCCGCCGCCTCGCGCACCAGCAGGCCCATTTTAGGATGAGACGGTTCCAGGCTGGGGGACAAGCCGAATTCTTCCAGCGCTTCGGTAGTGGTGGGGCCTATTGACGCGATCATAGCCTTGCGCAGCCCCGCCAGCGTGGCAGGGCCGATTCCCTGCTCCTCGGCAATGCGGAAGAGGTGACCTACTTGAACGGCCGTGGTGAACAGGGCGACCTCGAATTCTCCCGCGGCCAGGCGCCGTGCGGCCTCCCGGAGCGGCTCGACATTCTCCGGCAAGCCGTACTGGTAGACGCGAACCGCCGTCACCTCCGCCCCGCGGGCGCGCAATCCGTCCAACAGTTCGGGATTGGAGCGGCCGTACTCCTGCACCGCGATCCGCCGTTCCGCGCGGCCCTCGGTGGCTTGGAGCAGTTCGCGCCACGTGTTCGGCTCAGGAGCGATGATCGCGGGAGCCAGCCCCATTTCGCGCAGAGCCGCTACCGGTTTGAGCCCGCGCGCTACTACGGTGACGCGCTTCAACGCATCCGCGAAGGCGGTCTCGGGATAGCGTGTGGCCAGCAGGCGGTTCAACTGGCGCGTCCCCACGCCCGTGAGCAGGATCATCATCTCGACTTCGCCGGCAAAGAGGCGTTCGGCGAATTGGAAAACGGGGGCGTTCTCCTCCACCGGCACCTCCCGCATGGAGGGCGCCACGAACGGATCGCCGCCCTGTTTGCGGATCAGTTCGGCCATTTCCACGGCGCGGCGGCTCTCGAGCGAAAGGACGCGAAGACCGGCGAACGACATACCCGAATTATAGCGGCGGAAGGGGACGCCATACCGGCTGACCGGACTCGCCGGGCCCGGCTCCCGATTGGATGGAGTAAGGCGTCCCCCTATTTGGAGCGAGACCGCACCCCGCTCTCGATCAGGAGGACAGGCCCGATTGTCCATCGGGGATCACGAGGTCTCTTGCGGCTCAACCCAAACAACACGGACCAGAGATGTTCGGTAGATCGGCTTGTCCTTATGTTCCAGAGTGTACAGAACCTCTGCCTCAGCCAGGTACGCTGCGGCCACGTGCAGGGCATCCATGGCGGCGAGCCCACACCGTTCAGACTCTTCTCGGGCAATGTTAACGATTGACTCGACGTCATTCATAAGAATGCCGACCTTTTTGTCAAAATAAGTCCTGTAAAACTCGATTTCAGACTTGTTTCGATGATAGACTGCCTTGGGCATCACTTCCAGGTAAAGGAACGGACTTGCTATAAAGGAACGACCGGGGTCGTTCATGATAGCGAGGGATGGTTCGCGCTCGGCCGGTTTCCCTCGATGGGCGGCAAATAGTACGCAGCTGTCGAGAAACGTGAGCGTGGCCAAAGGAGGCTACCGGGATGAGCCGCGCCGATCGTTGACTTCTTCCATTATCTCGTCGTGGGACAATGGTTTGCCACCACTGGCTTCATACTCGCGTGCTAGCTCGACGAATCTTGGTCCCGCTCGGGATATCTCTCTGAAAAACCGAGTGAAGACTTCGCCTAGGTCGCGCTGTAGCACTTCATCTGGTGGGTGCACTACAACTAGATCGTGAACAGCAAGCGCCAGGCAGTTCAACATATGATCGATGCTTCGCTGAACGTAGTTGACTCTCGCGGCTTTTAGATAGTCATGTGCCTCCCTGTTCTCGTGCTTGTTCAGAACCTGCAGCAGATCATCGAACAACTTGGCATTGTTGGCAATCGTGTAGTCCATATTAACCTGTCTATCCTCAGTATACAGTTCTCGTCGCCGAGATGCTCCTCCCGCAGGCTCGCACCATGCCAGGCTGTCCTCCCAGCGCCTTTCCGCACCGAGTCGCTCTGTTTGCCCATCCTCAATGCCCCGTGGTCAGCACCACGCGAAACCGTGCCTTGCCGCTGAGCATGCGCTCGTAAGCTTCGGCCACCCGGTCCAGCGGGTACGCTTCATTCATCGACCGCACGCCCGAAAGCACGCTGAACGCCAGGGTATCCTGCGAATCGATCGACGTGCCGGAATACCAGCCCTTGACGGACTGGCGCCCCGTGAGCAGTTGCAGGGCAGGCACCGCGAGCGACCCGACCGCGCCGATGATCATAAATGTTCCGTTTGCACCCAGCCCGCCCATGACCGCCTGCATGGCTTCGCCGTTCGTCACGGTTGCCAGAACCACCTTGGCGCCGCCCAGTTTCTGAAGCTCCGCCGCGGGGTCCTGCGCCTGGCTGTCGATGTAATGCCATGCTCCCAGTTTCCTGGCCAGCGCTTCCTTATCCGCCCCGCGCGCAATCGCCACCGTCCGCAAGCCCATCTTCGCGGCAAATTGAACCCCCAGGTGGCCCAGTCCACCCAGGCCGAGGACCGCGACCAACTCGCCCGGCCGCGCGTTGCTGTTGCGCAGACAGTTGAACGTCGTGACTCCGGCGCACATGAGCGGCGCCGCTTCCGCGGCCGACAATTCGTCGGGAACCAGCGCCAGCGCCGACGCGGGAGCCGTCATGTACTCGGCGTAGCCGCCGTCGTAAGTGATGCCGGTGATCCGGGTGGCCGTCTGACAGGCAAAAAACTCCCCGCGCCGGCAAGCGTCGCAGTACCCGCAGTGTCCGCCGTGCCAGCCCACTCCGACGCGCTGGCCGGGGGTCCATCGCTCGACGCCAGGGCCGGCGGAGTCGATCCGTCCAACCACCTCATGACCGGGAATCCGTGGGTACCCAAGGCCCGGAAAACCTCCATTCTTCGTCAACGTATCGCTATGGCAGACTCCGCAAGCCTGGACCTGGATTCGAACCCATCCGGCGCCGGGCTCCGGGATTTCCCGCTCCACGATTTCAAGCGGTCCACCGGGGCGGGAAACCTGTACCGCGCGCATCTTCGACATGGTGCCTCCTTCCAGCTCTGATGACGGGCGCCCCCGATGCGTCGCGCTTTTCCGAATCTTTCCCCCGGGGGTCCCACAACCGGCTGACCGTACTCGCCGGCCCGCCGTGCATTACAATACAGCATTATGTTCGACCGTCGGCTTTCGCTTCGCGTCTCCGCATGGATGTTGACTGCGGTTGTGCTGCTTCCGGTATCGTTCGCTCAAACCGTCAAGCGGCCCTTGAACCACCACGATTATGACGGCTGGCGCAGCATCGCCGGCCAGCGCCTTTCCGCGGACGGCAGGTTTCTTGCGTATAGCGTCTTCCCCCAGGAAGGCGATGGTGAGGTGGTCATTCGCAACCTGGTCACGGGAAAAGACCAGCACGAAGCCGTGGGCACACGTCCGCTGGCGGAGCCCGCGGCGGTTCCGGAAGAAGGACCGCCACCCCCTCCCCGCTCAGTGACCCTGGCATTTTCGGCCGATAGCCGTACGCTGGTCTTCTCCACCTTCCCCGCCAAGGCCGAAACCGACAAGGCCAGGAAGGAGAAAAAGACACTGTCCCAGATGCCCAAGGAAGGCATGGTGATCGTCGATCTGGCTTCCGGAAAGGCCACGCGCATCGAGCGCGTCAGGAGCTTTCAACTGCCGGAGAAGGCCGCCGGCTTCCTGGCGTACCTGCGCGAGGGGCCGGATGCCCCGGCCGCAGCCAATCAACCGGCGAAGCCCGAGGGCGGCGATTCCGAAGCTGACCAGCAGGGCGGACGCGGGGGCCGCGGAGGCGGCGCTGGGGGCGGAGCGGGACGCGGCCCGCGACCGGAGTTCGGATCGGACCTGGTGATCCGCAATCTGGCCGATTCCACCGAGCGCACACTCCCCGACGTGGTGGAGTTCTCCTTCGCCGAAGATGGCAAGCAGTTGGTCTATGCCGTTTCCGCCAAGGACACCGCAAAGAACGGCGTGTTCGTGGCTCATCCAGGATCGCCCGATGCGCCCGCTGCCTTGCTGGATGGCAAAGGCAAGTACCTCAAGCTCACCTGGGACGAAAACCAGACGCAGCTTGCATTCCTCAGCGACCGCGATGATGCCGCATCCAAGCAGCCCAAGTGGAAGCTCTACCGCTGGGACCGCCAGGCGGCCACCGCCGCTGTGTTGACGTCTTCCGATATGCCCGGCTTCCGCAAGGAATTCGTGATCAGCGATAAGGGTACCCTCGGGTTCTCCAAAGGCGGCGACCGCGTTTTCTTTGCCTGCGCTCCGCCGGCGCCTGAAAAGAAAGACGATGCCGCGGCAGCCGATGCGGCATCGGAAGACAAGGCCGTTGTGGACCTCTGGTCGTATAAAGACGACTACATCCAGCCCATTCAAAAGGTACGCGCCGCGCGCGACCGCGATCGCACCTTTACAGCCGCCTACCTGATTCCGGAACACAAAGTGGTGCAACTGGCGGACGCCGAACTGGCCGACGTCACGCCCTCCGAGAGCGCGCAGTGGGTGTTGGGCACCGACGATCGCGAATACCGCCGCGCGGCCGATTATGACGAACGATTTTCCGACGCCTACATCGTGGACGCGACTACCGGCGTACGCAAGCTGGTGTCGAAGAAGAGCCGCGGAGCGGTGAGCTGGTCGCCTTCGGGACGTTACTTACTGTCTTTCGACGGTAAGGATTGGAGTACCATTTCGATTCCCGACGGGAAGACGGTCAACCTGACCGCCGGCCTTCCCGTGAAGTTCTGGAACGAGGAGGACGACCACCCCAGCACGCCCGGATCCTACGGCACGGCGGGCTGGACGAAAGACGGGCAATCGGTGCTGCTGTACGACCACTACGATATCTGGCGGATTTCGCCGGATGGCACGGGCGCCAAGAACATCACTGCCGGATATGGCCGCGCCCATGACCTGCGGTTCCGGTACATTCGCACGGAAGCCGAAAACCCGCGGGACCGCTGGATCGACCCCTCCAAGCCGGTCATGCTTCAGGCCGAAAACCTCAAGACCTTCGAGAGCGGCTTGTTCCGCGCCAGCCTGGACGGCGGCGAACCCAAGCAACTGGTGATGGCGGCCAAGAGTTTCTCGCCGCCAGTAAAAGCCAAAGACGCCGACGTCTATCTCCTGACGGAGCAGACCTTCAACGAATTCCCCGACCTGGTGACCACCAACGGCACCTTCAAGGAACTGCGCAAGGTCTCCGACGTCAATCCCCAGAAGTCGAAACTCCTGTGGGGTACGTCCGAAGTGGTCGAGTACAAGAACGCCGACGGCGTGCCGCTTCAGGCGGCGCTCTACAAGCCGGAGAACTTCGACCCTCACAAGAAGTACCCCATGATGGTCTACATTTACGAGAAGCTCACGCAAAACGTGAACCACTTCGTGAACCCGGCTCCGGGCACTTCCATCAACGTCAGCTACTACGTGAGCAACGGCTACCTGGTGCTGGAGCCGGATATTGTCTACACGGTGGGGTATCCCGGCCAGAGCGCGCTCAAGTGCGTGCTCCCCGCGATTCAGACGGTGGTGAACAAAGGCATCGTGGATGAGAAGGCCATCGGCATCCAGGGCCACAGTTGGGGCGGCTACCAGATCGCCTACATGGTGACCCAGACCAACCGCTTCCGCGCCGTGGCGGCGGGAGCTCCGGTGGTGAACATGATCAGCGCCTACGATGGCATCCGCTGGGGCACGGGCCTGCCGCGCCAGTTCCAGTACGAGCGCACGCAAAGCCGCATCGGCGGGTCCATCTGGCAATATCCCACGCGCTTCATCGAGAACTCGCCGATCTTCTGGGCCGACCGCGTGCAGACGCCGGTCATGATTCTCCAGAACGACGGTGATGACGCCGTGCCGTGGTACCAGGGAGTGGAGTTCTTCCTGGCGCTGCGCCGTCTGGGGAAGGAGGTCTACCTGTTCAACTACAACGGGCAGCCTCACGGGATCCGCAACCGCGCCGACCAGAAAGACTACGCGATTCGCCTGCAGCAGTATTTCGACCACTATCTGAAGGGCGCTCCGGCCCCCGATTGGATGGAGAAAGGTGTCCCCTATCTGGAGCGAGACCGCACCGCGCTCTCGACCTTGGGAGGGCAGTAGGACGGGCCGGGGTAGATGGCCGGGGGACACTACGGATCCATCGGGCCCGATGGCGCCGACGATCACAAATGTTCCGTTTGCACCCAGCCCGCTCCATGACCGCCTGCATGGCCTCGCCGCTCGTCACGGTTGCCAGAATGACCTGGGCGCGGTGCGCCCCAGGTTGACACGCGGATAGAAAAGCGGTATCAGTCTGGATACCCCAGGAAGGATGCCGTTTATGAGATTTCGCTTCGCCACGTTCGGAAGTGCGGTGCTGGTGTGCGCTCTCGCAGTAGGTCCCGCTGCGGTTCCCACACGCGCGCAGGGCAAGAAAGGCAAGCCCGCCGCGGCCCAAGCCAACGCGACGCCGGCGCCGCAGAAGATCGACGAGGAATACACCAAGTTGATCCAGGAGTACCTGCAGGATCCGCGCATCACCACCGAACTCGTGGATCATATGCCGGCCTCCGACACGGTGCCATCGCCGCTCAAGTTCCTCGGGCGCATTCCCGGGAAACCGGGTGAACTGACCTACGCCAAAGACATCTACCGCTACTACGAAGCGTTGGCGAAAGCGTCCCCGCGGGCTAGGTTCTGGAAGATCGGTCAGACCGAGGAGGGCCGCGACCAGGTGATCCTCGCCATCGCGGACGAAGCCACCATCCAGCAACTCGACAGGTACAAAGACATCCTGGCGAAACTGGGCGATCCCCGGAAGATTACCGACGAACAAGCGCGCGAGTTGATCAAGACCGGCAAGCCCATCTACTGGGCCAACAGCGGCATCCACTCGCCGGAAACCGGCGGCCCCGAAATGCTCATCGAGCTGGCCTATCGTCTGATTGTCGAGGAGACCCCGTTCATTCAGACGATCCGCAATAACGTGATCACCTTTATCACGCCGGTCATCGAAGTGGATGGGCGCGAGAAGGAAGTCGACACCTATTACTTCAACAAGAAGCTTCCGCAGGGGGCCATGCGGCTGCCGTTGATGTACTGGGGCAAGTACGTGCAGCACGACAACAATCGCGATGGCATGGGCCAGTATCTGAAAATCACGCAAAACTTCACGCGGGCGCTGCTGGAGTGGCACCCCACCGTGCTGCATGACCTGCATGAAGCGCAGTCGTATTTATACATATCCACCGGCACCGGCCCTTACAACGCCTCGCTCGACCCCATCCAGATCGATGAATGGTGGCTGCTGGCGCAGACCGAGGTCATGGAGATGGCCAAGCGCGGCGTGCCCGGCGTGTTCACCTATGGGTTCTATGACGGCTGGGTGCCGAACTACCTCTTCTGGATCGCCATCACGCACAACTCCTTCGGGCGCTTCTATGAAGTGCAGAGCTATGGTCCGGACGTAAACCCCAACCTTCAGTTAGGCGCCACCCAGACCAGCCGCGAGTGGTTCCGGCCGAATCCTCCGCTGCCTTCCATCAAGTGGGGACCGCGCAACAACACCAACATACAGGAATCGGCGCTCCTCATCGCCCTGAACCGTGTGGCGAAGGACAAGGAGCTGTACCTGGAGAATTACTGGGCAAAGAACAAGCGGGCGATCGATAAGGGAAAGAACGGCCCGACCTACGCTTGGGTGGTTCCCGCGGGCCAGCGGCGCAAAGCGGACGCCGCGGACCTGGTGAACGAGTTGCGGCGCCAGGGCGTGGAAGTCCACAGAGCCACCTCCGCCTTCAAGGCAGGGACCGTGGACGTGGCGGCGGGCGACTATGTGGTGCGCGGCGATCAGCCCTACCGTACCCTGGCCGACATGTATTTCAGCGTTCAGAACTATCCCCCGGCAAATCCGCGACCCTATGACGATACCGGCTGGACCATGCAGTACATGCGCGATGTGAAGCTGACACCGGTGACGGACAAGGCGGTGCTGGATCGTCCGATGACCATGCTGACGGCGGATGCCAGGGCCGCGGGCGGCGTGGAGGGAAGCGGCAGCACACTCATCGTGGAGCACACCTCCGACAACGCGCTGATGAGCTTCCGGTTCAAGAACAAGGACGTAAAGATGCTGGCGGCCGAGGACGATTTCGATCTGAACGGCCGCAAATTGCGGGCGGGCGCATTCATTATTCCTAACGCCGACCGCGGCCGGCTGGAGCCGATGATCCGCGACCTGGGACTCTCCGCATGGGCGGTGGCCGCGGCACCGGCGGTGAAGACGCATGAAATGACCGTGCCGCGGATTGGCTACGTGCATTCCTGGTCGCGTACCCAGGACGAGGGTTGGGTGCGCGCAGCGCTGGATTATTACGGCGTCCCGTATACTTATTTCGCCGATCAGAAGCTGCGCGAGGGAAACCTGCGCGCCAGGTATGACGTGATCATCTTCCCCCACGTCGGCGGCAACTCGCAATCCATGATTGCGGGAATTGCGAAGACCGGGACGGCGCCGCTTCCCTATCAGAAGACGGACCAGACACCGAATCTGGGCGCCATCGACCGCAGCGATGACATTCGCGGCGGCATGGGTTTTGAGGGGCTGCAGGAGCTGGGCAAATTCGTCCAGGAGGGCGGCGCGCTCATCTCTGAAGGGTCCACCGCCGCGCTGATGGCGGAGTACGATCTCGGGGGCGGCGTCACCGTGGAACACCCTGCGCAACTGTTCGCGCGCGGCTCCATTCTGCGGGGCACGTTCGCGGATCTGAAGAGCCCCCTGGCGTATGGCTATGAGGCTAAGGATCTGCCGGTGTACTTCAACCAGGATCCCGTTCTTAACGTCGCCGGTGGCGGAGGCGGAGGCGGGCTTGGCGGTGGTGGATTTGGCGCAGGCCGGGGTGGATTTGGCCCAGGCGGAGGTGGATTTGGCGCAGGCGGGGGTACGCAGCAGGGTGTCGGTCAGAATGTGACACCCAACGCAGTGCCGATCCACGTCTCTCCGCTGGAGCCGGGTGAAGCCGCGCAGGCTGCCCCGTCTGAACAACCGGCGGGTGGCCGGGGTGGACGCGGCGGCGGTGGCGGTGGACGTGGCGCAGGCGCGGGTGGAGGCGGGCGCGGTGGGTTTGGGGGCGCAGACAGCGAGGAGCGTCCGCGGGTAGTTGTGCAGTTCCCGGCGAACGCCAATGACATGCTGCTATCCGGGACGCTGGCCGGCGGCGAAGCTCTGGCAAATCGCGCATTGGCCGTGGATGTGCCGCTGGGCAAGGGACACATCGTGATGTTCGCGCTGCGGCCTTTCTGGCGGTGGCAATCGCAGGGAACCTACTTCCTGGCCTTCAACGCCATTTTGAACTGGGACCACCTGGATGCCGGCAAGCCCGACCCGCAGCGGCGTCCCACAACCGATACTCCGGGTCCGCAGTAGACGCCGGGAACAGGTCCGCGGACGACGCGGACCCGCCCTGGTACTACCCCATTATTTCCGAGAAAAAAGTACCTTCCGCTACACTCCTACCGTGTAGAAAAATCCATCTGCCAGGCGGATGCAGACCGGAAGTCCTTCCGTTTCAGTTTGATGCTGAGCGGTGCATAAATTGCTCCAATGGGCTTCCTACAACTCAAGTTTTTGTGTTCGGTAACGAAAAGACGAGATAGGAGTGTACTATTCGTGAACCCTATTGAGCTAGCGCCATATTCTTCTCTGCACAGTTGCTATCGATGTGGTACAGAATTCCGCACCGGTGACGGAAGCAAAGTCTGCTCGGCCTGCCGGGCGCCGAAGCGGAGAGGGCTGAAGGCCCTTGACCCGAAACTCAGTTTTCGGGAGAAACAGGTCGTCGAGCTCGTTTCTCAAGCCAAGCTTAACAAAGAGATAGCTTACGAATTGCACCTCACGGAAGGCACCGTTAAGGAGTATTTGAACCGGATCTTCCGAAAGCTCGGCGTGTCGAATCGCACGGCGCTTGCTGTTTGGGCAATGAGGCACCTGACGAGCCTGACAGCGGATCCTGAAGAGTGTGTCGCCTGAGTGACGTCTCTCCCGCCGTACAGGCGATTTGAAGTGAAGTAGTTTCGCATGCACAAGAGGATCGGCTCGGGCCCCCGGCAGGTTTGTCTTGGTGGCCCCGGCTGACGGCGTCGTCGCGCATGCACGAGGTAATCTGCCTGCCGTACCGGTTGGAGCCGCGTTTTTCTACCCGTACGGTAAGAAATTGACCGCCTCATACCGAAGCAGTGCCTCGCGGCCTCTCTGGCCATGCCATAATGACGCGCGCGGCCGCGGAATTCCAAGAAACGGGCCGCCATCTCCGGACTATCCTTGAGGGATAATATCTTTGAGGTGCCGCCGGAAATCGAGGTGGGCGCTGGCCAGAGTGGCATGATCAACGGAAAGCGAATCATCGTCGTACTGCCCGCTTACAATGCCGAGAAGACGCTCGAAGCTACCGTTCGGGAACTGCCGGATCTGGTCGACGAGTGCATCCTGGTGGATGACCAGAGCCGGGATCGGACCGTGGCGGTTGCCAGACGGCTGGGACTCACCGTAGTGGTTCACGAAGAAAACCGCGGCTACGGAGGCAACCAAAAAACCTGCTATTCCACGGCTCTCGGGCGCGGCGCGGACGTGGTGGTCATGATTCATCCGGACTATCAATACTCGCCCCTGCTGGTAACGGCGATGGCCAGCATGGTGGCATATGGCGTTTACGATCTGGCGCTGGGTTCCCGCATTTTGGGAAACGGGGCGCTGCGGGGCGGCATGCCGCGGTATAAATACATTTCCAATCGCGTCCTGACTGTTTTTCAGAATTTTCTGCTGGGCGCGCGGCTTTCCGAATACCATACGGGATTTCGCGCGTACGATCGGCAACTGCTGACGTCTCTCCCGCTGTCGCTCAACTCCGACGACTTCGTCTTCGATAACCAGATTCTGGCCCAGGCCATCCTGTTTGGGGCGCGTATCGGTGAAATCTCATGCCCCACGCGTTATTTTCCGGAGGCATCTTCCATCAACTTCCGGCGCAGTTTCGTCTATGGACTCGGTGTCCTCAAGACGTCCCTCCAGTTCCGCCTGGCCCGGTGGAACATCCATCGTCCGTCCATCTTCAGGTTTCCGGAACGGCAATTGAAGGAATCCGGTCCCCAGTTGCTGTTCGAAAACCGGCGATGACCACAGGCACAACGGGCCTTTCCGGACGTTCCCGGTTTTTGGGTGCCTGTCTTCCCCTGTTGCTGCTCCTGTCGATCGCACGATTGTGGCTAATGCCCATGCGGTCGAGTCTCTGGGTCGACGAAATGGGCACGGTTTTCGTGGTCCGGCAAGGCCCGGACGACCCATCTCTGAGAGTCGCGCCGCAAGTGCCCGAATCCATCTACTATCTGCTGCCACGGGGCGCCGAGGCGTTACTCGGTTTTTCCGAAGTGACCTACCGCCTGCCGTCTCTGCTGGCCATGGCGGCAGCCCTGTTTCTGATCGCGCGGCTGGCAACCCGGTTGATTCATCCTCAAGCCGGCTGGTTTGCCGCATTCGCCTGTATGGCACTGCGCGGCATCGATTACCAGGCAGCCGATGCGCGGCCTTACGGTTTGGGGACGCTGGTGGCCTGCGCCTCCTTGTGGTTCCTGGTGCGCTGGCTGGATTGCGGCGGCTGGCGCGATGCCTTGCTGTTCGTCGTGTTCGCGGCCTTGCTGTGGAGAGTGCAACTCATCTTCTGGCCCTTCTACCTGGTTTTCGGCATCTACGCCCTGGTGCGTCTGGCTCGCCGTGGGACGCCCGTCGGCGAGACGCCTGTGGGAATGTCACGCGCCGCCCTGGTTTTCGCGCTGCTGGCCTTGGCTCTGCTGCCCGTCGCAATCAAGGCGCTGGCATTGTACCGGCAGGCGGGCGGTCATGTGATCGTGGCGCTCCCTTCAGCGCGCGATCTGGTGCTCTCGCTCAAGCTCGGGTTGATCGCGGTTTGCGGGGCCGGCGCCTGGCTGCTGTCGCGCGTGTTTCGATGGCGCCCCGACAGCCCGACGGTTTCGCGGTCTTCCTTCAGTCTGCTCCTGGCCTGGTGGCTGTGCCCGCCCTTCTGTCTCTTCGGGTTTTCCTGGCTTACCGGCCACAGCGTTTTTGTGGCTCGATATCTGTGGCTGGCGCTGCCGGGCGGAGCGCTGGTTGCCGTGCTGGCCGCGTCGCGGTTCATTCCGGCCGCACAGTGGACGCCGCTGGCGGCGGCGCTGGGGGTCGGGGTCTTGCTGTGGAATGGCCAGTGGGATCATGTGTGGCCGCCGCACCATAATTCCGATTGGCGAGGCGCTGCGCGCACGATCCAGGAACTGGGGATGGGCCCCGAGACGCCCGTCATCTGTCCGAGTCCATTCATCGAGGCCAAGCCGCCTGCGTGGCGTCCCGAATATCCGCTCTCGGGCTTCCTGTACACACACCTGTCCGTGTATCCGTTTCCGGGCAGGATCTACCCCCTCCCCTTCGAGGATTCTCCAGAGGCGGAGGAATTCGCCGGCCGACTCGCTGGGCAGGTCCTGGCCGTGTCGAAGCGCTTCGTCCTATATGGAGGGCAAGGTCAGGTTGGTTTTTGGCGGGATTGGTTTCGGGCGCGCCCGGAGCTGGCAGGGTGGAGCAACGAACAGTCGAGGACGTTCGGGGATGTCGAGGTTGTTGTGTTTGAGAAGCCCGCCAGGTGAAAGAGGGTGAAGGAAGGTGGCGCGGGCCAGGTCGAGCACCCGAGCTAACAAGCCCGTCGGGGTGGCGGCGAGGGTTGGGGTCGGACTCTGGAGCTGGATTTGGAGAGAAGCAACTTCACCCAGACTCCATGGTACGGGACACTGGCCGACAACGATGTGATCGTTTTTCGACGGCACCCTGCAACGGCGTTGGGACGGGATGATGGTTCGGGAGCGGGGCCGGTGGTTGATGGGCAAATTGTGGAACTGCTGCGATGTGATCCCGGGATCATTGTGCGATGAACTCGATCTGCGACGTGGCAGCACGTATGCGGTCGGTGGACTAAAATTGCTCCGTGAAATGGATTGTGAGTAGACAAGTGTTTCGTAACGCAAGAAGCGCTCGTTCCAAGGATTCGCTTTCCATTTTGAACTCAGTCGCTTTGAGCGACAAAACTGGCGGAGAGAGGATTCGCTTTCTCGTACTTATTGAAATGAAAGCATTGTTTTTCAATATTCCAGGCAGAATCGGTGGCTCTCCGGCGAGAGGTTTGCCACTTCATCGCGGCTTAGACTGACACGCGCGACCGGGCCGGGCTTTACGGGAACCGGCTGTGTGGGCGAGGTGTATTAGCCTGGTGCATCACTGGCGGGAACGGGCTTCTCCTCGACCGGCAGGATCGGCTTGCCGGTTGCGCGATCGAGGACGAAGAGGTACCCCTGCTTCGTGTTCTGGATGACGGCAGGGACTTTCTTGCCATCTTTCGTCGTGATGTCGGCCGGCACCGGCGGGGCATTGAGGTCCCAATCGTAGATGTCGTGATGTGTGGTCTGGAAGTGCCATCTCAGTTTTCCGGTCTCACCATCGATGGCCACGATGCTGGTTGCGTAGAGGTTGTCGCCCGGTCGTGCAGCGCCGTAATCCTGATCGGTGGCGTTGCCGGTTGCCATGAAAATGGTTCCAGTAGCGTAGTCGACCGTCATCGGGACCCAACTGCCGGGACGGCGGCGATCCTGCCATCCATTGGGACACCATCCGCCGAAGTTCGGCTCGCCGGGGTGCGGCACCGATCGGCCGTTTCCCTTGCGGCATTTGCGGTCTTTGCGACGGCAGCTTTCTCCGCCGGGGGCGACTGGGTCACCGTTGGCGGCGATCCCGGTCACACGAAGTACTCGCCGTTGAAACAGATCAACGTCGAAAACGTGTCCCGTCTTGCCCCGGCCTGGACATTCCAGACGGGCGGTTCAGAAGTCACGCCAATCGTCATCGATGGCGTCGTGCACTACCCGAGCGGCAGTAAGATCACGGCACTCGACGGCGCTACCGGTGAGGTGACCTGGCAAGCTGACCTGAATGCGCTCGTACCTTACTCGCCCGAGGCTGCCACCAACGCCGCTCGTGCCCCTGGACTTTCCGGCGGTCGCGGAGGACGCGGCGGGCCTGCCACGGGGCCCTCCGATAACAGGTTCCTGCGGCTTGGCACCAGTGCCAAGTACGGAGTCTCCTACTGGTCAGGGGACGGTAAGACCGCGCCTCGCATCGTCGTGGCAACTACGGGCGGATATCTCGTTCAACTCGACGCGAAAAAGGGTGCCCTTTACAAAGACTTTGGACGCAACGGTGCGCTCGATCTCCGGGTCAACTCCATGGAGAAGTTCTCCTATACCGACTACACACCGGGCATGCTCCCCACCCTCTACAAGAACCTCGCGATCGTCTCACTCAGAACGGGCGAACAGGGTCGCTACGGCCCTCCCGGTGATGCTCGCGCCTTCGATTTGAACACAGGCGCGGAGGTCTGGCGGTTCCACACGCTTCGGGCCGAGTTGCAGCAGCGTGCGGCGGGCTTGACCGCCAGACCGTCGCTACCGATATCAACAGATATCGTGAGCCTCAGGCCGCTCGGCAACAGCCTCTTGCCTCATCGCCCTCGTCGCTGGAAGACTGGTCGGACTCGTCTGCCTTTTCGCGTCGCCGGACTACCAGGCTTTGGTGAAGCTCCGCTATCCGCTGAAAGATCCTGGATGTTCAGCTCATGCGCGGATTCTGGTCGATTTTGCCCGTTCGCGCGGCTATCAAAAGTGCGGCTGCGTTACCATATCTTCTATGCTCGCAAGTAGCTTTACTCGACTGCTGGCCGCTGCCTTCGTGAGTGCCGTGTTCGGGGCCGGCGCCGACTTCGACTACTACCTGCTCAGCCTCTCGTACGCGCCCGATTTCTGCGCCCAGCCGACGGGCAACAAGGACCCTCGCGAGTGCACGTCGGGACGGCGCCTCGGGTTTATCGTCCATGGGCTGTGGCCGCAAGGGGAGAGCGGTCGCGGTCCGGACCGGTGTGGACCGGGAAGGCCGGTTTCTCGGAGCCTCGTCCAGCTCATGTTGAACTACATCCCTTCCGAGTCGCTCATCCAGCACGAGTGGACCAATCACGGAACCTGCTCCGGCTTGAGTGCGGCAGACTATTTTGCGGCGATCCGAAAGACGCGCGATTCCGTCAAGATTCCCGACGACCTGAAACAGCCGGCTCAACAGATCCAATTGCGACCATCGGAGATCGAAGAGAAGTTCGCGGCCGCTAATCCCGCTTTTCCAAGGGAAGCCTTCCGCGTGTCCTGCTATCGAGATGGTGAATTGCAAGAAGCGCGGATTTGTTTCAGCAAGGATCTTTCGCCGCGTGCGTGCACAGTAAGCGCTGGCGCCTGCCCCGCCCGAAGTGTGACGATCCTGCCGGCCCGTTAGGCTTGCCACTGAGCATATAGTGCGCGAATCGTGGAGCCTGGCGTCACCTCTTCACCGCCGCCAGCCAGTTCACGACCGCACTCAAGCCCGGCGGAGCGGGTGCTCGGGAGAACAAGCAGCGACAGCCCCGAAGCGCCGCACATTGGCAAACGGGCACTCTTCGACGAGCAAGTTCCTAAATCGCCGGAATAGCTGTTCGTGACTGGACGGCGTGAACCCGTTGCGGGTGCGCCCGGCGTACATGAGCTTTTCGCCGTCGTAGTAGCCGAACACGATGGGTTCCGAAACGCGCGCCGGAGTAACATACAGTCCATGCCCCCAACCAGAATCCTCGCGATCCATGCGCACCCCGACGATGTCGAGATCCTGGCGGGTGGAACCATGGCGCACCTGGCCGCGCTGGGGCACCCGATCGTCATCGCCACCTTCACGCCGGGAGATTGCGGTTCGGCCGAGCTGCCGCCCGATGAGATCGCCGCCGTCCGCAAGGGCGAGGCCGCCCGTTCGGCCGCGCGCATCGGCGCCCGATACCTCTGCCTCGAGATGCGCGACCTCGCCATCTTCAACGACGACCCCTCGCGACGCCGCGTGGTCGAAATCTTGCGTCAGACCCGGCCCCAACTGGTGCTCACCTCATCTCCCGCCGACTACCTCTGCGACCATGAGGCCGTCAGCGCCCTGGTCCGCGACGCCTGCTTCGCCGCTCCCGCGCCGAACTACTGCACCGGCGCGGCCGCTCCGGCGCCCGCGCTCGACGCCATCCCGCATCTCTACTGGATGGACCCCGTGGGCGGAGAGGATCGCGAATGTCTTCCCATCAAGCCCGATTTCGTGGTCGACGTCGCCGGCACATTTGCGGTCAAGCGCGCCATGCTCTCCGAACACGCCAGCCAGCGCGAGTGGCTGCGGCACCATCACGCCACCGACGATTATCTGGACGCCATGGAACGCTGGACCCAGGAACGCGGCCGCCGTGCCGGCATCTCCTACGGCGAGGGATTCCGCCAGTATTGCGGCCACCCCTACCCCCGTACGCCGCTGCTCCAGGAATTGCTCGGCGGCCTGGTGGCACCCACCTAGCGAAACGCCTGGCGCAACTGCCAGCGCCCGTCGCGGAACTCCGCCGTCTCTTCCGACCACGTGCCGAACTTGGAGGCCATCTGCCCGCCATCCACCAGCAGCGTCGCCCCGGTGACGTACGACGCCAGATCCGAGGCCAGAAAGCCAATCGCCTGCGCCACTTCGTCGGCTTCGCCCCCGCGTCCCAGCGGAATCTGCCGGAAGTAATTCCGCAGGATCTCCGGACGGGCGAAGTGCGCCTCCGTGAGCCGCGTCCGGATCAGCCCCGGACAAACCGCGTTCACGCGAATCTGAAACGGACCCAGCTCATTTGCCGCGGTGTGGACCAGGCCCAGCAGGCCGGCCTTGCTGGCATTGTAGGCCGCCAGCCGCGCCTCGCCGTCGTACGAATTGGTGGACGCGGTCAGCACCATCGCCCCGCCGCGCCCCTGTTTCATCAGGTGCGCCGCCGCCTGCATCGAGTGGAAAGCGCCCGAGAGATTCACCGACAGGATGCGGTCCCACTCTCCGCGCGTGTGCTCGCAGAACTCCGCCTCCGAGGCGATCCCCGCGTTGGCAACCAGGATGTCGGGCGTCCCGGCCGCTTGAAACGCCGCGTCCAGCGATTCGCGATCGGTGACATCGGCCGCGCAGGCCTGGGCACCGATCTGCCGCGCCGCCTCCCCCGGATTTTCGCGCTCCAGGTCGAAAATATGCACGGTCGCCCCATGCGCCGCGAGCAGCCTGGCCGCCGCGAATCCGATCCCGTTGGCGCCGCCCGTAACTACGGCGTGTTTTCCCCGGAGCCCAAAATCCAGTTGCATATCATGAGAAGCTACCACTTTCGCGCCCAGGCCGTTTTGACGTGAAGGTCACCGGCAACAACGTCAATCCCCAGGACACCACCGGCGCGTATACGCAGGGATTGCCACGAGCTTAGGCCGCGCCTCGGACGGGTTGCAGACAGACCGGGCATTGTGGCACATGGCTCGGCGACGCGGAGGCCGCTATTGCACTCGGAGATGCGGATGGATCACGTAACCGCGACTTGACCGGCGCCGTGCGTTTCCCGCAAGTTGCTGGTCGAGGGTCACCAGATGTGAGCACGTGGCCTCGCGTGTTGGCAAGTCTGAACAACAGTGGGTCGAGGGCAAGAAAGCACCTAGTATATCGTTTCACTAAAAGATAATCTGATCTAACCCATCAAATTTCTTCCACCGGTGAACAACGGGCGCTGCGTTGATCTCTTCGACTCCGCGTAAAATCCGATCCCGCAACTCTTCCCAAGAGGCCACGCGGATGTGCTTCAAGAAGGTCCGCGCCATCTTTCCAAACAGTGTCTCGATGATCTTGAGCCAGGACCCGTGGGTGGGTATCAGCACATATCGAAATCGGTTCGGGCGGGTCGCCAGGTACGCCTGGGTCTCCTTAGAAATGTGCGCTGAGTGGTTGTCCAGGATCAGACGGATGGTGCACTGCGGCGGATAGTAGCTGTCCAGATCCTTGAGCAAGGCAATGAATTCGATACTGCGGTGACGATGCTCGACGCGTGCCGTGACATGACCTTCGTGCAAATCCAGCGCCGCCAAAATGGAACAGGTCCCTAGTCTCAGAACTCCTATAGCATGCTTGTAACATCTAGTAACATTGCACAAACTAAAGGAGTTGCCGGAACAATGGTGTTCAATAATCTCGGTTAACTTTCATGGCAAGTTCAGACGGCTCTTCTCGACAAATCGCAACTACTCGCGCTAATCGGGGTCATGGAAGGAGTGCCTGAACCTTTGCTCGGC
>JAIQFL010000201.1 GCA_020073365.1 Terriglobia bacterium | reverse complement strand
GCTTGGCCCAGGGTGTGCCACCCGGTGAGCGCGGAGCCCTTGAAGGTGGTATCCGGGATAAAGGTTGGGCCCACCGCGACGGCTGGCGCGGCGAGCGGCAGAATGGCCAGGAAAACAGTTCGAAAAATCATGGGCGGCGTTCCTTTCCGACGCAAGTAATTATATACTCGCTTCAGACCGTCTTGTTGCACTAAAAACAATAGGGAATGCAAATGAAGAAACCGATCTTGTTCGCGGCACTGGCCGGCGCGACCTTCGGCCAACAGCCGTACATGGTCTGGCGGGACCATCTGGGTGGGCCCGACTCGCCGCAGTATTCGGCATTGGCCCAGGTCAATAAGGCAAACGTGTCGCAACTGGAGCGAGTCTGGTTTTTTCCAGCGGGCGACAACGGATTCCGGTATGGATTCAACCCTACCGTGGTGGACGGCCTGATGTACGTGGTGGGCGCGCACAACGCCATCACGGCGGTGAAAGCCGATACCGGCGAGAAGGTTTGGGTGCACGATCTCGGAGACACCAAACTGAGCGTGACGCATCGCGGCGTGGCTTACTGGGAGAGCCAAGACCGCACCGATCGCCGCATTCTGTTTTCGTCCGGAGACCAACTGCAGGCGCTCGATGCGAAGACCGGCCGGCCGGTGATAGGGTTTGGCGACAATGGCAGGGTCAACTTGCGCATCGGCCTGGGCCGCGACCCCGACGGCGTGCGCCGCGTGCAATCGGCCGACCCGGGGCGTGTTTTCGAGAATCTGCTGATTCTCGGTTCGGCGCCCGGCGAAGAGTACGAATCTCCGCCGGGCGACCTACGGGCGTACGATACGCGCACCGGCAAGCTGGTGTGGACGTTCCATACCGTGCCGCATCCGGGCGAACCTGGTTACGAAACGTGGCCGCCGGAGGCATGGAAATACGTCGGCGGAACGAACACGTGGGGCGAGATCTCCATCGATGAAAGGCGCGGCATTGCGTATTTCCCGCTCGGCTCGCCGACATACGATTTCTACGGCGCCGACCGCAAGGGCGCGAATCTGTACTCCGACTGCCTGCTGGCGCTGGATGCGAGCACCGGAAAATACCTCTGGCATTTCCAAATGGTGCACCACGATCTGTGGGACTACGATGCGGTGGCCGCGCCCAAGCTGCTCACCATCAAGCACGACGGCAAGAGCGTCGACGTGGTGGCGCAGACCACCAAGCAGGGCTTCCTGTTTGTCTTCGACCGTGTCACCGGCATACCGATCTGGCCGGTGGAGGAGCGCAAGGTTCCGAAGTCCGACGTCCCCGGAGAGGAATCGTGGCCCACCCAGCCATTCCCCACCGTACTGCCGCCGTTCGCGCGCCAGAAGTACACCGAAGAAGACGTGAATCCCTACATCGCGGATCCCAAGGAACTAGCCAGGTTCAAGGAAGCCATTGCGAAATCGAGGAACCTGGGATTGTTTACGCCGCCGGGCCTGACGGACACCATGGAGAGCCCCGGCAATAATGGCGGCGCGAACTTCGGCAGCACCGCGGTGGATCCGACTCGCGGCTGGCTGTATGTGGTGGCGAAAGAGAATCCTTCGATGCTGAGGCTGGAGCCGCAACCGAACGGCTCAGGCACGTTTTCCGTAAGCGATCCGCCGGCGCAGGTGGGCCGCGCCGTATATCTTGCGAATTGCCAGCAGTGCCACAAGGCGGACCTCACGGGGGCGATGCCCGAGGTGCCCCCGCTGCTGGGAATCCTCAGCAAGCTGAACACCGATCAGGTGAAGACGGTGGTCAAGAACGGGCAAGGTCAAATGCCCGCTTTCGCAAAGCTCTCGCCGCTTGAGATCGACCGGCTGGTTACCTACCTGCGGGCGCCCGCGGCCGCAACGGCTGCGCCGCCGCCGCGAAGAAGCCCCACGCCCGCGAAGCTGACTCCGGGCAATCCGACCCGCTATTGGACCGGCTATAACTACATCAACGCCACCGACGGGTTTCCCGCCACCAAGCCGCCGTTCTTCACGCTTACAGCCTACGATCTGAATGAAGGAAAGCTGAAATGGCAGATTCCCGTGGGTGAGGTGCCGGACCTGGTGGCCCGCGGCGTCCGCAACACCGGCAGCATCCCAACTCGTGGCGGCCCTATCGTGACCGGCGGCGGGCTGATTTTCGCGCCGTCGCAGTCGGACCGGAAGATCTACGCCTATGACAAGGAGACGGGGCAGACGTTGTGGTCGAAGGAACTCCCTGGGGCTCCGGAAGGGGTGCCGACGGTTTACGAGATCGGGGGAAGGGAGTATCTGGTGGTGTGCGCGCGCGACGTGAGCGAGCCGCGCCTTCGGCCGGGACAGACTGCGCAGCCGCCCGACCCGAACAAGAAAGTCGTTCAAGGCTACTACGCGTTCGCGCTTCCCAAGTGAACGCGGGCGTCCTTGCTTCGACAATCACCCGCGAAACGAGATTCCCTGTTTCTGCAGGTACGCCTTCGCGATCATAGCGTTTTCGATCGCGGACACGGGCTGCGGAGGGGGTGAATCGAGCTCCACCATGATCAGGCCATCCGTTTTGCGGCCTTCCATCATGTCGAGTATGGCCGCAATATCCACCTTACCCTGGCCCAACGGGCAGTAGCCCAGGTAACTTGGGCCGCCCACATAATCCTTCAG
Source organism: Terriglobia bacterium (assembly GCA_020073365.1). Lineage (GTDB taxonomy): Bacteria > Acidobacteriota > Terriglobia > Bryobacterales > Bryobacteraceae > JAIQFL01. The sequence continues at coordinate 17,458 of JAIQFL010000201.1, read as the reverse complement.
GTGCATGTGCTCGACCACGGGCAGGAAGTCTTTCACTACTTTTACCGGGTCAGTCCCGCCCTTCTGCAACTGGCCGATATCCGGGCCGAACTTCATCACCCTGGTGTCTACCGCTTCCATCACCGCGTAGGTTTCGTCGCGTGATTCCACGCAGGTACCGGTGTGCTGGTGGAGAACCGGCGTGAGGCCCAGATCCGTCACCGCCTTGCCGAGTTCGTTCAAGGTGGTCAGGATATCGTCCTTGTGGGCCTTGAAGTCGTAGGTGTCGCGCTTGACGCCATTCGGCCCCACCACCACTACCTTGCCGCTGTACTTCTTCACCAGCTTCGCCCATCCCAGAGTCTTATCGATTGCGGCTTTGCGCTCCGCGCGATCGGAGAGGTTGGTGGAGCAGTACGCGGAGATGAGCGGAAGCTTATGCTTCTCGATCAGCGTGCCTACGCCGCCCTGAGACTCCATTGCCTCGATCTGGTTGCCGAAGAGCTCAATACCGTAAAAACCGAGCCCGGCTATGTCGCGGATGGCCGCTTCCACGTACTGTGGATCCACCATCGGGCTCACGGCGGGCGGCTTGGGCGCCGGTCCGCCGAGCGGAATCCAGGTGAGCCCTGTGTGGCCGATGTGCGAAGTGAGTTTCTTCGCGCCGAACGCCGAAAGGGCGAACGGTGCGGCGGTGGCGAGCGTGGTGGCAAAACTGCGCCTGTTCATGATCCTAATCCTCCAGAGTCCCGATCATATCCCCGATCTGAGCGGCCGCGGCAGTCACCTGCCCGGAATACTCCTTCTCGCGTTCCTTGGGAAGCCGCGCTACCGGAGCCGATATTCCGATGGATGCGATCACTGTGCCATCCCGGTCGCGAATGGGCTCCGCGAGGTAGCGCACTCCCTCCAGAAACTCCGATTCATCCGTGCAACCCTCGCGACCTGATCTCCTCACAAGCCTTCGCCAGGGAGCGAATGCCCTGACACCGATTCTAATTGTCCAGTCTTGGACACCGCACTAACGATTCAACCCCATTAACAAACCCGAGTGGCATATTTTTGCATCCCAATTGCATTAAGGCCGAACCCGAATCCCGGTGAGTCCGATAAATGGACGACTCCATTCGTCACGTTCGGCCGGCCCGTAAAGAGTTCTTCCCACAACGGGTCGCGGAGCGGATTGGGAAAGACTTCAAGGATGTGTCCATTTGGAACCGCGGCCACCAGGTGTCCATGAATCTGCGCGTCGTGATGCGGCGCCATCACCACTCCGTGCGCCGCCGCACACGCGGCCACCTTGAGCCATTCGGTCACGCCTCCGGCGCGGGTGCAATCGAATTGCATGACGCGGATGCCCGCGTGCTCGATCAGGTCGCGGCAACCCCACCGGTGCAACTCGCTCTCCCCGCTGGCGGTTGCGATGCTGATGGCGTGCGACACCTGTCCCAGGCCGAACACCGAATCGTACCAATGCAGCGGCTCCTCGAACCACCCGATGCCGTATGGTTCGAAGGCGCGCGCGGCGGCAATCGCCGACTGTATGTCGTAAGCCTGGTTCGCATCCAGAAGAATCGTCACCCCGGCGCCGGCCGAGTCCCGCACCGCCCGTACCCGCTCCACGTCGGCGGAAATGGGGAGGCCGCCCACCTTCATCTTCACAGTGGAATAGCCCAGCGCGACGTAGGAGGCCATCTCCTCTACCAGCGCATCGATCGCGGCCTCTCCCTCCGGCCCGTAATAGCCGCCGCTGGCATAGGCCGGCGCCGTCGACTTTCCGCCGCCCAGCAGGCGCCAGACGGGCTGGCCGAGAAGCTTGCCCTTCAAGTCCCAAAGCGCGATATCGATGCCTGCAATGGCGGCCATCATCTGGGGCTTCGCGCCACCGCCGAAGTGAGGCTGCCCGCCGCCACGATGAAAGCGCGCTCCCTGGCGCGAACAGGTGCAGGCGAAGAGATCGTTGTAGAGCGCCTCCGATTCCAACGGATTGCGGCCGATCACGGTCGACGCGAAGCCGTCTCGAAGGATCTCGACAATCTTCTCCATGGGGCGGCCATGAATCTCACCGATACCGGTCACGCCTTCGTTGGTGCGCAGTTCGACCACGATTTCGGAGGCTTCCGAATAGGGCTCGAGCGACATCCAGTAAGCGCGTTCCAAGGGAGCCCGCACGATGTAGACAGCCATTTTCTTGATGTGCATTGGGGTTCATGGTAGCGCGTAGACATATAGCCGCCCGGGCACGTTGGGCCGGACGTAGTGAACGCCCCGCTGGCCATCACGGCGACGTACTGCTTGTGGTCTTTGCCCAGGAAAGTAATCGGAGTAGATTGCGCGTCGGTGGCGAGTTTGGTGACCCAAAGCTCCTTGCCCGTGTGGGAGTCAAAAGCGCGAAAACGCGTGTCCACGGTTGCCGCGATGAAGACCAGGCCGCCGGCAGTGGCGATGGAGCCGCCCATGTTGGGCGTGCCGGTCTTCGGAACGCCCTGGGCATCGAGTTCTTCGAACGAGCCGAGCGGCACGCGCCACGCAATTTCCGCGGTATTGGCATTCACCGCCATCAGCTCACCCCAGGGTGGCCGCTGGCACGGCCAGTTCTTCTCGCCGTCCCAGAACAGGTTTCCCTCGCCCAGGCTCAGACTTTTGTTGTCGGGGCCGACACGGAGAAATCGCGTTCCGTCTTCGCTCTTCACGATCTTGTTGAAGTTGGCGACGCTTTGTGTGTTGACGAATAGATAGCCGAGGTGCGGATCAAACGACATGCCTCCCCAGTTCCCTCCCCCGATCCAGGCGGGAAAGATGACGCGGAGCTTCGGGCCGTATTGCGAGTAAGGGCCGCCGGTGAGCGCGCCACCTTCCTCGGCTAGAAGCGCTCTGCAATAGCGTTCATGCTCAGGCGTGACCGTGGCGATTTCCTCGGGGCGGAAGCTGTTGCGCGCCAGCGGTGGCGGCTTGAGCGGGAACGGCTGAGTAGGCCACGGCTCATCACCGCCGCCGGGAAAAAGATTGTCAGAGATCACCGGCCGCTCTTCCACGTCGTAGACGGGCTTTCCGGTTGTGCGGTCGAGAATGAACAGGAGACTCTGCTTGGTCATCACGGCCACCGCGGGAATCGGCTTTCCATTCCTTCTGACGTTGAGCAGTAGCGGCGGGGACTCCAGATCGTAATCCCAATTGTCGTGGTGCGTGGTCTGGTAGAACCACTCCAACTTGCCCGTGGCGGCTTCGAGCGCGACGAGCGACGATCCGTAGAGATTCGAGCCCTTGCGATCGGCGCCGTAAAAATCGGTGGTCGGGGTTCCCAAGGGGACGAAGAGCAGGCCGCGCTCGAGATCGGCCGTAATGAAACCCCAGGCGTTGGCTCCAGAGCGGTCTACCCACTGGTCGCCGGCCCATGCTTCGTGGTTCGGCTCGTCGGGCCGGGGAATGGTGTGAAATGTCCACACCAGCTTTCCCGTGCGCACATCCCACGCTCGAATATCGCCGGAGGGACCGAGGCTGGGTGCTTCCTGAACGTGCGAGCCGGTGATGATGAGGTCCCCAATGAGCGTGGGCGGCGATGAGAGCCCGTACATGGCATTGGGGAACTTGTCGGCAACGCCAGGACGCAGATTGACCAAACCTTCGTTGCCGAATCCGGGGACGGGCTGGCCGGTCTTCGCATTGAGAGAGATCAGCCAGCCATCGGTAGTGCCGAAGATGATGCGCGCGGGCGATTTAGCGTCACCCGGCCAGTACGCGATGCCGCGCATCCCGGGCGTGTGTTGGCTCTCGTATTCCCACAACTTCTTGCCGGTCTCCGGTTCGAGGGCCACCACGCGGTTGTAGGCCGTGGACATGTAGAGGACGCCATCGATGACCAGGGGCGTGGTGGAGGATCGCCGCATGCGGGGCCGGCCGGAGGGATTTCTCCCCGGCGTGGGCGCCGCAGTTGACGCCATGACAGCTTCGGTATCGTAGGTCCAGGCAAGTTGCAGCTTCGATACGTTCCTGGTGTCGATCTGCTTGAGCGGGGAGTAACGCGTGCCGCCGGGATCGTGGCCGTAGACGGGCCAGCCCGTCTGGCCGCCGAGCGCGGGCGTAAGGATGAAAACCAGAATTACAATTGCGCAGTGTGCAATCATGCTTGCGTCTAGAGCCGGATGCTATCAGGCGCTCGAAATGACCCCACCTCCGCAAAAACTGTTGCGCGATACGCAATAGCTGTTGCTTAATTCAGAAGGGATGCTATCAGGAGCAATTTGCAGTGTCAAGGACAATGTAGGTAATTCGGAATTGTCTGCGCCTGAATCACGCCGTTCGCAAAGAGCCACGCCACGGCCTCACGCACGGCTTCAAGCGATCGGTACCGGGGCTGGTAGTCCAGCAGCCTTTGCGCCTTGCGAATGCTGCAATTCGGGGATCGGGCGATGTGGTCCCAGGTAACCTTCGCCTCTTTTTCCGAGACGGAAGCGCGCCATTGTTCCCACGGCAGGAATCGGATCAGTGCCTCTTTGCCGTACCAGCCAGCGACCGCTTCGGCGTAACCGGCCAGCGATATGGCTGCCGGCGAGACCACATGAAAGCTCTCACCGATGGCATTCGACCAATTCGCCATCGCTTTCATGAACGCCTGTGCAACGTCGTCGGCGTGAACGTGGTGCACGGTTTCCCGGCCCAGGTTGGGTAGGGCGATCTCCTTGCCGCTGGCTAAGTCCGCGAATACTGCGGGGTTAAAATTCGCCGCGGGAGTTAACGGCACCCAACCGGGGCCGACAATGTGACCGGGGTGCAATACGGTGGCGGGAAAACGGTTCCGGCGAGCCTCGTTCAGCAGGTATTGTTCGATTGCGGCCTTGCGAATTCCATAATCACCGAAAGGCTTGCGCGGCTGTTCTTCCGTAACCGGAACTTCAATGGCCGGGCCGTGGACCCATATGGTTCCACAATGCAGAAACTGTTGCACCCGGCCGCGCAGGGCCTCCACCAGCGCTTCGGTGCTTTCGAGCGTGTACGCAATCAGGTCGATGACCGCATCCGGATCGAGTTCGCGGATCTTCACGCCAAAGGTTCCCGCCTCCTCCTCCGCCCCACGATCGAGGTTGACGCATTCGACCTTGTTCCACGCTCCATGTGGAACGTATGGCTTCCGCTGGGACCGGCTCACCGAAAGAACCGTATGGCCGGCTTCCACCAGCCGCGGCGTGAGGTAGGACCCGATATGTCCCGAACCGCCGATGATCGCGACGCGCATCAGCGGAGAGCCCTCAGGGCCGCATTGCGTACCGCCGGATCGTCGCTTTCCGCGGCCTTCTGCAAGTGTGCCCGCGCTTCTGCTGGACGGCCTGACTTGCCCATAACCCTACCGAGCGCAAGATGCGCTTCGTAGAAATTCGCATTGCGTTCAATGGCTTGCTGGAATGCCAGTATCGCATCCGCCGGCTTGCGCTCAGCCGCGAGCGCATTGCCCAATCCATAGTACGCTTCCGCAAGCCCCGGGTTTAGCTGAATGGCCCGGCGATATTCCTCTGCGGCTGCCGCGGCGTTCCCTTTCTCGACCAGCACGTCCGCGAAGTCGATGTGAAGCGGGGCGGAATTCGGGTCGAGCCGCACGGCTTCCTTCAGTTCTGCCATTGCCTGGTCGAACGAACGCATGAGCACCAGCAACAAGCCGTAGCTGTGGCGTGCATCTACATAAGAAGGGTCGTTGGCCAGCGCTTTCTGAAAGTGATAAGCCGCCTCGGCATACGCGTTGCGGCCCGCCAGCAGATTGGCCAGATTGTTGTGCGCCTCCGCCAGGTCCGGTTGTATCGCGATCGCCTCGCGAAACGCGGATTCGGCCGACACTGGATTTTGCTTCGCCAGCCACACAAGGCCGAGAAGATTGTTGGCATCCGGAAGATCGGCATTCAGCGCGAGTGCCTGGCTGAGGATCTGTTTCGCCCGATCGGGATTCCCTTGCCGCAGGTAGGCATTGCCGAGATTTGTGAGCGCCACAGTATCGGGAGGCTGCTGGACACACGCCCGCTCGCCGATTTCCACCGCGCGCGCCAGGTTGCCGGAAAGGGCCAGGGCCGCCGCCAGTTCCCGCAGGGCCGTATGGAAACCGTCGCGATGGCGCAGAGCTTCTTCGTACCAGCGAATGGCTTCGTTCTGGTTCCCGGATTTGGACTCGGCCTTTCCCAGTTCGACGTAGTATTCGGGGTTATCCGGTTTGCTCCTGGTAATGGCCTGTTCCAGACGCGGAATGCCGGCCTGGAGGTTGGATTCGTGCTGTACCTGCGCAACCGCGAGGTAGAGTTCACTGGGGCGGGTTGGATAATAAGGAGCCACTTCGTTGCGGTACGGGACCTGCCTTTCCGGCAGTGGAGCGAGAAAATCGCGCGCAGGTTTCTGGCGCTGGATGAAATGGTCCGTCATAACCACGTGGACCGCGTCTTCCGTACGCCGCTTCCACATGTGGCACTCGAGGCAATTCCGGCCGCCGGGCGGCATTCCCGATGAGTGGGCCGCGGCGTGACAGTTGCGGCACACGCTCACGTAGTGCGCAACAGCCGCCTCTCCGCCGAGCGCCCGGTGAGGATCGTGGCAGGTGGTACACGTCATCCGGCTGCCCAGAAAACAGGCCGACTTGCGGAGCCTGTAAGCCTGGTGGGCGACCTCGAACCGGTCGTCGAACCCGGTGTCGGGCGCATGATCGAAGAACTGTTCATAGTCGGTCAGGGGCTCCCCTGGACGATACGAAAACGGCGCGCGGTCGTAGTTCCGGATCGCGTTGGGTAACCGCAGGCTGGTGGTTTCGAGATGACATTGCATGCAGTCGTCAAGCTGGAGATCGCGATCCAGGCGGGCCGGATTCACAATGGCCGCACGGATCCGTTCGGGCTTGGCGCTTCCTGACGAAGCAGCTTCGACGTGGGCGCTGCCTGGTCCGTGACACCGCTGGCAATCAATACCCGCGGCAGTCGTCTTCCCGGGATAACCGTTGTGGCAGAACAGGCAGTCGTCGGGAGCCGGACGGCGGAAGTCTTCCTGGTGGGGGTTGTCGTAACCCGGACTCATCGCCAGGTAGCCTCCGCTTTCGCTGTACCAGCTAACCGGCAGTTCAGTCAGTTGGCCTTCGCTGTTGCGGTGAAGATAAGTGCGGGCGTGATTACCGGATCCGACCACGTAGTCGACTTGCTTCTCGATCCGGTTGGTATCCTGGCCGGCGTAACCGATCTGATGACGGCTCAGGTAAAACTTTCCGTTGCGGCTGGAGAATTCGTAATAGCGGTCGGAAGCCTTGTGATAGAAGGGGGAGTGGGAGGGGAAGGCTGCGGGACCGGGACGGTAGAACGAGCGGCCCATACCGGTCTCGCGATAGGTCTTGGCGATTTCGGCGTGGCACGACGCGCAGATGGCTGGATCGATATAGGCGTTGACGGTCGTCGCGGGCAAGTGGCTTCGGCAGCCAGTAAGCGCCAGGAGACCGGCCAGAGACGCAAACCCAAGCCGCTCAGAACTCCAGGCGGTCCTTCGCTGCCTCAATCTTTTTGATGTCGATTCCGGGGACTCTCGTGACATCCTGCAGGCTCTTGAAATCACCCTTATCCCTACGGTAGCTTACGATGGCCGCCGCATCCGCGGCTGAAATCTCCAGTGCATCCGCGAGATCCACCGCGCCGGCCTTGTTGATGTTCACGGTCTTCGCGGCGCCCTTGCTGAAATTCGCCGCCAGGTAGTCAATCACCTGGTCAATCTCATCGTCCGTACCCTTCGCGCCTCGCGACACCATATCGTCGACGACACTGCCCCAGCGCTCCTTGGTCATTCGCGCCCGGACCACGCTCCCAAGGCCATGGCATGGCGTGCACATTCTCTGTACGATGGCTTTGCCCGGGCCATCCGGCAGCGTCTGCCCCGCGGCGGTCGCGAGCCAGAAAACTAAGGAACCGCATAACAATAACTTCACACTTTGTCCTATGCCGTGGGGCAGCCAATCCTGGCCGGGGTCCCCTTTGGGGAGGGATTTCAGCCGGCGCCGCCTCCAACTGCAATGGAGCAGTTGTCGTATTTGGCTCGGGTTGAGGTTCGTCAACGGATTCAAATGCGCGATGCGCAACGATAATCGCGCACAGACCCGAGAATACAACAACTGACAGGATCGAAGTCAAGACGAGGTTTTTGGTTTTCTCTTCTGTTGGTTTTCTCTTCTTGACATCCCCTGGGGCCCCTGATAATATGCTGCGTAATCGACAATTCTCATTGCGCTATATACACAGGGGTCAGCGTCGATCCAGGATCTTTCTGGGGACAGGGAGGGGTTTCATGCCAAGTCGCAAACCGTTCTGCCTGAGTCTTTTCGTACTCTGGGCTTTTGGTTCTCCTCTGCTGGGGCAAACGTTCTATGGCTCCATCACAGGCACCGTCACCGATGCATCCGGGGCTGCGATGCCGGCGGTCGCGGTCACGGTCACGAACACCAGCACCAGCGAGCGTCATGCCGTTGAAACTGCTGCCGACGGGGGTTATCGCTTCGTGAACCTCGTGCCCGGTACGTACAGCCTGGCGGTTGAGAAGCCCGGGTTCAAGCGAACCACGCGCGATGACATCAAACTCGATGTGGCGGCAGTTGCCCGGCTCGATGTTTCCATGGAACTGGGCGATGTCACGCAGTCGATTGAGGTCACGGGGGCGGCCCCGCTCTTGCAGACAGAGAACGCCTCCCTAAGCCAGGTTGTAGCGACGCGGCAGGTTGAAGAGTTGCCGCTGAACGGGCGCAATGTCCTGAATCTGGTGAGCCTGACGCCTGGAGTCGTGCCCCAGGGATCCTCCGACGGCAACCTCACGGGGAAGAACGTCTTCGCGGCGGGCAACTACCAGATCGGCGGCGGAACCGCAAACCAGGGCGCATCCTATTACGACGGCGTGCCGGTGAACATCACGTACGGCAACATAACGGCCCTTGTGCCAAGCCAGGACGCAGTTTCCGAATTCCGTGTCCAGACCAGCAACAATACGGCTGAATATGGCCGTTACAACGGCGGCGTGATCAATCTGGCGTCCAAGTCCGGAACCAACCAGTATCACGGCAGCGCCTACGAGTTTCTGCGCAACAAGCGATTGAATGCCGCGAACTTCTTCGCCAATAAGGCCGGCGCGGGCAAAGCTGCGTTCGTGCAAAATCAGTTCGGCGCCGATATAGGCGGTCCGATTCGCAAGGACAAGACCTTCCTGTTTTTTGGCTATGAAGGCTATCGCGCACGGCAGGGCAACCTGTTCAGCGAGACCGTGCCCACGCCGGCGGAGTTGCAGGGAGATTTCTCCGGCTATCTGAACGCGTCGGGCGCGCAGATTCCCATTTACGATCCACTGACACAGTGCGGTCAGTACAACAACGCCGCGTGCGGATCGGGGACCGTCCAGCGCTCGCAGTTTCCGAACAACGTCATTCCCGCGAGCCGGATAAATCCCGTCGCGACGAAGATTCTTGGCTTCCCGGAATACGGGTTGCCCAATACCGCCGGCCAGCCTTTCACGAGCAATCTGAACTACGCCCGCAATGCGGCCACCGGCGGAGACAACGATCAGATCAACGTGCGGGGCGACCACCAGCTCAGCGATAAGCAGAGACTTCTGGCGCGCTATACACGCTGGAGATCGAACAATCTGCCGGTCAACGTGTACGGCAATGCCCTTCTCTCGGGCGACCCGTTCTCGCCGGAGGCGTTTGTGACCATCAATACCGTACTGGCCGACACCTATGCCTTCCGCCCGACAATGATCTTCGATGTTCGAGCCGGCTTTCTCCGCTGGAGCTATGCCAGAACGCCCGGAACCCTGGGAACGGATGAGTCCTCGGCCCTTGGCTTGCCGTCGTATTATCAGCAGGTCCCCACCCTCAACGGATTGACCCCTTCGACAACCTGGCCCAGCATCGGTGTCACTTCTCCGACTTACAACGCGATCGGGACCGGCTTACTTCTGGGTAGGGACGACACCTACACGCTGGTGCCCACAATGACCTGGATCAAGGGTCGGCACACGTTCAAATTCGGCTCGGAGTTACGCAAGAACGAGCTCAACTATTTCCAGAACAACAGCCCGGGCGGCGTCTTCTCCTGCGACAACCTGTTTACTTCTCAGAACGCGTTGAGTCCCGGGGCCACAGGTAGCGGCCTGGCTTCGCTGGAACTCGGGCTACCCGCCAGCGGCGTGCTCCAGACCTCGCTCTTTACCCTTGCCACCCTGCACTATGAGAGTTTCTTCGGAGCCGACACCTGGCAGGTAAATAACAAGCTTTCCGTCACGTTGGGTCTGCGCTGGGAGATCCCCGGCGTTTATATCGAACGGTTCAATCGCCAGGCAACCTTCAATCCGAAAGAAGTCAATCCGGCGCTTCAGAATGTCGCTGTGAACGGCCAACCCGTATTGGGCGCCTTCGACCTGGTGAACACCCCGAACCATCCGGAATCGGGTCTTAACCCCGAACAGTATCGGCTCTTCGCCCCGCGCATCGGCGTCGCCTACCGGTTGACCAATAAGACGGTGATCCGCACGGGCGGTGGTATCTTCTATCTCCCGAGCACCTTGCAGTTTCCGCAAGGGCCCTATTCGAACCCGCTCGATTATTTCGTTAACAATGAAATCACCACCATCAACAGCCAAGTCACGCCCCTGAATACCTTGAGCAATCCATATCCCAACGGGCTTCAGCCCGCGCCGGGACGGAACCCGAACTATCAGGCGGCCCTGCTGGGCGGAGCGCTCTCCGGGCACGGTGATCTTCAGTACGAGAAATACGGATACACCTATCAGTGGAACTTCACGGTTCAGCACCAGTTACCCGGCGACCTTTCGCTGGAAGCCGGATATGCCGGTTTGCGAGGTCTGCATCTTCCGCAGGGCGGCCTGAACCTGAACCAGATCAACCCACAATACCTTTCGCTGGGGAGCCAGTTGAAGAATCAGGTGCCGAATCCGTTCTATGGCACGGTGCAATTCGGAGCCCTTTCGCAGCCCACCGTGCAGATGGGCCAACTGCTGCTGCCTTTTCCTCAGTACACCTCGCTTTCAGACCCGGGCGGATATGTCGGCGACAGCACCTATCATTCGCTCCAGGTGAAAGCGGAAAAGCGCTTCAAGACTGGCGGTACTGTGCTGGCCTCCTACACCTTTTCCAAGATTCTAGCGAACGTGGAAACGCTGACCTCATGGCTCGAGACGCAGGCCGGTGGTGTATCCGGCGTGCAGAATATCTACAATTTTGCCGCGGAGAAGTCTCTGTCGAACTACGATTCCCGACAACGTCTCGTCGTTAGTTACGTCTACGACCTGCCGGTTGGCAAGGGAAAGCAATTCCTGAACAGCCTGCATGGATTTGCCGACAGGATCGTTTCGGGGTGGGGCTTCAACGGCGTAACCACATACCAGGAGGGCTTCCCGCTCGGCCTCACGGCCAGCCCGAATACGACGGGCCTCAACACCGGGCTGCGCCCTAACGTCTCCGCGGGCTGTAACAAAATTACTTCCGGCTCAGACCAACAGAGAATCGGACAGTGGTTCAATACCAGTTGTTTCTCGGTGCCCGCGGCCTATGCGTTTGGAAATGAAAGCCGCACCGATCCTGTAATACGCGGTCCTGGGATCGCGAACTACGATTTGGCGATTTTCAAGCGGACCACCATCAAGGAACGGTTCAACCTGGAGTTCCGCGCTGAAGCTTTTAATCTGGCGAATCGCGTGTGGTTCGGTCCGCCGAATACCGTGGCTACCACCGCTGCGAACAATACCTTCGGTCAGATTACGACGCAATTGAATCAGCCGCGACTGCTGCAGCTTGCGCTTCGGCTCAGATACTGAAGATGACGGACCTGCTGGTTGTGGGGCAGGTTGTCAACTTGCAGCCGATTGACACCCACCGTTGTCTGCCACCGTTGTCTGCCACCGTTGTCTGCCAGCCTTGACAACTGTTCCTAGTTTGACATAAACTTCCGCCAATGCTGTGTTAACCGCTTACACAAAAACGGAGCCCCTGTTGGCACCCATATCAAAATCTGCTGTCCGAGAGGTGTCCAGTGACGAGAAAATATCAAACCAAATTCCATTTTGCGCTCGTGGGGGGACCGCTCTTCTGTCGTTATCCGTCGCGCGCGCACAAGTTACCACCACCGGTGAAATTCACGGAACGGTTCTCGATCCTACAGGAGCGGTTGTCCCGACCGCGGTAATCAAGCTGGAGGATGAAGCCACCGGCATCGCCAGGGAGACGACTTCAGTGAAAGACGGCGGATTCGTCTTTGTGACTCTGCCGGCCGGGTCTTACAGGCTCTCGGCCACTGCCAAGGGCTTCCGAACGGCCCTCTATACGGGTGTGATTGTCGAGACGGCCCGGACCCGGGACATCATTGTCCAGATGACCATTGGTGAGGCGTCCACTACCGTGGAGGTGAGCGGAGCAGCGACTCCCCTTGAAACCAGTTCCAACGAAGTTTCCACTACGGTGCAAAACCGGCTGGTTCAAGACCTGCCCCTAAGCGGCCGGGACCTGCTGGGTTTCGGATTGCTGATGGCCGGAGCCCAACGGGGCGCCAGCGAGCGGAACAGTACGTACAACGGCCTGCCGAACGCGTCGCTCAACATCACGTTGGATGGCGTGAACGACAATTCACAGCGCTTCAAGAGCGGCGGCACCAGCAACTTTGTCTTCGCGCCTCTCCGCCTGGGCGCTATCGATGAAGTTACCGTCTCCACCAACGGGCTCAGCGCCGATGCATCCGGCGAAGGCGCCATGCAGTTGCGCTTCGTTACCAAGCGGGGCACCAACCAGTTCCACGGCGGCGCATTCGAACAGTTTCGCAATGATGCGCTGAATGCGAATACCTGGGTCAACGACGCCAGCGGACTCCCCACTCCGAGACTGCGCCAAAACGAGTTTGGTGGGAATCTGGGCGGCCCCCTTTGGAAGAACAAGCTGTTCTTCTTTGCCAACTACGAAGAGAACCGGGCGCCCAGCCAAAGCCTGGCCACCAACCTGATCCTGACTTCGGAAGCGCAGCAGGGTATTTTCCGCTATTCGGGCACGGATGGCCAGCAGCATACCGTCGACCTCCTGCAGATTGCGGGAGCGGCGGGGTTCCCGAATAAAGTCGATCCCACTATCACGGGCCTGCTGTCGCGCATGAATGGAGCTCTTTCGGCAGCTAACCTCGCACCGAACGATCTGATCACCAACCAACTTCGATGGAACCTTGCCGGCGGGCCCACGGAACGTTACCCCACGGCCCGAATGGATTACCAGGCCACTTCGAAACTCTCTGTAACGGGCACGTGGAATCTTCGTTGGCGCGACATTCGCGGCACCCAGCCGTGGCCAGGCTCGGGTTTTAAGCCGCAGTCGGAATTCAAGTCGACTTACTACGTCGCATCCATCGGCGTGAATTACGCGGTGACCCCCACTATCTTCAACGAGGTTAAATTCGGCGTCCAAAGCAACGTCGAGCAATTCAACGTGGGTGAGAATCCCAGCCAATATGCACTCAACGGCACTTTAATGAAGATCAACTTTCCGCTGGGCATACCCGCCATCATCCGAAACGGCAACAATGGGGCCGAGCCGCGAAACAATCCTGTCTACAACCTGTACGATACTCTGCGATGGCTCCGCGGGTCCCACACCTTTGTCGCCGGTTTCTCATTGCTGCGGACCACCATGTGGGATTCGCTCTTCGGAAATGCCGGGGTCCCGAACCTTACCGTGGGAGTGGACCCTTCCGACCCGATCTCTTCAGTCATCGCCGCCTCCACGGTACCCGGGGTTCGCAGCAGTGATCTGCCGAGTGCCTTGGCACTCTACGCGATGTTGACCGGCCGTGTCTCGGGCATCGCCAGCGACCGGGCTGTGGATGAAAACAGCCACCAGTACAACAACTACACACCCTTGGTTTCGCGCGAAGCGCAGCAATCTGTTGGTATCTACTTTCAAGATTCCTGGCGCGTGCGTCCCACGCTCACATTGAACTACGGCATGCGCTGGGAGTTTTCCGGCGATATACACAATACGAATGGCACCTACAACAGCCCGACTCTGGCCGATATTTACGGCCCCTCCAGTCAGCTCTTCGCGCCTGGTCAATTGAACGGCGTTGCGAACCCCACGCTTTCTCTGCGCCCCCACACCTACGCGAGCGATAACGTGAATCCCGCGCCGAATTTTGGATTTGCCTGGAGCCCGAGTGCCGAGGGAGGCTTTCTCGGCAAGTTGCTGGGCAAGGACCGCAAGACCGTAATCCGCGGCAACTACGGCATCACCTATTATCAGGAAGGGATGCTGACGTTCGGAGAAACCGTGGGGGCCAATCCAGGCGGCACGCAGGCCCTGTTCCTCAATCCCGGCCAGCCCGGTTTCGCGGCCGGGTCCTTGAGCGTGAGCACTCCCCTGCCCCCTCTGCAGACGTTTCCGACGAGTTTCGCGCCGCCCTTCCAGCAGTCCCTCTTTACCTTCGGCGGACTCTCCTTCGGAACCACCTCACCCAATCTGCGCACCCCGTACGTTCAAAACTGGTCCCTCGGGGTCCAGCGCGATCTGGACAAGAACCTCGTGTTGGAAGTCCGCTACGTGGGGAACAAAGCGACCCACATCTGGCGCACGTATAACACCAACGAGGTGAACACTCTGGAAAACGGTTTCGCCCGCGAGTTCGCCAATGCCCAAAAGAACCTTGCCATCAATCAGTCGGCCGGGGTGAACAGCTTTGCGAATCTCGGACGAGCGGGACAGGTCCCGCTGCCTATCTTCGAAACTGCGTTCGGCGCGAGCGCCGGTCAGCCGGCGCTGGCCAACGGCTCGGGTTTCGGCAACGGCACGTTCATCACTCAGCTTGGGCAGGGTCTGGCAGGCGCAACGGCGGCGAACCTGGCCACGTCCCCCACTTATTTCTGCCGCCTGGTGGGCGCTGCTTTGCCCGCATGCGCCAGCAGCGGATACACGGGTTCCGGCACCTTCCCGATCAACTTCTTCCAAGCCAATCGCTTTAACTCCGGCGCGACCCTCAACGCCACTGGGATCGGATCGGCTTACGATCTCGACTTGGTGACAGATGACGGCAATTCCACCTACAACGGCCTGCAAATCGAACTTCGCCGCAGGTTCAGCAATGGCCTGAACGTCACCACCAACTATACCTATGCCAAGGCGCTGGGGGATCTGTTCGGCGAAAACGAAGCCGGCTTCGCCAATTACACCACGCTGCGGAATCGGGGCCTCAACAAGGGGCCATCGGTGTTCGATATCCGCCAGGCATGGCAGACGTATCTGAACTATGAACTTCCCTTCGGCAGGGGACATGCCATCGTGGGAAACGGCGTGGTCAACCGCATCATCGGCGGTTGGACCCTCGGCAGCATCATTCGTGTTCAGTCGGGCCGCCCGTTCAAGCTCGTAAGTAATCGCGGCACCGTGAACCAATACGATTCAGGTGTGATTCTCAACGGGCTTACCACGAGCCAGTTGCAGAACATGCTCACCATCCGCTCCGGCCCCAGCCACAACATCTCATTTGTCAGCCCAGCCCTGGTGGGCGCCGATGGCCGGGCCAATACGGCGGTGCTCGCTCCTGCTGCCACGCCGGGCCAGTTTGGCCAATTCATCTTTCTGTACGGGCCCAAGTATGTTCAGGCTGACATGTCACTGATCAAGGACATCCCGATACGGGAGCCGGTCAAGATGCGGTTGGCTGTCGAGGCCTTGAACGCGTTCAATCATCCAGTCTTCCAGGCCGGCGGTGACGGCGCCCGCATCAACATAACCTCGACAACTTTCGGCCAGACGACCGCAACCGCGGTGGGCCCTCGCAACCTGCAACTGCGTCTGCAGATTTGGTTCTGATGCATCGTGGGGCAGGCTTCATCTTGCCTTAATGGCTCCAGGGAGCCCGCTTCGCTGAAGGGGAGACACCATGCTTCGTTCTTTCGCGGCGCTGATAGCCGGCGTCCTTTCAGTCCACACGGCAGTCGCCGCGGAAGCTGTCACTCCGCAGGTAGTATCGGGACTGCGCTGGCGCTCCATCGGTCCAGCCATGTTCGCCGGAAGAGTGGACAACGTGGCGGGCATTCCCGGTGATCCAAACATCCTCTATGCCGCCCACTCCACGGCGGGGCTGTTTAAGTCCACCAATGGCGGCACCACGTTCGAGTCCGTATTCAACGATGGCAACACGCTGTCGGTGGGGGCGGTGGCAGTGGCTCCTGACAATTCCGACGTGGTCTACATCGGGACCGGCGAAGGAATTCCAGGGAACAGCACATCGGTGGGCGATGGGATCTACAAATCCACAAACGGCGGCCGTACATGGACCCACTACGGGTTGAGGGATAGCGAACGCTTCTCGCGAATCATTATCAACCCGAAGGATTCGCGCATCGTGATCGCGGCGGCGATGGGGCATGAGTGGGGACCGAACGAGGAGCGCGGCATCTTTCGCTCCATCGACGCGGGCGCCACCTGGAAGCGAGTCCTATACATCAATGGCACCACCGGCGCCAGCGATGTTTGCTTCGAGCCCGACAACCCAAGCGTGGTCTACGCGGGCATGTACGACTACTTGCGCCAGCCCTGGCATTTCCGCAGCGGAGGCCCGGGCAGCGGTCTCTACCGTTCTGCCGATGGCGGCGAAACGTGGATCAAGTTGACCGATCCGGCCCTGGCCAACGGACTTCCCGGCGACAAGTTGTTGGGCCGGATCGGCATCAGCGCGAGCCGTAGCAATTCCGCCGTGGTGTACGCCATGATAGAGACGCGGGACGAGGGAGTGCTGTGGCGCTCGGACGATCGCGGTAAGACCTGGAAACTGACTACCAGCAACCGGAGCATCAACAACCGGCCCTTCTACTACACTCAGATCCGCGTGGATCCCAACGACGAGAACCGCATTTATGCGCTTGCCGGAAATCATTATGTCTCGACCGATGGCGGCCGGACTTTCGGATTGGTGGGGGGCAATATGTTCGGCGATCACCACGCTTTGTGGATAGACCCGGCCAATTCCAAACGCCTGCTGGCCGGCAGCGATGGCGGCTTCTTCATTTCCAACGACCAGGGCGCGCACTGGGATTTCGTCAACAACATGCCCATGGCGCAGGCCTATCACGTGGGTGTGGACATGGCGGAACCGTACAACGTGATGGCCGGCTTCCAGGACCACGAGATCTGGCGCGGGCCCAACGAGCGGTGGAACCAGGTGGGCGTGCGCGAAGGCGATTGGCGGCGGCTGCGCAACATGGCCGACGGCATGTTCGCCTTCGCCGATCCGCGCGACCCTAACATCGTGCCTCGTCGGAGGAATCTATGGGTAAATTGCCTTCAGGCGGAGGCTGAAGAGAGGAAACGGAGCAGTTTGCGGCAGGTGGCGTCAAACGAGCGTTGTTGCTCCTCGGAGGCGCAATTGTGAATCAGCGGTCCGCCCTCGTCATCGATCACACCCAAGAGAACCTTTGCTACATCTTTCCTTCTTAGGGAAGG
>JAIQFL010000200.1 GCA_020073365.1 Terriglobia bacterium | reverse complement strand
CTGGCTGATCTGGCTGTCCGTGAGGCCTTCGCCGGCCAGCAAAGCAATCCGCGCGCGTCGGACCAACTTCTGTGCAGTATTCCCTGCCCGCACCAAGGCCTCCAGACCCTGCCGGGCCGCGGCACTGATGGCTACAGGCAGTCCCATGCGAGTATCTGACCATATTTCGCCCCCGGTTGTCCAGTCCCGAGTGTGGCATTACACTAGTTCTGTGAAGCTTCATGCTCCCTCCCCTGATGGGGCCCTGCATTCTGGTCCCACCGCCTGTCCGCCAAACTTCGGCTCTTCGATCCCACGGTGCATGCTTTACTGGCCTAATTCCGCGCGACTACTGTATCCGGAGGATGGAATCGGGGGCCATCCGCGGCTATCCTCAAACCGGTGGTCGTCGAGAAAGGGTGTTCGAGCATGACCAGATCGTCTCAGCCGCGCGCCGGTCGCCTGCGAGAGGTACCCGGCACAAACTGGATCGAATGTGTCTATCTCACGTGCTTCCGGTCCGAATTCTCGGTACTGGCCATCATTCTGCACTACTCCGCCATCCGCATGCATCGAGCGGAAACACTCGAAGAGGCCGACTTTCTGTTGACCGTCACGGGAGGCACGGTACTCCTCTCGGACGTCATGTTCCTGGATGGCTCGTGGCAGGATGCCCTGCCCATGGTGGGGAAATTGCATCCGTTCGTGGCCTCCTTGATCGTCGCCGATCGCGCCGATGGGCTGTCCGCAGGCGACGCCTATGCCCGAGGCGCCTGCGGAGCACTGTTGAAACCGGTCGATTCCAGCCGGGCAATACAAATGATTCGTACCCTTCATGAAGCAGCGCGCGATCGTGTGAGCGTACTGCGCGACGACTCGTTGGACACAGCCTGGCTGGGCCCAACGTCCGCCCACTGCCGGTAAGCGGCATCCAAGACTGCCACGACGTCGTCTCGGTGAAGTGGCCGCACCAGTACATCGAATCCGCCTTGTTGCAACAGCCCTTCCCAAAGATCGGGATCCCAATAGTCCGACAGCAATATTACACACGCGGTTCTCCAGCCGCCAGCCAGGCTGCGAATAGCCGTATGCGTCTCCAGCCCCCCGAGATCGCGGTCGCAGACAATCACAGGGAAGACCACGTACCGCGAGAGGTTCAGGGCCCCGCTCCAGTCGCGAGCTTCGATCGCCAGCCATTGGCTGTTTGCCACCAACTCACGCACGCGGCGATGATCTTCTTCGCGTGGGGAGGCCACAAGAACCGGTATGGTGGCCAAGCGGCGATGGACTGGTCCGGCGCACGACTTGTCCGAACCGGAACCGGACCACTCCCGCGGTTGTCTTCTGAGCTTGCCTAAGACTGACGCGATGATTGGCCTCATCGGACCCTCTGAGACGTTCCGTTGGGCGGGTTCGCTGCCGGTCGGGAAGAAAAATACCGGCAGCCAGCCCAGCTTCCCGCCCAGCGGACGCTTCCTTCTGAATGTAGGGCTGTTCCACCAGGATTGCCATCCTGCGTACGGCGTATTATGGGCTTGACACAATAGTAGAGCATCACCCCCTCGAAGCAGCCAATACCCACCGTTGGAGTCGATTTCCGCCTTCGGATCTCGTCGGACCTCCTGGCAAGCCTCTTGAATTGCGGGTCAAACAGGGTGTTTTCAGCGAGGAAATCGTTGAAAAGTAGGGACATCTCCGTCTGGTCCTGGCACCTGTGGTTTTTGCGGGAAAATACCTTGTTTGAGGGATTCCTTCGCTATCGCCGGGTAGTCTAAAATCACTCCCAGTAGCGGGCGAACCACTATGGGCGCGGTTCGAATTCTAATCGCCGATGACCATGCGATCATTCGCCGCGGCCTGAAGGCATTGCTGGCCCACGAGCCCGACTTTGAAGTCGTGGCCGAAGCCGTGGACGGCCGGGAGGCGGTGGAGATTGCCCAGCGTGTAATGCCCCACGTCGCCGTGCTGGACATCGCGATGCCGGTGCTGAACGGTATCGAGGCCGCCCGCCAAATCTCGGCGCATGTCCGGGACGTGCAGGTAGTCATGCTGACGGTCCACTCCGACGAATGCTACTTGCTCAGCGCGCTGAAAGCCGGTGTGCGCGGCTATGTGCTGAAGAGCTCGGCGGAGTCCGAGACTGTCGAAGCCGTGCGGGCCGTCAGCCGGGGAAAGGCGTTCTTCAGCCCGAAAGTGAGCCGCATATTGGCGGACGAGTATGTCCGCTATCTCGACCAGCAAAATGTGCAGGATAGCTACGACCTGCTGACCGATCGGGAAAGGCAGATTCTGCAGATGTTGGCGGAGGGCCAATCCAACAAGGATGTTGCCACGGTTCTGAACCTTAGCCCTACCACGGTGGTGTGTCACCGCCAGCACATCTTTCAGAAGCTCAATTTCCATAGCCTGGCGGACCTGATCCTATACTCGATCCGCAGGGGCGTGATCTCGGCCGGTAGGGGGACGTTGGCACATGGCGGCTAATGCCCTCGGATTGACATCGGGACGAGCCGATCCGGCGGCTGCCAACGCGTTCCCCCCGGTTTCACAAGTGGCCCGACACTTTCTTACCACCAGGGCAGTTCTGGCTTTCGGATTCGGCGTGTTGTTGATTCTACTCGTGCTGTCCGGTGTGAATGCCGTTAGTGTGCTTTCCAAGCTGCAATCCAGCGATGAGAGCACCCTGAGGGAATTCCTCAACGGCGCGCGACAGTTGGACGATATTCGTACCGCCGTATATCTTTCCGGAACGTACGTGAGGGATTACCTGCTGGAGCCCGACCTGGAGCGCGCCGAGCAGAGCCGGATGGCTTTGTCCGGCATGCGCTTCAAGATCGAAGCGATGCTGTCCGATCCAGGCGCTTTCCCCCGATTGCCGGATCAAAGGATGTATCAATCCCTCAGACAGGAGCTGCGGGAATACTGGGAAGCTCTGGATCCGGTTCTGCGATGGACCACCGTGCAGCGGCGTCGTGAAGGCTACCGATTCCTGCGTGATGTGGTTCTTCCACGACGGTCCAACACCTTGAATATCGCAGACACCATTGCGGCTGTAAATCAACAACAGCTTATGGAGCAGGATCATCGGCTGCTCGCTATGTTCTCCGGCCTGCGTAACCGCTTGATCGCCGCACTGGTGTTGATGTTCTTGTTTGGATTCGTTCTGGCGTGCGCCAGCACCGTTCATCTTCTTCGACTGGAGAGGCAGACCCTGGCCCATCTCTCTGAAGTGACCGTGGCCCGTCAGGAACTGAGAAGCCTGTCGGCCAAGCTGGTCGACAGCCAGGAAAATGAACGCAAGAGCATCTCGCGGGAGTTGCACGATGCGGTTGGGCAATCGATGTCGGCGGTCCAGTTCGAGTTGCACGATCTGGCGGTAGTGTTAGCCCCCTATCCCGAACCGCTGCGCAGCCGGGTTGACCGCATCCGGGAATTGGTCGAAAGCAACCTGGCGATGATACGGAATATGGCGCTGTTGCTGCGCCCGTCCATGCTGGATGACCTCGGCCTTTCGGCTGCGCTCGAGTGGCAGGCGCATCAGGTAGCCAGGTCCACGGGGGTGCACATCAGAGTCGAAGCCGAAGATCCACCGTCAGACCTTCCGGACGAGCACAAAACCTGCATCTTTCGCCTCGTGCAGGAGGCCCTGAATAATGTCTGCCGGCACTCGAATGCCGACGCGGTTGTGATCGGGCTGAGAGCCGATTACGGCAATGTCACGGTGACCGTGCAGGATAATGGGCGGGGGTTCTCCCGCGCCGGCTCGAAAGGGCTCGGCCTCATCGGAATGCAGGAACGGGTCGACAGTCTTGGCGGCAGGCTGAAGATCGATTCCTCGCCCGGCAAAGGCACGGTTGTAGAGGCATCCCTGGCGCTGCCGCAACGCCTCGTAACCGCATCGGCTGCGCAACCGAGGTGAGGGACAACCGCCGTCGGCGCTACCTTCTTCGGCCGCCACCGCCCGAGCTATGGCCACCACCGCCGCCGCCCGAGCTATGGCCACCACCACCGCCGCCGCCGAAGCCGTGAGCGCCACCACCAAAGCTGCGAGCGCCACCGCCACCGCCGAAGCTGCGGGCGCCACCCCCGCCGACGTTGGGAGCAGCACCGCCGCTGAAGCTGCGGGCGCCACCGCCACCGAAGCTGCGCGCGCCGCCGCCACGGAAGTTGGGAGTAGCACCGCCGCTGAAGTTCCGTGCGCCGCCACCGCCGACGTTGGGGGCGCCACCGCCGCTGAAGTTCCGTGCACCACCGCCACCGAAGCTACGTGCACCACCACCGAAGCTGCGCGCGCCGCCGCCACCGAAGTTGGGAGTAGCACCGCCGCTGAAGTTCCGTGCGCCACCACCGCCGACGTTGGGGGCACCACCGCCACCGAAGCTACGTGCACCACCGCCGCCGTAACCGCGGCTCATGCCTGGCGCCGAAGATCGCGGCGCTGACTGAAAAGATTGCCTGCCCTGGAAATTCCCAGGCGACTGGGAGCCCCGCGCGCCTCCCTGGGGAACCGTGCCTCGATAGTTCTGGCCGCCTTGGACTGACGGGCGGCCGCCAGAATTCTGCCAAGCGCCCTGGCGCGATGATTGGAACCCACTGCGGTTGCCCCCGAACGATCGGCCAAACGAGTTTTGCCCGCCGAATCGCTGTGCTCTGGACGCAACCGAAGCCGCCTGGAACCGGCCGGCGAGCTGGCGGTTAGGATACGGAATGCCGAGTCGATGACCAGGATCGTGCGCCCAGATCGTCCGCCCCCCGAACCCGCCCCCGAGTCCACCGAATCCTCCCGCGAAACCTCGGCGGAACCCGTAGCGACCGAAAAAGGTGTTATTGACAAACACGCTGCGCCCGAACCAATTCGGACCCCAGCCCCAACCCCAGCCGCCCCATCCCCAACCGCCCCAGCCACCGAAACAAAGTCCGATATCGATTCCGGGTCCGAATCCGAATCCAAACGCAGGGTAGTAGAGTGGAGGATAAAAACCCCACGCCGGCGGCCCCCAAACGTACATTGGATCGTAGGACGGCACATAGACCACCTCGGGGTTCGCAGGCTGGATCTGGATCGCCGATTGCCCTCCCTGAGTCTCGGACGTTACGGTCTGCTGCGGGGTTGAGGAGAGTTTGCCGTTGGCCTGCGCCCGTGCTCGCATACGCTGCACGGCGGCCATCACATCGGCTTGCTGAGCGAGGAAGGCGTTGCCCAAGTCTGTGGTCCAGCGGACGTCCTGATTCAGTTTCGCCAGCACATCCGGAAGCGCCACCAATGCTTGCACACTGGGATCCCAGTTTTGCTGGCGGGCGGCGTCCATGAGTTGGGTGCCGCTCAGCGTATTGTTCCGCTGAAGCCACTGCTGGGCTTCCACGACCTCCAGCGGATAGGTGCAGGCTACCAACACCTGGCTGAGCAGCGGGTCTGGATAGAGCGCGATTGGCGCCACGAGGTCGTCCAGTTGCTCCGCCGACAATATTTGCTGGGGAGCCCCCTGCGTCGAAGCCTGACCAGGTACCTGCGCTTTCAATGCAGTTCCGTCCCCCAGAAGCAGGAATACGAGGCCTGCAGCAACGACCAGGCCGAACAACGATTTCCACGAGTAGCATTTCATTTGCCAGCTCCATTCCCGACCCGACCACATCGGATTCACCTATTTAGGTAGATGCGGACCAGCCGGTCCAGGTTTTCTCTAACCGGCGATTTCCTGGTGCTGAACAGTCTCTCCCATGTTTTTTCCCCGGTTCTACTGGAGTTGCAGTATGCCGGGAACCGCCTCAGGATGTTCCGAACCGTGCTTTTCATAACGCAGAATTCGACGCCTGCGCCTTCTTGCGGTCAGCCACCAGTTCTTGCGCGACGCACGGGGCTCCGGCCAGCCTTTCTGCCGCCCGATGCGCTGCCTCTACTACTCGAAAGGGCGGATAATAACACGCTTACGGGATAGGAATTCGCTCTGGCACGTAATACAGTTTCTTCATTGATGCGGTGCCACCCCCTTTCCGTGACACTCACCCCGACCCCATACCCTGGTCACCGAGGGCGGCACCGCGCGTCGTTCCCGTCCGGCGTTACGGCGCGCGGTGGGTGTTGCGCACGTTCCAAAAGATCCCAGAAGCACACGCCGCTGCCCGCATGCCGCGCTTGGAGAGCTGGGGTACTGCGTTAGAATGTGCGTGAGTGGAGGAAAGCTCCCCGGTATGCTGCTCAGGCTGGTGTTGTTGTGCGTGTGCGTCACTACGGCCCACAGCCAGCAGGACTGGAACAACCTCCTCGATCGCGTTCGCGATCGGGTCCGCGAAACCATCCAGCGTTTGCCGAACTATATGTGTACCGAGACGGTCGACCGGACCCAGTATCAGCCCCACAGCACTCCCGTACCTTCGTGCACGGAACTCATCGCCGGGCAGAACGAGAGGAAGATTCGCCCCGCCACATCGGACCGGCTAAGGCTGGATGTGGCGGTTGCCAAGACCGGGGAGATGTATTCCTGGGTGGGCGAAAGCGGCTTTCACGATCAAAGCCTGGGGGATCTGGTCAAGGAAGGCGCTACCTCCACAGGAAGCTTCTCCGCCTTTCTCCACGTGATCTTTGAGAGCGGCGCCATCACCTTTTCCTACAACGGCGAGAAGACCGAAGCCGGCCGGTTGCTGGCGGAGTTCGCATTCCGGGTGTCTCAGCAAGACAGCCAGTATTCTTTCGGCTATCGAACGGGACGGGTCATGACGGGATACTATGGCACATTCCTGGTGGACCCCAAGACTTCCGAACTGGTGCGCCTGGTGATCCACACCGACAAGCTACCGGGCTATACCGAGAGTTGCCAGGCGTCCACCACCTTGGACTATAGCCGCGTGGTCCTGCACGGGTCCGACTTCCTCCTTCCCAGCGAGAGCCGCCTGCGGATTATCGATGCCAACGGAACAGAAAGCGAGAATCGGACTGTCTTTTCTGCGTGCCACGAATTCCTCGGGGAGTCCACGCTGAGCTTCGATAGCTCCCTGGAGAAGTCGCCTTCAGCGAGTGGCAAGGGAGCCGTTGCACAAGCGGCACTGCCAGCGGGGTTGGAATTCCAGTTGGCGCTCACCCAGGATATCGACACGGCGAGCGCTGCGGTGGGCGATCCGATCCAGGCCAGACTCACCACGGCGATCCCAGACCGTTCGTCCAAAATCCTTGTGCCGGCAGGCGCCTCGGTGAGCGGCCGCATCGTGGAATTGCGCCGGTTCTATCCTCCCTCGCCGTCCTGGTCAATCGTTCTGCGGATGGATACGCTGAAAGCCGGCGGAATGTCACGGCCCTTTATGGCTGTGGTGGACCCGGTCGGCCGGAGGCTCGCGGGTTCCCGGGGCGGCAAGGGAGTCCTCCTTTCGCGCGCGACGCCCGGTCTGGCTGCCATCGAGTTTGGTGAAATGAAGCCGAACGAGGTGATTCAGCATGGCCAGGAAATGAAGTGGGTGACGGTTTCGCCTTCGCAAGCCAGCCCGGCAAAGACGGAATCTTCGGCCCGCACACCGCCGCAGACCGGAGCAGTGCCTTCGGAATTCCGGCCGCCGGAGAACGGGCCGGCACAGCCCGCCGGCAGCCAGCCGGGCTTCGTACCGGCGGACGCGATGGCGCCGAGTGTTCCCCGGAACCTCGCATTCAAGGAGGGCGCTCCTGGAGAAATCCCACCCGCGTGGCTGGTGCCAACCAGATCGGCCGGTTATTCCGCGGAGATCCGCTCGGAGGGCTGTACCATCGGCCCACGGTGCGCCGTGGTTTTGGTTCCGCCACATCCGCCCGCCAACTCGTTCGGGAATCTCATGCAATCGTTCGACGCCAGCCCCTATCGTGGCAAGACCATCCGGCTGCACGCATGGCTGCGCGTGGAGCCCGCGGCGCGTGGGAACCGGGCTCAGATGTGGCTGCGCGTAGACCGCGAAAACGGCCAGATGGGTTTCTTCGACAACATGGGCAACCGGCCGGTCACTTCCGGGGAGTGGAAGGAATGCGAGATCCGGGGCCGCGTCGACCACGACGCGTACGTCATTAACATCGGCGTGATGGCGCTCGGTAAGGGCCGGGCCTGGATCGACGGAATCGACTTCGGGATTGTCCCACCATCGGCGAGGCGGTGACGAGGATGGGGCAGGCGCTTTCGCCTGCCAACCCACTCTCAGCATTGTCGGCAGTTGTTCCCTGACGTCCCCTAAACTCTTGTCGCCCGATCAGCGATTCGCGCCCTTGGCGATTTCGACAGCGTAAACATGCACCGGACCCAACATGTTCGACCGGAAAACGACCCACTTCATGTCGGGCGAAAAGGTCACGTTGGGCTCCAGCCGGTAGTCGTGTTTGCTCATGTTCACCAGCCGCTCCGCCTGGAAGAAACCAGGGTCGATCAGGTTGTCGGAATTCGCGGTCTTGATGCCGGCCACATCCGGCACGCGCTCGGGCCGGAACAGATAGATCCATTTGCCGTCGGGCGCGCGTGCCACCATTTCGCTGTCGCCGCCATCTCCTGCAAACAGCGTGCCATCCGCCGATACGTTGAAGTGCACCGACCATTCATTGCGCTGCAGGTGATACCAGGTGCGCTTGCCCGTCGCGACCTTGTAGCCCGCCAGCCAGAAATCCTGGCCGCGCGGGGTTTGCAGGTCGTACCAGATCGTGGCGCCATCCGACGAGAAGAATTCGTGGCCGGCAATCTCCATGTTCATCGTGCGGGTGTGAAGCTTGGTCAGGCCGGTGCCGTCGGCGCGGATCGTCCAGACGCGGTCTACCTCGTGCCACGTGCCCTCGTGGCAGAACATGATGAGGTTGGGATCGGTTGGCGAAAACTGGAGATGATTGAGCCATTCGTGCTCCCGAAGGATATCCTTCAGCTCGCTCGTCTTGGTATTGACCGTGAACAGGACGCGCGGCGCGCCGGCACGCGTGGCCATCAACGTGTTGTGCAGCCGTAGATCCTTGGCATCCGCGTAGGTCATCGGTTTGCCGTCAGCCCCGACGGCGGCGTAGTCGGGCTGGCCAAAGCGCGCGTCCACGCCAGGCAACCGGTTGGCCGCCGGAGGGGGTGGAGCGGCCCCGTCTATGTAAGTGCCTACCAGAAGAGTCTCATCCGCGTTGAGGGACGCCACGTTCCGTCCGGGCGGTAATTTGACGACCTCGCGTGTGGCGCCCGTATCCACATTGGTGGCGTATACAATGGCCCCGGTCGAATTGCGTCCGCCAGGCGCGCCGGACTGGCCGCCGGGCCGCTTGATGTAGTAGACATCGCCGGTCTTGTGACCTGCCACCAGGACCGACACTGGCCCCGCGACCAGCGGCTTGACTTCGCGGGTCGCCAGAGTAATAGTCGCTATGCCGCCGCCGGCTGTGGTGACGATCAGTTTCTTTCCGTCCGCCGTGTAGGCGTTTTGATTGAAGTACAGGCTTTGCGTGCCGTCTTCGCGGGACAGACGGATCACGCGATGGCCGGTCGAGGCATCGATCCATTCTGTGGGCAGGTCGGCGGCCGCAAGGGCGAGAGAGCCGAGGGACAGGATCAGGGGCAGTACGCGATGGCTATACATGTTCGTTCTTCTGTCACGCTATCACGGCTTGGCGATCTCGACCGCGAAGACATGCGTAGGGCCGAGCATGTTAGACCGGAAAACTACCCATTTCATGTCGGGGGAAAACGTGACATTGGGCTCCAGGGTATAGTTGTGCCTGGCCAGATTCACCAGACGCTCGGACTTGAAATAGCCGATGTCGATGAGGTCTTTCTTGTCGCGGAATGAGCTTCCCTTCACCATGACCGGCCGGAAAAGGTAAATCCACTGGCCGTTGCCCGGCGGGTTCAAGGTCTCGCCGTCGGGCGAATGGGCGGCCACACTGCTCGGGCCGCCCCCGTCGCCGGCGAACAGTTTTCCATCCGCCGACACGTTGTAATGCACCGACCATTCGTTCCGCTTCAGGTGATACCACGTGCGATGTCCGGTGGCGAGTTCCACGCCGGCCACCCAGAAAACGGTGCTGCGCGGCGTCTGCAGATCGTACCAGACGGTTTTACCGTCCGCGCTGAAAAACTCATGTCCCGCGATTTCCATGTTCATCGTCCGCTCGTGCATCAATCGCAGGCCCGTGCCGTCCGTGCGGATGGTCCACTCCCGGTCGTTGTAGTGCCATGGTCCCTCGTGGCAGAACATGATGAGATGGGGGTCGGTGGGCGACATCTGGAGGTGGTTGGTCCAGTCGTTCTCGGTGTAGATTTTGCGGAAGCTTCCAGTCTTGATGTCAATCGTGTAGAGCATCTTCGGCGTACCGGCAGCCCAGTTCGCCTCCAGGCGTCCGCCCATGCCGCCCGGCGGCGGAGTACGAGGCACGGTCTTGCCATCGGGGTCGGCCGCGACGCCCACCAGCATGGTTTCGTCAGCGTTGACGGCGAAGGCGCCGCCCCGGCCCGCCTGGGCGGGAATCTTCGCGACCTCATGGGTAGCGTGCGTGTCGAGATCCGTGGCGAAGATGGCGCCCTCTTTCGTGTAGTAGATCTGGCCGGTCTTATGGCCTGTGACTAGGATGTTCACACGCCCCTCGACCACCTGATCGATCTCGCGGGTAGCGAGATTGATCGTGGCGATTCCATGCGGATTGGTGACGACGATCTTCTTGCCGTCGGCGGAGTAGGCATTCTGGTGGAAATAGAGCGAAGCGGTGCCGGGTTCGCGCGAAAGACGAATCACGCGATGTCCGGTGTCGGGATCGATCCATTCCGCCGGCAGCGCCGCTTGCGCGGACAGCATCCGGGTTGCGGCGAGCGCGAGAAATAATAGATTGCGCATGATGGCTCCTGGACCTGCGGCGCCGTCGTTGCGCGCGCCATAATCCAGGATGTTGAACCGTGCGCCGGCACCCCAGGAGTGGGCGCCGGTCAGCAGGACCCAAACCGGCAACAGCCAGCTTCGTGAACGCAGCCGAATCGTCCTTCCGGACGGTTCAGGTCTACGTGCCGGCGCGGTTGGCGTCAAATTCATAGAACGAAGCGCATCATATCAGAGTGACAGTTGCAGCGGATGGATGACATCGCGCGCATATGAATCGGGGCGAGTTAAAACAT
Source organism: Terriglobia bacterium (assembly GCA_020073365.1). Lineage (GTDB taxonomy): Bacteria > Acidobacteriota > Terriglobia > Bryobacterales > Bryobacteraceae > JAIQFL01. The sequence goes on along the minus strand of JAIQFL010000200.1, from coordinate 9,048 downwards.
CAGCCGCAGCGACAACTGCACGTTTCGCGGGTCGTTGCTTTGCGTCAACCCCACTTGGCCTGCCGTGGTCGATGCCAGACTGGTGCTGGGCGACCCCAGTTGCGGCGAATTCGTGACGTTGAACGCTTCCGCGCGGAACTGTAGCTGCCAGTTCTCGTGCAGCCTGAAGGCCTTGAACAGCGAGACGTCCGCGTTCGGCACCTTGGGCGGACGGAGGCTGGGGAACCGGCCGCTCAGCGTCCGCAGCGTGTTCGGCTGCTGCTGGATGAACGCCAGCGTCTCGTCCGTAGTGGCGCAGTTCTGCCGGAGGCCGGTGGTCAGGAGCGTGCACGTATTGAAAGACCGCAGCGCGGTCGGGTTGGGCAACGCGGGGTCGATCCCCGACGAATAGAAGCCGGCCGGCGCCCCCAGCGGGAAGCCCGATTCGCGCATGAAGATGCCGTTGGCCTGCCAGCCCTTCAAAAATACGCCCACAACCCCGTGCGTGTGTGCGAACAGCGGAATCGCCCAGTTGCCGCTGACCACGATGCGCTGCGGCGCCAGTGGCGTCACCGGTCACGTTCTTAAGGCTGCCATGGGGTCACCGCGCGCAGCCGGCCAACGAATGGTACCAGTTCCGCCACGCCACCAACTGGTCGAACGCGCGGGTTTGTTGGCCCCAGTCCAGGAAATTGCCTGGTGATGGATTGATATCGAGGTCCGGCCCCGCAGTTTTGCGGTTGACATCGAAAACGATGGCGAGCCTGTTCAGGTACTTGAAATGCGGCGGAGACAGCAAGACATTGCGGATCACGCTGAAGATGACAGTGTTCGCTCCAATGCCAAGTGCCAGGGTGAGCAGCGCCGGATGTGAATCCGGGTGCCGTTCGCAGCGTGCGGAGTGCGTACAGAATATCCTGAAGGAGGGTCGCATAGAATCAGGTCGCGATTCTGTTTAGAAATCTCGCGGATCTGTTCATGTTACTCCGCCCAAGCGCCGTAATGTTTGGTTGGCGGTAGTGCCTTCCAATGCCCTCGATTTCAGACCCTGCCGCGGGGGATGTTGGCGGGGATACCTTATTCGCTGTGTTCATGCTTTTATTTATCGCGGCAGGATAGCGATGATTTGCGCGTTCGATCAGCACGCCAGGAAGATCCGGTTATCCTTGGTCTTCCGACCGTGACCCGCTGAACTTCACGGAAGCACACCTCATCCTGCCAGGATTTTCAGGAGGAACAACTCGGGTGGGCAGCGGCGATGCGCTGGCGGAATTCTTCGGTCCTTCACATCGGGTAGGTGGTGGGCCTGACAGAACTCGAATCTGTGACCTCCTGCGTGTCAAGCAGGCGCTCTAACCAACTGAGCTACAGGCCCGTGAACGCTAGTGTACCACGGCCGAAAACCGCCATTTTTGTCGGATCGGCTTCATCAAAACCAGACCCACCAACCAACTAAACTAGAGGCCCGTCGAAGGCTCGATTCAAAATGATAGCAGGCGCGCCGCAAAAATTACCGCCGCGAGCACCGGCGCTCACCGGTGCTCTTGGCGGCCGCGTTTGACCGCCCATCCTGCAGTTCCGCGCATCCGCTGGTTGGATATCAGAATCCGAGATGCTTTTAATGAATCACAGACCCGGCCCTCACCAATCCTCCGCCCTTGACCGCCGCGGATGGAGCCAGGGTTGTGATTGAGAACCCGCTGCTGGCGGTCTGCGAATCGCCTGACGATACCTGAATCGTCACCGCGCTGACTCCGAGCTGCGTCGGCGTACCGGTGATTGCACCGTTGGTCGCCAGCGTCATGCCACTGGGCAAAGCGCCGCTCAGGAGCGACCACGTGTAGCTTCCGTCGCCACCCGTGGCGGCAAGGTTCTGACTGTAGGAGACGCCTGCTATACCCGAAGGGAGCGGCGATGTAGAAGTGACTGTGAGGATCCCGTATATCGTCAACGAAAACTGCTTGCTCGCGGCTCCACTCAGGGTATCCGTCGCCTGGGCGGTGAACGTGAAGGTTCCGGCCGCGCTTGGAGTCCCGGTGAGTGCACCCCCGGTAGACAAGCTCAGTCCGCCGGGCAAGAGACCCGAAATAACCGACCACGTGTATGGCGAGGTGCCCCCCGAGCCGGCCAATGTCTGACTGTATACCGTACCTATCCACCCCGTGGGGAGCGGAGAGTTCGTAGTGATGTTGACCGGAATGGCAATCCTGATCGTGAACGCCTTGCTGGCGCCCTGACCATCACCGCTCGTCACGTGGAACGTGGGGGTCTGGAGTTCCGCTCCCGTGGGGGTACCGCTGACCGTGCCGTTGCTGGCCAACGTCAGGCCTGATGGCAGTGAACCGGAGGTGAGCGTCCAGGTATAGGCGCCATCCCCACCAGTAGCCCCGAGGACCTGAGAGTACGGAACACCGGGCGCTCCTTGGGGTAGCGTGGGACCTGATGTGATCGCCAGCACGCTATATATCGAAAGCGTAAAATCCCGCGAGGCCCCCACACCCAAGCTGTCCACCACGTTAACGGTGAAGCTGCTGGTGGCCGCTGTAGTCGGAGTGCCCGTGATGGCCCCCGTCGAAGCGTTCAGGGAAAGACCTGCGGGCAATGAACCTGCCGTGATGCTCCAGGTATACGCGGGCGTTCCCCCCGCCACTGCAAAAGTTTGTGCGTAGGATGTACTAACTAACCCCTGTGGCAGCGGTGACGTTGTGGTGATCGCCACCGAGCCAGCCGCCTCGATCGTATAACCGCCGGCAACGTTCTCAAACTCCAGGGCATTGTCGCCCGGCGCCACCGCCGCATTGGAAACCACCTTAGTGGCTCCGTTGTAAACATCATAGTAGCCGGATGTGAGACCGGCGACCAGGTATTGAGCCGTACCTGAATGGGTCGTGGTAAAAGAGGCTGAAGTGGGGGTCACACCTTTCCGGGCAAACAGCACTACCTTGTCCGTCGTCTGCACTCCCGTCCAGTTCGCGTCTCCGAGTTGCGTTGCGGTGAGTGTGGTATCTGCGAGAGAATTGGTTACCTTGAACACCTGGACCGCCTCGAACGTTTGAGCCGAAGCACCACACGATGACCCCGCGCACAGGCTGACCCGGATCGTGTTGCCGCCAGTGTCTATGGGATAGTTGGCGTTCCCGGCCGATCCGGTCCCATCGTAGCGGGCAGTAATCGTACCGGGAGAGAAGACTTTCCAGACCAGCCCGTTGGTGCGGGCTGGGCCTATCGAGTCTGCGGGTGCCCCACTCTCCTGCGACAACATGATCCGATCGGCGTTCAGGCCCCCACACCCACTGGAGCCGGGGCAGATGGTAGCGCCTTCCGTGTAGGACACGCGGAATCCGCTCCCGCCGTTGTTGGCAAAGTGCGTGTGGGTGTAGATCCCTCCCGTAACGCTCGACCCGGCATCCGCATCGTCGTACTGGACAATGATTTCTTCCCCCGCGCCCTTCATGTGCGCCATGTGGCGATGCACGCGCGTGTAGGAGTTTTTGTACGCACTCGTCAGGTCACTCATCCAATAAGCAACTTTGGAATCCTGGTCACCAAAGGCAGTGTTCCACGCCCCATGATTTCCCGACCACCAGCGCACGATGGGGTTGACTCCTCGCGCAGCCCCGGTTCCCTTGAATAGTGTTTCCCAGCTAACCCCTGTAGGGCCAAACCCTATCGCATTGGCTAGCTCAGCAGGATGCCAACTCGATTCTCCTGCTGGAACCATGTCAGAGGTCGTAAGTTCCCCGACTTTGTACAACTCCCACAGTCCCGGACTCGGATAATCATGGTTGCCGGAATAGTACGAAAAGCTGCGATACAGGAGATGGGTAGAGTTGGGAGTATCCTGCCATCCGGTGTGACTGATGACCCCTTGGGCGTTGAAATTCGCGGGGCACGGCCAACCGGTCAATGACGCGCACGTAGCCGCCGAAGTCGCCTGGAACAGGTACTGGTGCGGCTGAAGCGTGTAATCCAGGCGCGTGATGTTCGGATCGATCTGGGTGAGTTCCTCCGGCGTGTAGGTATCGTAAGGGGCGCCAACAGACCCGGTCTTGATGAGAAAATCCTTGTACCGCTGGGCCTCCGCCGAGGTTGGCGCAAACATCATCGACGCGTCTTGCTGCACAGACGGACCGTCCGACCCCATGACCGGCAATCCCGGCTCGCCATTGAACCCATTGCTCTGGTTTCCCCAGTTCTGAAAACCGAGGTAATCATTGCGCCGATCCGCCAAGGCATCATACATCTTAAACATCGTGGTGCCCTTCATCCACGGGCCGGTCAGGTCAATAGATGGGTATCCCGGAATCAATTTCCCCCACAGCCAGGCCAGTTGAATCACGTTGGGCAACGTGCGGGAAACTCCGTAGCCTGCGCCGTCTGCGGTAAAGCCGGTGTTGTACTGCAAGGCCCACCGGATCTGCTGGTCTATGCCCGATGCGCTGGACATCGCAAGGTTTCTGCCAGCACGCACCGGGTCGTCTCCCAAGAGCGCCAGGTTCAGTTCCATCTCGGCCATGTGGGTGGAATACTTGTTGTTGCTGCCACAGCACAAAGAGTACGTGGCCTGATTCGGAGCAAGGGCGTTGCCGCCACCTGTAGCCGGATACGATGTCGAGTTGCCCATCATGGTGGTGCCCGAGAGCTTATGCGACCACACGTATCCGCAGGACTTCGCGGAGTCGGACCATTGCTTGATGTAGGCGACGGCTTGCGGAACGGTGATGCTTGCCCAGGTCTGACTGTCGTTGTAAACGTGCAGTTGCGTGTCGGAATCGACGCTGATGATTCTCGATCCCAGCGCTTCTACCTGCTCCTGGAAGCCGTTCGAGCCGATGATGTAGTCGCCCGCGCTCAAATACGAAGCGAAGTGTGTGTTGTAACCGGTCACAATAACCGGTGTGCTCTTCGCCTTGCTGCTCACCGTGATGGTCGCAAGAACCTTGTAGACCATTCCGGTAGCGGCGGGCGTACTGGCGGACCCGGCTGAATTAGTCCACCCTGTCACTGTGGCTACTTTGGTAGTGCCGTTGTAGGCGGTGATGAGCCCGAAGCTGTCGGCACGGGTGGACCATGCCGGGGCGGTGTCGACGATGTTGTTGACGTAGAAATTGTCCGTCGCCGAGGCGGACGATCCCAGCGTCACATGGGTTAAGTCCCCGGCTGCGACTGTGCCGTTATCCAGGACATCCTGCCCGTTATAGACCCCGGCGCGGTTGTCCGCGTTGTAGGGGTCCATGGCAAAGCAACCGTCTTCGTTGTCGTTCAGCATTTTGTCGACAAAAACGGTTCTTTCGCCGGAGGTCAGGAAGTCCCTGGCCGCATCGTAGATCCACGTCCAGGCTTCCATGATGCCGTAGAGCCCGGTTTCCACCATATTGAGGAAGCCGCCGTAGGCATAGATGCGGTTGTACCAGGGGGCCGACCTGGAAACGTACTCCGGGTGGTTGAGCACGTAGCGCATTAGGCCCGCGTAGTTGGCGTTGCGCCGGTCCACCAGGAATCCCACCGAGAGTTGCGAAGCCTGGCTGATGCGGAGGAAATCCGTCCCGCCTTCAAGGTAGTCTTTGTAGGCGGGCCAGACTGCCAGCGAGTCGCTGGTCTTCATGTGATCCCACACCGGATTTCCGATGTAGGCCCGCGACGAGACCCGGACGCAGTTCTCGGTCCCGCCAATACTGTTCCCGCCCAGCGTCGTCACGCCGTTGAAGCCGCACGCATCGTTGTGGGTGTACTCGCCCGGAGAGACCCCCGCCGTGGCCATAGTGAGTGTCCATGTCCCCGACCCGGTTCCGAGGCCTGAAATCGTGTACGAGGTGCCATCGCTCGAAGTGTTATGGCGGTTCAGCGGATTCGATGTTGTTCCCCAGATGGCGTACTTGGCTCCGATAGGCAAGCCAGGATCATAGGACAGCGTGACCGTGAGCGAATTGGTGCCTTCGATCAGGCTCAACAGGCCGTTATGCGTGCCGGTCGAAAGCGCCCGCATGGCCGGATCGTTGTACCCGGCAAACATCCCCCTCGGATTGTCATAGCCGATCGTGTAGGGGAGTGCGTGCCCGAACTCCCCCGCGTTGAGACCGCCGCCCTCCCACGAAAGTGAGCCATCGCAAAAAGTTCCGTTGGGAGTGACTGGTGCGTTGGTGACCGGATCTCCCAGGGTAAAGTGCGTCGCATCTACGACGGTGATCTTGTGCGACCCGGTGGCATTGGAAACGTGGTTGGTGGCCGTGCTGCCGGAGCAGACGCCCCAGGCGGTGATGATGTCCCCAGTGCTCAGACCGTGCGGCCAGGCGGTTTGAATCCCGTTCGTGCTGTCAAAGCCGATGATCTGTCCGCTCTGCGGTCCCCCGGAACGGAGGTAAATGACCGGACTCTGCGCCAGTGTGGGCAAGGCTGTGATTAGAAGTGCTAAGACGGCCCGCATGTTAGTGGTACCTGAGGTTGACGGGAACAACGATTTTGCCTGTGGCGTATTGCCCGAACGAGGTGTTATCGCCGTATGCCGCATATTCGGCCTGGAACCCGCTATCCGATGTGACAGGAAAAACGTCGTACCATTGGTCCCCTCCATCTGTCTCATGCGACAGGACGAAGTAAGTAGCCCCTCCATACCCAATAACGGTCACCGGAGCGATTGAGGCACAACACCAAGTTCCCGATGCACACGTTGTCAAATCCACACTCGCGCTGGCTAAAATAACGTAACCCGTGTTGGCGACTAGTTCTACTAAGTGGGTCTGGATATTGCCTGCCACCTTCCACCGGCACAACGCGGTTACGGTCTTATTGGGACCGAGGAAAGCCCCGTAGATGCCCCGCCAGGAAAACGGAGCCGATCCGGTGTTTACCAGGGTCGTCCCCGCCCCGCTGGTGATTGCCAGAGCATCGAGTGGTGCGCCCGTTGTCCTCGTGCGGTGTCCGCTTACCCCGATGAACTGCGCGCCCATAACGGCGGCGCAAAAGAACAGAATTGTCAGTCTCATAGAATCCCCTTCCGGAACCCACACCACCAGAGGTTTTCAATCAGCGCAGCGGGCGCGTTAACCGGCGCCAGCGCAATGCATTCCGGATACAAATAGTGACGTAGCTTCATTTCCTTTACCTTGTCCCCGTAATGACGTACGTTGCCTGTTTCGAAGCTCCGTCGGATACAAACGAGAACTTCGCAAAGTCTCCCGCCGCAATTGTGGTTGTCCCGCTCTGCGTCCCCACCGCCCACGAGTTCGAGCAGGTAACCGGAATGGTCAGCAGGTCGACGCTCGCCCCGTTCTGCACACGCAAGGTCGACGCGCCATTGTTGTCGGTGTAGCACTTGATCGCCGTGATGGTCCATGTCGCGCCGAACTCGTTCAGGCACTCCGACAGCGGATAGGTGCCTGCCGGGATGGCGTTGAGTCCGTCGCCCCATCCGGGTTGGCAGGAAATGACTCGAGTCGTGGCGGGCAGGTCTGCCGGGCAAATCTGAGCTCCCTGCATTCCGGGAGAAAGTAGCTGTATCGACACCCGTTGCCCGTCGGTTGCACTCGCCAGGGCGCGGCCTCCGATTCTGGCAGAGGAACAGATCAGGCTTTGAGAAGTCTGGGCGGAGTCCAGGGCGCGGGCCGGGTTCGTCGTGCCGTGAATCAGATAGTGGTCCTGTGTGATTGAGCCTTCTGCAGTCACCTGGACTTGTCCGGCAACTGCCACTTCACAGGAAGCAGCATTCGCAAGACAGGCGAAAGGCGCAATCCCGTAGATCCCCTCGGTTCCGGCGATGGGTGCCAGTTTTCCACCGGTCAGCTTTACCCATGTGTTCGCAACGATGGCCGTAGGTCCCACCGCATAACTCTCGGAGAGGTATCCGGTACCGATCGAGGAAGCCGCACTGTCGACGGTACAATCGGTACCGCGCACAGTCACGCCGTCCTGCATCACATCGGCTTCTTGCACGGTGATTGTGTTTGGACCAGGCCACGGCTGGCACATGTTTACGAAACCCGCCGGCCAGGTGACCGTCCGGGCCCCGGTGTTGTCTTGAGTCAGGGGGAACTTCAGGTGTTGCCCGGCACGTAAACCTGTAATCGTGCTGCTGGACACGTTTGCCGTCAGTGTGCCGGTTTCGAAGCGGTTGCAATTGGCGGCATTGAACGAGAGAGTCGCCGAGAATGGCACGGCGCAGACCTTCTCGTTGAATCCTGTAGCTGCCGAGAGCGAGCCGTCGCCATTCTGGGAGAGGTTGCTGCCGGAGGCCATGCCGGCATTGTTGTAGATGAATTGGCCATTGGATCCGGCCATTGAACCGCCCGAGAGTCCTTCGGCCGTCCACACATTCTGCGCTGTGCATGCGTACAGGTTGGCACCTGCCGGGGCGTTCGTTCTGAAGAAGAGTTGTCCAACCGCGCACTGCGCCGGAAGAACTGTCCCGGTTCCTAGTCTGCCTTGCCTGCTGAGATCTACTATGGTCTGCCCGCGCACGCACCACGCGCTTCCCACCAGCAAAACCATGGTTATCCCTGTCCATCGAGGTGTTTTCATGTGCTTCCCATCTCGACGGTTGCATGTCAGGAGGCCTGACCCCGGCGGATCAGCCACTAAGTTATGTAGAATCACCACCAGTTTTTTTCAGAAGGCTGTGACCGAAAGCCGGTCTTGCGCGGAGTGCCGGATTATGCGAGTAAGAGCCGGCGTTCGATTGGGAGCAGACAATGACGGTCCTTGGGGGTTTGAGCTTGCCGGCATAATATGGATGGCACGCAGAGGAGTAGCGGTGTTTCCCGGTACCGCGTCGTGTCAGTTCTATATCCGGTCTTCGAGGCTCAACGGCAAGCCGCTGGTGAAGACGCCGGAACAGTGGCCCGGTCCTGTTACCGGGCTAAGCTGATGGAATCGCCCGGCCAATAGAGTTAAGAATGCCTTGAGCCCAGCGACATTGGGGATTCGCTCAACAAGAAGGCTTTGGCATTGGCCGACAAGAGTCTCACAGAAGAAATCCCCACCTACCCCAGGTCGGGAATCAGAAACCGTGCCGGTTTGCCGGCCGCCTGCGCCACCGCTTCGGCGGCCAGATAGCCGCTGCGGACCGCGCCTTCC
>JAIQFL010000199.1 GCA_020073365.1 Terriglobia bacterium | reverse complement strand
AGTATCTGTATGTTTCCGAGCGCCCACCGCTCCGGCGCTTAAGTCCCAGAACTCGTCAATGACCCAATTCGCGTGAGCTTGTAAGAGGATGCGAGTTGTTCAGACGGCCGCGCAAATCGGCACGATATTAACGATAATTATTGAACAGCATTACTTCCACAACTCCTTTGATTTGTGTATTGTGACACCGTGTTACAAGCTGTGCTATAGGAGTTCTGAGTCTATTGAAATTCGCCCCCTTGGGCATGCCTTGGCAGTTGGCCGCGCAGGCGTCAGCGCCTGAACCTGTGGCCGCTGTGCCAGAGACGTTCCCCACCGAAGCGCCAGCGCTGGTCCGCGAAATGGTCAGTGTGGCTCATGGAAACATGAAGCGGGTCCGCGAGCTGGTGGAAGCCCGGCCGGCCTTGGTGAAGGCTGCGTGGGACTGGGGATTCGGCGATTGGGAATCGGCGCTCGGCGCGGCCTCACATACCGGAAATCGCGAGATTGCCGAGTATCTGATCGCGCACGGCGCGCGCCCCACGCTCTTTTCGGCGACCATGTTGGGCCATCTGGATGTGGTGAAAGCTTTCATCGCCGCCCAGCCTGGTGTCCAGCGCATCCCGGGGCCGCACAGCATCAGCCTGCTGGCCCACGGCAAAGCCGGCGGCGCGGCGGCCGAGGCCGTACGCGCCTACCTCGAATCGCTGGGTGACGCCGGGTCGCCTCCGGCCGCCCCGCTGACGGAGGAGGAGGCGACTGCCTTGGCGGGCGCCTACACATTTGGCACGGGACCAGCGGATCGCATCGAGGTGACGGCCACTCGCGGCCAACTGATGTTTACGCGCACGGGAACGACGGGCAGGGGCCTGGTGCATCTCGGCGATCATGTATTTCATCCGGCGGGTGCGAGCGCGGTGCGAATCCGCTTTGCCGGCGAGGGCGCCAAGACCGTGCTGACGGTCCACGATCCCGATCTGGTGCTGACGGCACGACGGGTCTGACTTCGTGGAGCGGCCTTCCGGCCTGCCACGCCTACATTCATGCAGGCGTTTGGGCGGGGCGTCGACGGGCGCCCCGATCGCGGCAACCGTGGAGGTACCAAACCAGCGGCGCCAGGTACCGCTCAGACACCTCGACAGCGTTTCACGCCCGCGTCGTTCGCGGTTCGATCGAGTTTCTCATCGAGCGTCCAAAGTGAACAGTTCGACAGCAGCGCAGAGGCGAGAAGGTGCGTATCAACCCAGCCTATGCCTTGTCCCCAAAGTCTCCGCTCTTCGATCAGCCGCAAAACCTCTTCGTTGGTGGCCTGTACTGCAACCGGTAACGCCTCCAGGTCGCTCAGAACCGCGGCCCGGTTCCTCAGGTGGCCGCATGCGAGTTCGCCCAGTACGAATGGATGCATTAGCACAGAGGTTTTGATCAGGAGTTGAGCGAGCGCAGTGTCATTCTTGCGGAAGTGGCCAACCCAAACGGAGGTATCGACCAGGACCATCACTTGCCCTCGGAGCGCCGCCTGGGAATGGGGCGCAGTTTGGGCTCAGTCCCGCCCATCGCGGCCAGCCGTTTTCCGGCTTCGCGCGCGACTAGCGCCTCCAGACCAGCGCGCACCAATGCGGTCTTCTCCTTGATACCGGAGAGTTGCCGCGCGCGATCGAGCAAGGAATCGTCGATAATCAAAGTAGTTCTCATATGCATCAGTATGTATCTCTCATGCATACGAGTCAAGCATGCCGCGGCTGGCGGCCAGGTGGCGCTTCCACGAAGATCCGCAATTTTGACACTCCTTCGGCGGCTCTTACCAGGATATCGGCGTGCTGGTAGAGAACGATCCAGTTCTTCGCGGCTTCCATGGGGACATAGCGTTGGTAAGGCCGGTTGCGCCTAAATTTTTCATCGGCGGGCGCGAGCGCAGTGCGAATCCGCCCTGCCGGCGAGAGCGCCAGGACCGTGCTGACGGTCCACGATCCGGATCTGGTGCTGACGGCACGACGGGTCTGAGGAGGGGGAAGAATGCCGGCATAAATGCCGACATGGCAGGCTGGAAGCCCGCTCCACGTGTCACCTTCGTCGTCTTTTTGCATCTTCGTATTTGAAGGCCGCTATTCGAATCCGAATCTATGCGAAAGACCCTGCTATTTCTTTTTGCCGCACGGCTGTGGGCTCAGGACCCGCTTTCGTTGCGGGAGGCAGTCCGGCTGGCCACCCGCGAGAACCCGGCGATTGCCGCCAGTGCCGCCGGCACGCGGGCGTCCGAAGCACGAATCGCGCAGGCGCACGGCGGCATGCTGCCCAAGGTCAACTATTCCGAATCCTTCGCGCGCAGCGACAACCCCGTATTCGTGTTTGGCTCGTTGCTCACCCAGCACCAGTTCGGCGCGGCGAACTTCGACGTCGGATCCTTGAACCGGCCGGACTTCCTCAACAACTTTCAATCGCAACTCACCGTTGACCAGCCTCTCTACGACGCCGGCGAGACACGCCATCGAGTGCGGTCCGCCGAACTCGGCCGGAAGATGTCCGCCGAGGAACGGCGGCGCGTGGAGATGGAGGTGATTGCAGGGGCGGCGCGCGCTTACTACGGCGCCCTTTTGGCGGCGGAAAGCCTGAAGACCGCGGAGCAGTCGGTTCGCTCCGCGGAGGCCGATCTGAAGCGGGCCGAATCGGTTCGGGCGGCCGGCATGTCCACCGACGTGGACGTGCTTTCGATCCGGGTGCACCTGTCCGCCGTGACCGAGCAACGCCTCAATCGAGCCGCGGATCTGGAGGTCGCCAAAGCCGCGCTGAACGATGCGCTCGGTCTGCCGCTGGACGCGCCCCACGTGCTGACTACCGCGCTGGCGCCCCTTGCTCTGCCGGCGCCGGGCCTGGATGGTTTGGAGAAGGAGGCGGCCGACGCGCGCCCCGAGACCCGCCAGACCCGTCTGGCTACGAACCTGGCGCAGACGCAGGTCGACGCGGCTCGCGGCGCGCTGCTGCCCCAGGTGAGTTTCCACGCCGGGTTTGAGGCCGATCGGCAACGGTTCGTCACGCGCGGCGGCGCCAACTGGCTGGCCGCGGTTTCCCTTCGATGGAACCTGTTCAACGGCTCCGCGGACAAGGCCCGAATCGTCGAGACCGGCGAGGTTGTGCGCGGCGCGGAATCCGAGGAGCGGCGCGCCGGCTCGGCGGTCCGTCTCGAAGTGCGCCGCTCGTACGCCGCACTCCAGGCCTCCGCGCAGCGGATCGATGTAGCCAAAGCCGCGGTGGCCCAGGCGGAAGAGAGCCTGCGCATCACACAAAATCGGTACGAAGCCGGTATGGCGACGGTCACGGACCTGCTACGCACGGAGACGGCTTTGCTCGAGACCCGGACGCGGTACCTGGCCGCGGTGCACGATCAACGCGTCGCCGCTACCATGCTGGAGTCCGCGGCAGGGCGCCTGTCGGCCGACTCGGAGGTATTGAACTAATGAGGCTCGACATCATCCTACTATCGGTTTCTCTCGCCTTGCTCGCCTCCTGCGGAGGCGAACAGCCGCGGCGTGCCGCAATCCCGGCCGCAAGCGTGGCGGTACAGGTGGTCCCCGTCTCGTCGCAGCAGTGGCCAGGGGTTTATGAAGCAACCGGCACGGTTCGCGCCCGCACCGCGATTACTGTCTCCAGCAGATTGATGGCATACGTGCAGCAGGTGAGCGTGCAGGTAGGGGACCACGTTCGCGAGGGCCAAACCATCATCCTGCTGGACGCGCGCGATCTGGAGGCCAACGTCCGGCGCGCCGCGGCAGGCCAAAGCGAAATACAAAGCGCGATTCCCGAAGCCGAAAATGGCACGGCAGCCGCCAAGGCCAACCTGGACCTGGCACAGGCGACGTTCCATCGCATGGAAGACCTGCTGGCCAAAAGGTCGATCTCCAGCCAGGAATTCGACGAGGCTGCGGCGCGGCTCAAGGCGTCACAGGCGAACTACGAAATGGCGCGATCCAGACGGCTCCAACTCGACTCCAAAATGGCACAGGCCGAGCAGGAACTTGGCTCCGCTACGATTCTACGGGAGTATGCCAGGCTCGCCGCGCCGATATCCGGCGTAGTGACCTCAAGGTCGGTAGAACCTGGCAACCTGGCGGCGCCGGGAGTTCCGCTGCTCACCATCGAGCAGGACGGGGCCTACCGCATGGAAGCCTCGGTGGACGAATCCAGGTTGCCGTCGGTGCGCCCGGGCCAGACCGTGGAGGTGACGCTGGAGGCGCTGGAGCGCAAACTGAACGCGCGGGTCTCCGAGATCGTTCCGTCGGTGGACACGGCCTCGCGCGCCTACGTGGTGAAAATCGACCTGCCCGCGATTCCGCAACTCCGTTCCGGCATGTTCGGCCGAGCCATTTTCCCGATGGGAGCGAGAACCGTGGCGACCATCCCGCCATCCGCACTGATCGAGCGCGGCCAACTGCAATCGGTCTTCGTAGCCGAGGACGGCACGGCGCACACACGCCTCATCACTACCGGGCAGCGTACCAACGATGGCGTGGAGGTGCTCTCCGGGTTGACCGCGGGAGAAAAGGTGGTGGCGCCGGTCCCGTCAGGGCTCCAGGAAGGCATGCGGCTGGAGGTCCGTCCATGAACGGTCCCCGGCAACTGGGTCCCGCGGGGCGCTTCGCCCACGCATGGATCTCGTCCAAATTGACGCCGCTTCTGATCGTTGCCGCGCTGCTCATCGGCGCTTTTGCGGTGTGGAAGTTGCCGCGCGAAGAGGAGCCGCAGATCATCGTGCCGATGATCGATGTCTTCGTCGAAATGCCGGGCGCCTCGGCCCGCGAGGTGGAGGAGCGCATCACCAAGCCCATGGAGAAGCTGCTGTGGGAGATTCCGGGCGTCGAGTACATCTACTCCACGTCCAGCCCCGGCAGGTCGATGGCGATCGTGCGCTTCTATGTCGGCCAGGACGAAGAGAAGAGCATTGTCCGGCTCAACCAGAAGCTCCTCGCGAACTTCGACCTCATCCCACCGGGAGCTTCGCAACCGCTGGTGAAGCCGCGTTCCATCGACGACGTTCCGATCCTGGCGCTCACGTTGTCCAGCCAGCGCTACGGCGATTTCGAGTTACGGCGGATCGCCGCGCAGGTTCACGACGCCATCAAACAGGTGCCCGATGTCTCTGCCGTCACCATGATCGGAGGGCAGAGGCGCGAAATCCGCGTGGTCCTCGACGAGGCCAGGTTATCGGGCTACAACCTTGCGCCCCTCCAGGTGGCTGGTATGCTCGGCCTGTCCAACCGTCGTTTGCCGGCGGGCAAGTTCTCCAGCGGAAACCGGGAGTACCTGCTGGAAACGGGCGAGTTCCTGAAAACCGCCGAGGACGTGCGGAACGTAGTGGCCGGCGTGGCCAACGGGAAGCCGGTGTTCGTGCGCAACGTCGCGGAAGTCAGCGATGGCGGGGAGGAGCCTGCCGAGTACGTTCGCATGGCCGTCGCCGGCTCGCCAAGATTTCTTCCCGCGGTCACACTGGCGATCTCCAAGCGGAAGAGCACCAATGCGGTGATCGTCGCGGATAGCGTACTGCGGCGCATCCAGCCACTCAAGGGCGGTGTCATACCGTCGGACGTGACGGTCTCGCTCACCCGCAACTACGGCGAGACCGCGGCCGACAAATCCAACGAACTGCTCTTCCACATGCTGATTGCGGTGGTGTCGGTGAGCATCCTGATCGCCATTACGCTGGGGTTGCGCGAGTCGCTGATCGTCTTCCTCGCAATTCCCGTCACCCTGGCGCTCACGCTGGCGGTGTTCTACCTCTACGGCTACACGCTCAACCGCATCACGCTGTTCGCCTTGATCTTCTCCATCGGCATCCTGGTGGACGATGCCATTGTAGTGCTGGAGAACATTGTCCGCCACTGGCGCATGCCCGCCAACCGCGAACGGTCGCCGGTCGACGTGGCCACCGAAGCCGTGGACGAGGTCGGCAATCCGACCATCCTGGCCACCCTCACCGTGGTCGCCGCGATTCTCCCGATGGCCTTCGTGGGCGGGCTGATGGGGCCCTACATGCGCCCCATCCCCATCGGAGCCAGCGCCGCGATCGTCTTCTCTCTGCTGGTGGCGTTCGTAGTGACGCCGTGGGCCGCGGTCCGTATTCTGAAGCCCGCGGACGCCGCTATCCATGGCGAGCGGGAAGACCGCCTCACACGGATGTACCGGCGCGTCATGGGCGCCATTCTGCATCAGCCGGCGCTGCGCTGGGGTTTCCTCGGCGGTGTCGTCGTGTTGCTGCTCGGCTCGGTGTCGCTATTCTATTTCCAATTCGTCAAGGTCAAGATGCTGCCGTTCGACAACAAGAGCGAGTTTCAGGTGATCGTAGACATGCCCGACGGCACTACCCTGGAAGAGACGGCGCGGGTTACGGGCGAGCTGGCACGCGCCGCGCTGGACCAGCCGGAAGTCGTCAACTTGCAGACCTACGCAGGCACGGCATCGCCCTTCAACTTCAACGGGCTGGTGCGGCACTACTACCTGCGCAAAGGCTCGAACGTTGCCGACATCCAGATCAATCTCCTGCCGAAGCAGGATCGGGCGCTGCAGAGTCACGAGATCGCCAAGCAGGTGCGGCAGCGGCTGCTCCCCATTGCGAACCGCAATGGTGCCCGTATCAAAGTGGCGGAAGTGCCGCCCGGCCCGCCGGTCTTGCAGACCCTGGTGGCTGAAGTGTACGGACCCTCGCTGGACGAGCGGACGGCCATCGCGCGCCGCATCCGCGATCTCTGGAAGTGCACCGGAGGCGTGGTAGACGTGGACTGGTACGTGGAAGACGACCAACCCAAGTACCGCCTGGTAGTCGACAAGGAGAAGGCGGCGTTGAGCGGGATTTCGGAGGAGGACATCGCGCGCACCATGCAGGTGGCCTCCGCGGGATACCAGGCCGGGCTGCTGCACGTGGAATCCGCCAAGGAAGACGTCGCTCTCACGTTGCGGCTGGATCGGGCCAGCCGCTCCGATATCGAGCGGCTTCAGAATCTAAAAGTGGCGGGCCGCGGCGGCAACCTCGTAACCCTGCGCGAACTGGTGCGGGCTGAGCCCGCGGTTGCGGACAAGAGCATCTACCACAAGAATCTGATGCCGGTTACCTATGTGACGGGCGATGTGGCCGGGGCCATGGAAAGCCCGGTGTACGCGATTCTCAAGCTGGGCCCGCAAATGGACCAGTTCAAGGCCCCGGGAGGCTACGCGATCGAACAGCACATGGCCGCGCTGCCCACCGATTCGGACCGCTATTCCATGAAATGGGACGGCGAGTGGCACATCACCTATGAGGTCTTTCGGGACTTGGGCATCGCTTTCGCCGCCGTGCTGATTTTGATCTACGCGCTGGTGGTGGGGTGGTTCCAGTCGTTTGCGACTCCCCTGGTGATCATGGCCGCGATTCCCTTCTCCCTGGTGGGCATCCTTCCGGCGCACGGCATGATGCATGCCTTCTTCACGGCCACTTCCATGATCGGCTTCATCGCCGGCGCGGGTATCGTGGTGCGGAATTCGATCATCCTGGTGGATTTTGTGGAACTGCGCTTGCGCGAGGGCATGCCGCTCGACGAAGCCGTCATCGACGCCGGAGCGGTTCGCTTCCGTCCCATGATGCTGACCGCGGCGGCCGTAGTAGTGGGATCGGCGGTCATTCTTTTCGACCCCATTTTCCAGGGACTCGCCATTGCGCTGATGGCGGGCGAAATTGCCTCGCTGGCGCTCTCCCGCATGACCGTCCCGATTGTTTACTTCGTTGTCAATCGAAAGAGGAGAATTGCATGAATGTCGACCGCTATCTTCGTCTGATCGCCGGGTTCTTGGTGGTGCTTAGCGTGGCGCTCGGTTACTGGGTATCCCCGGCGTGGTTCCTGTTTACGGCCTTCGTGGGGCTCAACCTGTTTCAATCCGCCTTCACGAACTGGTGCCCCATGATGACCATCCTGCGGAAACTCGGGGTTTCCGGGTAAGCCGGCAGGACGACATCATCATCCAGGTCCGCGGCCCGGCGGCTCAGGCCGGTTGCGCCGACGCGCGCCGACGCGACGCGACGAAATAGGACGCGCCCAGGGCGAACAATCCCAGCGAGATCCACTGCGAGGTGTCCAGCGGCCCGCCGAATAGGTTTCCCTGTTCGTGGTAGCGGAAGAACTCCACCACAAACCGGGCCGCGGAATACATCATCAGATACAAACTGATAATCGCGCCCTTGGCGTGGGGCTTGTGGAACTGCCAATAGAGCAGGCCGAAGATGGCAAACTCCGCGGCCGCCTCGTAGAGCTGCGTCGGATGCAGGGGCCGGTCCAGCGGCACACCCACCAGTTCGTTGGCCACCGGGTTTCGGAAGGTCACGGCCCAAGGCCTGTGACACTCCAGGCCCCAACAGCAGCCCGCCGAAAAGCAGCCCAGCCGGCCGATTCCGTGGCCCAGCGCGATCCCCGGCGCGAAAACGTCGGCCGTCTTCAGCAGGGGCAACCGCATTCTTCGCATGTACCACCAGGCGATGACCAGCGCCGCGATCAGGCCGCCGTAAAACACGCCTCCCGCCTGCAGGGTGGCGAACGAAAAGAACTCGCGCGGGTGTTCCAGGTAATACGGCATATCCACCAAGAAGATCATCACCTTGGCGCCGGCGATGGCCGCCAGTGCACAGTAGACTCCCAGGTTGGTGACGGCCTCCACGTTGAGGCCCGCTTCCTTTCCCAGACGGGACGCCATCCACAGGGCGGTCAGAAAGGCCAACGCCACCAGGACGCCGTAAGTATGCAGAAACGATATATGAAAAATCTCAGGGTACATTTGCCGCCTGTCGCTTCGATCGGAGCAGATCCAGCATCAGCAGCCCGCTTCCGATCACGATGGCCGAGTCCGCCAGATTGAAGGTGTGCCAGTGGTGGTCGCCAATGTAGAAGTCCAGGAAATCCGTTACGCGACCCCACATGATGCGGTCG
Organism: Terriglobia bacterium; assembly: GCA_020073365.1. Classification (GTDB taxonomy): domain Bacteria; phylum Acidobacteriota; class Terriglobia; order Bryobacterales; family Bryobacteraceae; genus JAIQFL01. The sequence goes on along the minus strand of JAIQFL010000199.1, from coordinate 11,182 downwards.
AACACGTTGCCCGCCGCTCCTCCCAGAATCAGCGTCAGGCCGGAAAGCGAGTGCCGATCCAGCTGCCGCGCGTTCCAGAGCATTCCGCTTACGACGACTACCGCGGCGATGGAAGCCACCACCAGAAGTACCGTTCGCCATTCGGACGTGGAGTCGTTGAATATCCCAAAGGCCACGCCGCGATTCTCGGAGTGCACGATATCGAAGAAGCCCGGGATCACCCGATAGGAATCGAGGAGCGAGAGGCGCGTGTCGACGATCCACTTGGTGAGGCGGTCGAGCGCGAAGACCGCCAGAGACGCCCCATACACTTTCCACCGGATATCCATTTTCGGGAGACAATACCATGTTAGCAGCCATGACTGGGGCACGAGACGAACGCAGCCCAACACTGCGCACCGCGGAGTCGCGGAGACGCGGAGAAACGCGCGAAGAAAAGATCGGACAGAGCCAAGGCGCGCAGAAAATCGCGCTTGCTCCGCGTCTTCGCGCCTCCGCGGCGGGCTGGTGCTTCGGCGTCCCAGTGCGCGACAAGGCGTCCCGGAAACGGACAGAGGCGGGGTCCGCAAAAACCTGAGAACATAGCAGTTGGGGGCGGCACAAAACGTGCTCCACCGACGTCTGTGATGTTGATGTCCGCCATGGATACCTCCGATGTGGCAGCGGAGCAGGCTAGACCCTTTCGGGTGCTGATTAGCGACGACCAGGCCGATGTGCTGGAGGCGTTGCGGCTGCTGCTGAAGGGCCAGGGCTGGAAAGCCATCGCAGTAGATTCGCCCGAGGCGCTGCTCCATGCGGTGCGCACGGAGGTCTTCGATCTGATCCTGGTTGACCTGAACTACACTCGCGATACGACCTCCGGGAAGGAGGGCATGGACCTGCTCGCCAGCCTGGAAGCGGAGGGCAACACCGCGCCGGTCATGGTGATGACGGCATGGAGCAGTTTCGATCTCGCGGTGGAGGCTATGCGCCGGGGCGCCTGCGATTTCATTCAGAAGCCCTGGGACAACGAGCGGCTGCTGGCGGCCATCCGCAAGCAGGCGGAATCGGAGCGCCGCCGCAAGTCCGAGTTGGAAATCGCAGCGAATGTGCAGCAAAAGCTGTTTCCCCGAGAGTTACGGCTCCTCAAGACCCTGGATTACGCCGGCCAGTGCGTGGCGGCGCGCGAGGTGGGCGGCGACTACTACGATTTTCTCGACACCGGGCATCACACCTTGGGTTTCGTTCTCGCGGATGTCTCGGGCAAGGGTGTGCCCGCGGCGCTGCTGATGGCGAATCTGCAGGCCTGTTTCCGAAGCCAGCCACCGGGTGCTCTGCTGCGTCCCGCCGAGGCGCTTAAGACGGTGAACCGGCACTTCTTCGATTCCAGCGCCGCCGAGCGCTTCGCTACGCTGTTTTTTGGACTATACGACGACCGCACGCGCAAGCTCCGCTATGTGAATTGCGGCCATGTGGCGCCGCTGCTGCTGCGGGACTCGGGCCGTCTCGAGCAACTGCCGCCCACCGCCACCATGCTGGGCGCGTTTCGCGAATGGAACTGCGCCGAGGCGGTGGTGGAACTGCGCCCGCGCGACGTTCTGGTCCTGTACTCCGATGGCGTGACGGAAGCCGGTATCGACCGTACGGAGGAGTTTGGCGAAGACCGCCTCATCCGCGCGGTCTGCGACCATCAACGGCAGCCCGCGGACGTTCTGGTCCAGAAGATCGTAGATGCCGTCTCGGATTTCAGCGGCACGTCCCGCAGCGACGACGTGACGGTGGTGGCATTGCGCGGGATCTGACCGGGGCTACTCCGGCCTGTACAACCTTTTTTCGGGCAGCGGCGTTGCCACCCAAAGACAGGCCAAACAGCCTGTCCCACCCGAGGTTCAGAATCTCGCCCAGGGAGACCACACCGAAATACAACAGCTCATCGGCGATTTCGTGGAGCCATCGCAACACCCTGGGTTCCGGGCGGTTTGTAAACTTTTCCTGAAGATTCCTCTCTCTCCTTGACCATCTAGGAGTCTCGCCGTACAATCCTAGATGATCTAGGAGGATGCATGCTTGAATTCCAAACCAACGGTGAGGTAGTGCGGTGGCCGATGGAGCTGCGAGCAAAGTGAGCAAGCAAGGCGATCTGCTCCAGGGCACGCTCGAACTCCTGATCCTCAAGGCCATCTCGCTCGATCCCATGCACGGCTATGGCATTCTGCTGCGCATTCAGCAATTGTCGAAGGACCGCCTGCAGATCCAGCAGGGCTCGCTCTACCCCGCGCTCTACCGCCTGGAAACCCGTGGCCTGATCCGCGCCGAGTGGGGCGAAAGCGAGAGCAGGCGTAAGGCCAAGTACTACCAACTCACCGCCGCTGGCCGCCGCCAGCTCAAAGTCGAGACCGAAGTCTGGAACCGCTTGAGCGCCGGAGTGGGGGGCGTGCTCAACGCATTGTCGGAGGAAGTGTGAGCCTACGTTCGCGCAGCGCCTCCGTCTGGGAAGGCACCGTGCGGAGGCGGCGCATGGAGGCCGAGATGGAGGCCGAGATGCGCTGCCACATGGCGGCGTGCATCGAAGACCAGGTCCGTGCCGGTGTGCCGCGCCGCGAAGCCGAGCGCCTCGCGCGCGTGGAGTTCGGCGCCATCGAAAGCTTCAAGGAGGAGTGCCGCCAGGCACGCGGCGTTCGCTTCTGGGATGAGCTGAACCAGGATCTCCGCTACTCCTTCCGCACGCTGCGAAAGAGCCCGGGTTTTACCGCCGTCGCCGCGCTGACGCTCGCGGTGGGAATCGGCGCCAATGCCGCGGTCTTCACCGCGGTGGATTCCTGGGTCCTGCGCCCTCTGCCCTTCCCCGCTTCCGAGCGCCTGGTCGCGGTCTGGGCCTCCGACACCAGAAGAGGCGGGACTATGCCGGCCACTCAGGCGCTCTTCGTGCTGGTGGTTTCGGGACTGCTCATCAAGAGCATGGACCGCATTTACAACGCTACTCCCGGATTCGAGACTCAACACCTGCTGACCGCGCGCGTGGCTCTGGCTGGCGAGCAGTCGGCCGAACCGGCGCGCGTGCGGGCATTCTACGAAGATGTTCTGGAGCGCATCCGCCTGGCGCCCGACGTCAAAGCGGCGGGAGCGGTTCAGTTCGTACCGTTCGGTCTCAGTAACGGAACCACCAGCTACTGCAGAGCAGATCGCCCCGCTCCGCCGCCCGGCGAATATCACTCCGCCGAGTATTCTTCAGCGATCCCCGGATACCTGGATGCGCTGGGACTTCGCCTGGTCCGCGGCCGGTGGGTAGCGAAACAGGACCGCGCACGCGGTGTATTCGAACGTGCGCAGCATGCGGTCGCTCCGTAAGCCGGGCAATGAGCTGCTGGCATTTGTCCAGCAGAAGCAGGCCGGCAAGCTGATCGTGGATCTTCGCCAGAACCCCGGCGGCAATTACTTCCAGGGCCTGCATCATCTCATCGAGCCCATTCGCAAGTTGGCCGCCATCAACCGCAAGGGTCACCTGTTCGTTTTGATCGGCCCGTTCACCGGTTCTGCCGCCATCATCGACTCCAGCCTGTTCCACACCAAGACCGAGGCCATCCTGGTGGGCCAACCGATTGGCGCCAAGCCCACGGAGTACTCCGAGCGCAAACAAATGAAACTGCCCAACTCCCACCTGGTAGTCAGCTACTCGGTGCGCTTCTACCAGTTCGCTTACAACGACGAAAACGCGACTCGCCCGGACCGCGAGATCGTGCCGGCGTGGGCGGAGACCAAGACGGGCCACGACCCGGTCATCGAATGGTGCCTGAATTACTCCGCGGATGGCAGCACCATGCCATAGAGGCCTTGTGGTTGCGAATGGGTGAGATTTCGATACACTATCATGTGTGCAGCATCCGCTGATCTATACCGCCCCCCAGCGGCTCGGGCCGCTGATTGAGGATGATCTGTTCCGGCGGTTATGCCGCTCGCGCGATTATCTGGCCGCGGGTCTCGATCAACCGTTACGCCTGGCCGATGCGGCTCGCGAGGCGTACCTGTCTCCGTATCATTATCATCGGCTGTTTGCGCGCACCTTCGGTGAAACGCCTCACAATTTTCTCACGCGGCTTCGCATGGACCGGGCCAGACGTCTGCTGGCACGCGATCAACTTGCGGTCACCGACGTTTGCTTCGCGGTGGGGTACGAAAGCCTGGGATCGTTCAGCTCGCGGTTTCGCAGCCTGGTGGGGTACTCGCCATCGGAGTATCAACGGTCCTTGCGAAAGCTGTTCCCAGTACCGGCGCTGGCGGTCTACCAGTTCGTGCCGGGGTGCTTCCTACGATATTGGGGGGCACGTCAAATCTAGCCAGGAAAGCAAGAATCGAGAAGCGCGCCGCGTCGATCCATGGCAAGCTCAACTCTGGAGGCACTTTGATGATTCAACGACTTTCTCACGTATCGATCTATGTGCTGGACCAGGACGCCGCCTATGACTTCTACGTCAACAAGCTGGGGTTCGAAGTCCGTACGGATCAGAAAATGGACAACGGTTTTCGCTGGCTGAATGTCGGCCCGAAAGGCCAGCCGAATTTGCAGATCATCCTCATGCCGACGGCTCCCGGTCCCATGATGGACCAGGAGACTTCGGACGCGCTTCGCGCCCTGATTCGCAAGGGAGTGCTGGGCGCCGGCGTCTTTCAAACCGCCGATTGCCAGCAGACTTACGAAGAGTTGAAAGCCAAAGGCGTGGAGTTCAAGCAGCCGCCCACGGAGCGGTTCTATGGAATCGAAGCGCTCATGACCGACAACTCCGGAAACTGGTTCAGCATGACCCAACCGAAAGAGGCGTATGCAACCCCAGCTCAATGAGAAGCTCCGGGCATGGTGGTGGCACCGGCAGGGGCTGGACGGCGCGCTGGCGGGCGCGACGCCGGCCCAAGTCCTGGAGCGGACGGGATGGGCCCGTTCGGTGGGTGGGGTGGGGCCATACCTCACCCTGTTTGCCCGGGCTGGCACCTCGCGGGAGGCCGCCGACCGGGCCGTAGCGAGCCTCGAGATCCACGAACTGCCGTCGGCCCGCGGATGCACTTACGTGGTGCCGGCGGGGGAGTTTGCCCTGGCGGTGAAGGCCAGCGAGAGTTTCGCGGGCGCCGAGATGAAGACTGCTTATAAGCTGGGCGTCACGGACAAAGAGGTGGACAAACTGTGTGACGCGGTGATCGCGGCGCTGGCGAAAGGCCCGCTCGATCCGGAAGAGATTCGCGAAGCGACCGGCAGCGCCTCGCGGCATCTGGGCGAGGAGGGGAAGAAGAAGGGCATGATTACCACGCTGCCGCTGGCGCTCGGCAAACTCCAGGCGTCGGGCGATATACGCCGCGTTCCGGTGAACGGACGTCTCGATCAGCAGCGCTATCGGTACATCCTGTGGCGGCCCAATCCGGTGGCTAAGTTCAAATTGACGCCGGAACAGGTGCAGACCGAGCTCGCGCGCCGTTATTTCCAGTGGACCGGACCTGCGAGCCTCGCCGAGTATCAGTGGTTTTCCGCCCTCACGGGAAAAGCGGCGAGGGCCGCGATCGAACCGCTCAAGCTGGAACAGCTCGCCGGCGACCGGCTGATGCTTCCCGATGATCGCGCTGAGTTCGAAGGGTTCCAGATTCCGAAGCACGCTCAATACGCGATGTTGAGCTCCATCGACGGACTGAGCCTGTTGCGCCGCGACCTGAACAGCCTGGTGGATGCGAAGGATTACGGCCACAAACTGCTTAGGCGTGAAGGCGCCGGCGGCGGAGTGCTGGATTTGCCGAGCCATGGCATCTTCGATCGCGGGCGGCTGGTGGGCTTGTGGGAGTACGATCCTGCGAAGGAGTCCATCGCATGGATGGCGTTCATCCCGAAGAACAAGGATCTGGAAAAAGCGGTCCAGCGGATGGAGGAGTATGTGCGAACCGACCTGGGCGATGCGCGGTCGTTCAGCCTGGACAGTCCGAAGAGCCGCATCCCGCGGATTGAGGGGCTGCGCAAAGCTGCCGCGGGAGCGTGACCGAGACTCGGCATAAGGCACTCCTGTAGAACCCGCGTGATGGAACTCAGCACTATCGCGTTATCGCGAGAACATCGGAACAGGTCGGATGTCAGGCCCCAACTGGGTAGCCGCGCACGGATCGGGGTGCCCCCTGCGGTCCGCCCACAAGGCGATTCATCCCTCCATCCAACGTCTCATCCGAAAGTGCCGCGATTCGTCGGAAACAAGGCTTAGCGGCGCGCCATCGCCGGTATCCTTGAACCTGAAAGAAAGGATTCCATGGTTTCCACGATTCGTTTGACGTTGTTGATGGTGTGCTTCGCGGCGCTGTTCGCACAAGAGCGGTTCGATATGGCCGTGCGAAACGATTTTTTCGCGGGATTCGCCGGGAACTGCTCCGCGCTGGAGCGCGGAATGAAAAAATGCGTGGAGATTCTGGCGGCCAATCCAAAGATGGCCCGGGCTTTGACCCGTCCGCGCTCCAGCAGGGCAACGGGCTGGAGAACCTCCAGGACCGCCTCGCGGCCCTATATGACGGCGACGCCCGGCTTCAGATGAGCCGCCGTGAGGATGGAATGGTGGTGTCTGTGGCGGTGCCGCAGAAGAAAGTGCTGGTATGATCCGGGCATTCGTGGTAGACGATGAGCCGCTGGCGATGAAGCGGCTGGTCCGCATGCTGGAGGAGACTTGCCGCGTGGAAATCGCCGGTACCAGCACAGACCCGGTGGACGCGCTCGCGGGGTTGACCAACCACCCCGTGGATGTCCTCTTCCTGGACATTCAGATGCCCGGAATGACCGGCTTCGAGATGCTGGGACTGCTGGAGTCGCAGCCCCTGGTGGTGTTCACCACGGCGTACGATGAATACGCCTTGCGGGCGTTCGAGGTGAACTCCATCGACTACCTGCTCAAACCCATCGAAGAGCGGCAATTGGCGCGGGCGCTGGATAAGATCGAACGGCTGCGGCTTACCCCTGTGGCGCCACCCGAGTGGAATACTCTGCTGGCACAGTTGGCGGGCACGCTGCAGCAGGGCGGGGGAAGCCCGGCGACCGGGTATCCGGAGAGAGTTGCGTCGCGGTTGGGCGAGCGCATCCACATTCTGGACCTGAAAAACGTGACGCACTTTTTTGCGCAGGACAAGCTGACGTATGCCGCCACTGAGGGCAAGAACTACGTGGTGGACCATACCGTGGCGGAATTGGAGCGCAAGCTCGATCCACGGCAATTCTGCCGGATTCACCGCTCGTCGCTCCTGAACCTGACCTGGGCGCGTGAAGTGGACGCATGGTTCGGCGGACGCGTGCTGGTAAGGCTCAAGGATGCCAAGGCTACGGAATTGCAAGTGGCGCGGGAGCGCGTACAGGAATTGAAGAAGCGGCTGGCCATCTGACATCTGGCCGAATTCACCCGTCGTCGCTGTGGGTATTTTGTCGCGAGATTACACCCGCGCCTGACCCGATCGGGCGCTGGCACGCGTCCCGGCTCGGTTCGCGGGCAGCGCGTTATGCGGCGCGCCGGATCATGCTTCCTGTGGTCTTCGGGGTCGAGCGCCGTGCCGACTCCTCCGCATCAGCGAAATCCTCGATAATAGTGCCTTCCCCGGCCTCGGCCTGGCGTATTAGCTTGTGAAAGGAATGGCACGGCACAGTATGAGAATCGCAATCATGCTCTGGGCGGTAGGCCTCATGCAGCTTTCGGCGCAAGAGATCAAGCTGCCCGCGAGTTTAGAGAAGCTGTCGTCGAAAGCCGAGGAATCGGTGGAGGTGACGCTGGACAGCAACATGTTGAAGCTGTTCGCCAAGTTCGATAAAGACGTGGATGATGCCGCAACCAGGAAGCTGCTGGCGGGATTGGAGAGCGTATATGTCCGCAGTTTCCAATTCGCCTTCGAAGACGAGTACAAAATGGCGGATGTAGACGCAGTCCGGGCGCAGTTCCAGGCGCCCGCATGGTCGCGTATCGTCGGCGTGCGATCGAAGCGCAACGGCGGCGACGTGGATGTCTATTTCAAGGATGGTGGGAATGGGAAGCTGGGCGGCATTGTGGTGATCTCCGCGGAACCCACTGAATTCACCTTTGTGAGCATCGTCGGAACGCTGCAGCCTGAGCAACTGGCGGACCTCGGCGGCCAGTTCCATATTCCCAGGCTGGACTTGAGCGGCCGGGGCACGGGGAGGAGGGAGCTGAAATGAGAATGCAGTTGCTGGCTGTGCTGTTAGTGTCGTCCAGCACCGCTTTGGGCGCGGATCGGGAATTCGACCAGATGGTGAAAGCGGTCGAAGCCCACTACGGAGTCAAGCGCACGCATATCCCGCTAATGGGAGTGGCAAATCTCTTCGTCAAAGTAGGGCGTCCGGCAGGCGTCAGCGGCTTCAAGCTGGCGATCTTCGAGAACCTCAACTCCGCGCCTGGGTATGGCGACCTCGCCGATCTCGACCAGTTCTTTGACGAGGTGTCCGCCGGCGGCCTGCGCCCGCTGGTTCGTGTACACTCGCGCCACAGGGGAGAATCGACCTACATTTGCACGGGGGAGATCGGAAAATCGACCCGGATGCTGATCGCGACCTTCCAGCGCAACGAAGCCACCATCGTTCAGGTTAATGTGAACATGGATACGCTGCTGAAGACCCTCGCGGCTCCGGAGCTCGCGAGTGAAACCTTCGGCATCCACCACGACGGCGACCGCTGGTGACACGGGCATTCATGCCTGTGTGGGTGTTGGCTGCTTGAAACTCCACACAGGCAAGGATGCCCGTACCACCGAAGTCCACACCCGGCTCCGATCCGTATTGCTACTCCGTAGCTACTTCGTAGTGATATACTCGCGAGCTACTATGCCGAAGATTGCCTTGTGTCTATTCCCTGTCGCGCTGGCCTTGGCGCAGCACCAGATGGCGCCACCGCCGGAGAAGCCAGTCACTCTGTTCGCCGGATTGGGAACCTGGCGGCATCCCATCGCAACTCAGAACGTCGAAGCCCAGAAATACTTCGACCAGGGCCTGGCCCTGCTCTACGGCTTCAACCGCTATGAGGCACTGCGGTCGTTCCGCAAGGCATCCGAGCTGGACCCGCGGGCGGCCATGGCCTTCTGGGGCATGGCCATGGCGCAAGGTCCGTACATCAATATGGATGGCGACCCCACCTTCGACCAGAAGGCCTCCTGCGCGGCCGTGGACCTCGGGTTGAAACTGGCGGCGGCGCCGGCACGTGAACGCGCATACCTGCAGGCGGCTGCGACGCGCTGTCCGGAAGAGCGGCCGCAGGCCTATATCGACGCCATGCGGGCGCTGGCGGCGGGTTATCCGGACGACCTGGATGCGGCCGTCGTCTTGGCGGAAGGCCTCATGGTGCCGGTGCGATGGCATTGGTACTCGGCGGATGGCGCGCCGGCCGCGGGGGTCGCAGAAGCCGAGCGCACGCTGGAAGCAGTGCTGCGGCGCTGGCCCGACCACCCTGGCGCCAACCACTACTACATCCATGCGGTGGAGTCTTCCCGAACGCCCGAGCGGGGGATTCCTAGCGCGCAACGCCTGATGGGAGTGGTTCCGCAGGCGGGGCACATGGTACACATGCCCGGGCATATCTGGCTGGCGGTAGGCGATTACGAGATGGCGGCCGCGGTGAATGAACGCGCCGCTGAGGTGGACCGGCAGTATTTCGCGGCGACCAATGTGACCGCGGGGTCGTACGGCATGTACTACGCGCACAACCTGCACTTCATTGCCTACGCGCGTTGGATGCAGGGGCGCGGCGCGGATGGGATTCGCGCCGCCAATACGCTGGCCGACATGCTGGCGCCGATGGCCGAGGCCATGCCCGAGATGGTGGACTCCTTCATGGCGGTGACGGTGTTTGGGCGCGTGCGTTTTGGGTCCTGGGAAGCGATTCTGCACCTCCGCATACCTAACGAGAAGATGCCGCTCACGACGGCTACCTACCGCTATGCGCGCGCTTCGGCCCTGATAGGTCTCGGGGACCGCGCCGGGGCCCTGCGCGAGCAAGCCACGTTCGAAGCAGTCCGTTCCAAGATTCCCGCGGACGCCATGTGGGGCAACAATAAGGCGGCTCCGGTACTGGCGGTGGCTTCGGAGGTTCTGGCCGGCCGCATAGCGGCGTCTGCCCCGGAAGCTTTGCCCCATTGGGAGCATGCCGTGGCCTTGCAGGATGCGCTGGTCTACGATGAGCCACCCGCCTGGTATTATCCGGTCCGGGAATCCTGGGGCGCCGCGCTGCTCCGTGCGGGCAAGTCCGCCGAGGCGGAGACCGTATTCCGCGAGGGTCTGAAACGCTCGCCGCGGAACGGCAGGATCCTGTTCGGGCTGATGGAGAGCCTCAAGGCGCAGGGCAAGACCGATGCGGCGGCCTGGGTACAGAAGGAATTTGAAGCGTGTTGGGCTAAGGCGGATGTGAAGCTGACGATCGACGAGATGTAGGACAGGCGGTTTCGCCTGTCTCGCCCGCTTGCGGGCGTTCCTTCCAGCGTACTGACGACAGCCCTACGGCGTTTGTCTTTGTCCGAACGGCAGATGGATCCTGAGCACGCGCTCGCGTTGCATCTCTTCTTCGATCGACCGCGTGCGGGCACGCAGCAGATCGTCGAGCGAGACCATTCCCACCAGCTTGCGGCCATCCCCCGGTTCCACCACCGGGAATCGGGTCAGTCCGCTCTCGGCCATGCGATTGACGACCACCCGCAGGGGTTCCCCGGCATAAGCAACCACGGGATCGCGATTGGCGAGCTCGGAAAGCGGCCGCGACGCAGCGCCTCCCTTGCGTCGGAGTTCCTGGAGGGAATTGCGTGTGAGTACGCCTATCAACATCTGGTCTTCGTCTACGACGGGGTAAAGCAATTGGCCCCGTCGCTGGTGGTTGGGTTGGAGCGAGGCGGCCAGTTCCGCAGTGGAGGTTTTTGCGGGCAGAGCGACGATGTTGGTGCGCATCACGTCCTTCACGAACAGGATCTCCAGCGGATCGACGGTGTACTCGCGGCTCAGGTGATACCCCCGTCGCGCCACCTTCTCCGTGAGGATCGAGCGGCGCAAGGTCAGCACCGTGAACCCGTGCGCGATGGTGACGGCCAGCAGCAGCGGGAGCAGCATATTCACGTCGTGAGTCAATTCCAGGGCGAAGACGACGCCGGTGAAGGGCGAGCGCATGGTTCCGCCCAGAATGGCGCCCATGCTGACCAGCGGCCAGAAGCCGGCGCC
>JAIQFL010000643.1 GCA_020073365.1 Terriglobia bacterium | reverse complement strand
ACCTTGCCGTCCACCCACTGGTTATCCACGATGAGTAGATACGTCCGGGAACCGTTGGTCTGCGTACGAACGAACAAAGCGGCGCTCCTATGTCACTATCATGGCTCCATATTACTCCGATAAACAAGTCTTATTATCGACGATTCGCAAGGAGACGTGACACTAGGATTTCGCGCTAAAAGGCATCGCCTTGTGTGAAATCAGCAAGTTGCCGCCACTTTGTTTGGCAAAGTGTAGAAGATGAGCCAGATGCCCATGGAACAGAGCCGGACATAGATGTCGGCGAAACCCACCGAGCATAGACTCGCCCAAGCCCATTTCTTGTGGTTTCCATTCAGGCAGGTCACGCAATTGTAGAGCTGGTAGCGGATGGGATGCTCCGAGACCCGATCGAAAACTCCGCCGACGAGGTGCCGGAACGCGTGACAACCGAAAACATAGCCGCCCAGCAGAACCACATTGACGGTCAGGACGAGGGAGCCTATGCCAAGTCCAAAGCGGCCCTGAAACCAGAATGACTTCCAGGCATCGTAGACCAGAAACCCCCAAACCAGGTAGGAGAGGCGCAGAAAGTAGCGGTGAAAATTCTGGAGGACCAGCGGAAAGGTGCGCTCTCCAAGGTAGGACTTGCGCGGTTCGCCGACTGCGCAGGCCGGCGGATCGGCCCAGAACGACTTGTAGTAAGCGCCTCGGTAATAGTAGCAGGTCAACCGGAAAAGACCGGGAATCCAGAGTATGAGCAATGCCGGAGAGAACGGCAGAAAACTCGGATACCAGGTTGGTTTCGGACCGAACCAGGCGTGCGGTGAATCGCCGAAGATCTCCGGCGAGTAGAACGGAGAGATGTAGGGGCCGAAGGTGTAGTGTTGGTTCTGCCAGGCGGCCCAATTGGCATACACCAGAAACGTACCCAGCCCCAGGAAGACCAGCAAGGGCGAGAGCCACCACCGGTCGCGGCGCGAAGTTTGGCCGAAACGCCCGTTGGCCCAGAGAACGTCGGGAGTGGCCGGTTCCCGATTTGCGGTGGTTCCCATTTCCGTTCCCCCCTCTGCTCGGAAGGCAGTATACACCACTCGGGACCACCGGGGGGCTCTCGCAACGAGCCTGGCAGTAAGGCGAGCGTGTGCGCAATGCCGCAGTGGCGCTGAAAGGCGTTGGCAGGCGGAAGCGCCTGCCCCACAGAATATACAAAATATACAAATGTAGGGTCATTTTTGGGGATCGGCGTAGCAATCGTGGGGAAAGCAGACGGGACAACGCTTCCATTTCAGAGGATGGATGGGGTCAAAGGGGCAGCGGCTCCCGGGAATGTGGAAGGGGAGCGGGTTTTGGCCCGCCTTTTGGGGGGCCGGAGGGGGCGGAGTGGAAGTTGACGGAACGAACTGGGGGGTGGGGGTAACGGGCTCGGTTTCAGTGGGTTGCGGGGCGGGGGCGGGAGTACGGGCGGGGCTGTCGATAGGGCTTTCGGGATCGAGGTCGAGGTCGAGGTCGAGGGGGAGCGACTGGAGGCGTTCGAGTTCGTGGAGGGCGTCACGGTGGTTGCGCTGGGTGGAATTGATGCATCGCTGGAGGCGGGTGAGGGTGCGGTCGCAGTTGTGGAAGGCGTGGCCGAGTGGGGCGTTGGGGTTGAGCTCGTAAGCGCGCTCCATTTCGTAGATCCAGACCTGGGCTTCGGCGGCGGCGAGGCGGCGGAGGGTCCAGGTGGAGCGGACCAGGATATCGACCTGATCGCGCTGCTCGGGAAGAGCGGGACGATAACGCTGGAAGTACTCGTCGGTGAGCGTGGCGAGGTGGGCGGGATCCTCGCCGGGAATGATGAGTGAGTTGGCATAGATACCGGTTTTTAGGGCATTCATGCTGGAACGGGCCTTGCCGGCTGCGGAGCGCGGGCCCGTGGAGCCGTTGGGATGGGCGCGATCGGCGCCGGGTTGCGGAGGTTTCATCATAGTGCTTTCAAAAATGGAAAAGGCCGGGGCTCCCCGACGAAATGTCAGTCCGCGGGAGGCCGGCCTTTGGTGGGTTGGTTAACCTACCTGACCTCATGGTGGCACACGGGAATAGGGCCAGAGGTTATTTGAGGCCGTAATCTCTTGAAAATGGGGGAGGAATATTCTTTGAGTGCCGGTGACTCGTGTTCCGGCCAATGCTCGGGGAGGCGGGCGGCTTTTTCAATGGCTTAAGCCAAATGCTGTTCGATTAACAGCTCGAATGAGGGAGGTGTCGTCTTCGTGGCGGTAGACTGGCACTGGTTTCCTAGAACCACATTTGGCCCGCGGCTCCCGAATCCGACCAATTTCCGAGTGCGCCGTTATTCATCCAAAGGAAACCGGCGGCCCAGGTCCATGGAGGCGATGGCTTTGATACGCGCCAAGCTGTTGTCAAGGTGGATTGCAACCCGTAACGACATAGGTTACACTTGTATGCGTGGCGATCCAGGGGTTTCGGCACAAGGGCCTCGAACGGTTCTTCGCCACCGGCGCCAAATCGGGAATTCAAGCGAAACACGCCGGCCGACTCCGACTGATCCTCGGCCGTTTGAACGCGTCAACCAGCGCGCGCGACATGAACTTGCCCGGCCTGGATCTCCACGAACTTCGTGGTGCCAGAAAGGGTACGTGGGCCGTAAAGGTGAGCGGCAACTGGCGCGTCACGTTCACCTGTGCCGGCAAGGACGTAGATGAAGTGGACTACGAGGACTACCACTGAGGCAACGTGAAGATGCATAATCCGCCGCACCCGGGCGAGGTGCTCAAGGTGTTGTGCCTCGCCCCGCTGAATCTAACCGTCACAGAAGCCGCGCGTGCGCTCGGTGTGAGTCGCAAGACCCTGTCTGGCATCGTGAACGGGCGCGCCGGAATCAGCCCGGAGATGGCTGTCCGTCTTTCGATGGCTTTCAACACAAGCGCCGAAAGCTGGCTCAACCAACAGCTCCAGTATGACCTCTGGCACGCAGAACGGATCCGCAAGCGGCTACGCGTGACGAAATTGTATGCCGCTTGAGCAGCCACCCTCTACGAGCGGCCAAATCCGGGGAGCGATGCCCCGACCGGCCAGCAAGAGTACGGGGTAGACCGGCCGGAGCTGAGCGATCGACCTCCCAAAAGGGGACTTGGCATTCCTTTTGGCCACTTCTACGAGTCGCGTTTCCGCGCCCTTGGCAGCTATTCCCAAGTTGTTGACGCGGCTTCATCGGACCAGGCGAGCCGCCCTCTAGTAGTGATCCAGTGCTTCCAGCTTCCTTTCGAGTTCGATCTCGTAGTAGCTCGACATCGGCTCCGGAGCGTAGACCAGCCGATCAAGCCACGCGCCTACGTTATAAAAGTAAGTTCCACGATTCGCAATACTCGCGAAGCAGTTCCGCCAGACCCCTCCGGTCAATTCTCTTGCGGATCTGTCCGACGGTTGCGAGGCGGAGATCCTGGTCTTCGTGGGAGAGAAGCTCCTCCAGGAAGGGGAGTGCGTCCTCGTCAGTTAGGCCACCGACGAGCGAAAGAGCTGCGCGACGTATTTCGTGCCCTTCCGAAGGTGGCGGACGAAGATCTCGACTCCGACATCATCGAGGGTCTGCGATCTCGGGAGCCCGCCAGCGACATATTGGACGCCAAGGAAGCCGGCCTGCGAGGCGCCCAAGATGCAGTCCTCCTCGAACTCGCGGCACGCAAGAGCGGATCGTGGTCTCTCACGATCGGCGCACGATGACGCGCCATTTTCGAGCCCGTCTGGCGGCCGGGCAATCCAGTCCGGGTCTGTTCATCGTCCCCCAGCGAAGGGCGATTGGTGAGGTAATAGAGTCGCTTCGCTGGTTTGGACGGCATCGCAAGCACGGGAGTGGCGTGATGCGATCGTGTACCTGCCTCTTCGTTGA
>JAIQFL010000642.1 GCA_020073365.1 Terriglobia bacterium | reverse complement strand
GCGCTGGTCGGGCTGCACCAGGCGGGTGGCGTGCCGATCAACGATCCCGCCTGGCAGCGCGGCATCGGCTACCTGCTCCGCACTAAGGCTCCGGATGGTTCCTGGCACGTTGTCTCCCGATTGCATCCTCCGGCGCCCGTGAGTCCGCAGTATTTCGAGACGGGCCATCCGTACGGGCATGACCAGTTCATCTCCACGATGGGTGAGAGCATGGCGGTGTTCGCGCTGGCCACTGCTCTCGGGCCGGCGAAGCTGAGTCCGCTGACCCTCCAGGAGGCCGAACCGCGTGAGATCGAGCCGTGGGCGGAAACGCTGCTGTTCGGGAGTGCTGCGGATGTAAAGGCGTTGCTGGATCGAGGGTTCGATCCCAACTCGGCAACAAAAGCGGGCGGCGCTACGGCGCTGATGTTGGCTGCGCCGGATGTCGAAAAGATGAAGTTGCTGATCGATCGCGGTGCGGATGCCGACGCGCGATCGAAGAACAAGTACTCCGCGCTGCTGGTGACGGCACAGTATCCAGCATCGAGTTCGGCCATGAATCTGCTGTTGGATCACGGCGCCAAAGTGCGTCTGCCGAAGGGGCACGGCGCACCAATGTTCAATGCGTTTCCGACGTTCCTTGCGGCGTTTTCAGGCAACGTTGACATCATCGGCCGCCTTCAGCGGGAAGGAGATCGCATGGACGACAAAATGAACGTCCTTGGCATGTTCCCGTCTTCGCCTCTTCTGTTTTTAGCACCAACCAACCGGACCGGCGCCGTCCAGGCGCTGCTAAACGCCGGGGCCAAGGTGGACGAAGTGGACAGCGACGGCATCACGAGCCTCGCCTGGGCGGTGATCGCGAATCGCGTCGAGATGGCGCGCGTTCTCATCCAGCGAGGGGCGGACGTGAATCACGTCGACAAGAAGGGTATGACGCCGCTGCTGTACGCGGCTTCGATCGACTTTGGCGATTCGGCGATGATCGATCTCCTGCTCAGATCGGGCGCACGGGCTGGCGCGCGGACCAAGGAAGGCCTCACGGCGCTCGAACTGGCGCGCAAGTACAACCACACTCATTTGGTGGCGAGGCTGGAGCGAATCTAGAGCTTGATGGCGGAACGCGAAACGATGTCGATGCCGGGCATGGTCCGGTACACTGTGTCTAGAGGAAGGCAAATAGAACTTCGTGACCGCGTGTGCGTGGCGTGAGGGCTAGCCGCAAGCAGAAAGGACCTCCCGTTCCTGATCCATTCGGTGCCGAGGGAGAACAACTTCCGGATGGGCAACCAACCACCCGGCATCCGAGGACCCGGCGTATGGCGGGAAGTTTCTATCGTGGCTCCTGCACAACGCGCTCCAACTGGCGGAGATAGTCGGAGGCGTCGAAGAATCCGATTAGTCGTTCGCGAACCGTGAGCTGTCGGATAAAAGAAATGGTTCCAAGTGGTCTAACTTGCGGTCTGGTTCTCGCCCCGGCTAGCTCGGTTAGAACCTGGCAAATGCCTCCAGCCGTCGGTGTCTCAGAAACTCCCTTCACATCATCTTTCGGCAATGTGAAGATCGTCGCCTCCGAGCCCGCTCACAACGCGCACGCAGTCGAAGTCCTCGCTTGGGGCCAACCTTTCGCTCGCCCATCGCGATGGGTTCTCAGCTCATCGCGACGAGGTCACCGTTCCCGGCCTTGCCCTTCGGCGAAACGCGAAACCTTACCCATCGCCCGCTCTGCTTTCGTTCCCCTGCCCGGCGTCGAGCGCTGCACTCGACAACCGTTCGGGATCATCACATCCAGCCCCGTTGCGGTGTCTCGTCCTCCACGTCTTCTTGCGTCGCATCTCCTGCCGCTCCCCGCCCCGGGTTTTTGGGACCGTTGCGGATCAACACGTCGAAAGACTCAACGCAATCAGGACTTGCCTCGCAGATTGGCCGAATCTCCCTTCGCTCCCTGCCAGCGGCTTCTTACGATTACACTAACAGCTCAACGTTCCGGGCCCGTTACCAGCCTTCGTGCTTACCGTTTTGTCAAACCTCTTGGAACCGATTTGGTTATACTCCCATGACCGTCGCGGCTCTCGATAGGCTCGGCTGGCAATAAAATAGGACCAGAAGGCGCTTGTCTGATAGACGTGCCATGTTGACAAAAAATGCTCTCCGTGTGAGCCGTTCAGCCTGTGCAGGGCACTGGTATCCGGCCGATAAATCGGAGTTACTGCGCCAGATGGAACAACTGTTCGCACGCTCTGGGGGGCGAACTGGAGCTATCGAGTTACGCGGCGCGCGTGCATTCGTGGTCCCGCACGCGGGACCTGAGTATTCGGGAACCGTTGCGGCAGCAGCGTACCAGCAGATCGCCAGATCGAAGCCGGAGCGTATCGCGGTGCTGGGATTCTCCCATTTCATGTTCCATCAAGGCGTATTGATCCCCGATGTGGATGCATATCGAACGCCGCTCGGTGAAATTGCCGTGGATCGTGGCGAACGCAATGCTCTGCTCGGTAGTAAGCCGTTCTCAGCCGGTGACCCACGCGACCACTAAGTCGAAATTCAGTTGCCGTTCCTGCAATTCGCCCTGGGCAATGTCTCGGTACTCCCCCTCTACGTTGGACAGTTAGAGGAGAGTGAACTGATCGAAGCAGCGCACCTGCTGGGTGGGTTGATGCGTACAGGATACCTATTTGTGGCGAGCACGGACCTCACGCACTATGGCGCGTCCTTTGGTTATCTTCCATTTCCGGTGGACGCCGAGACGCCCGAGCGGCTACGCGCTCTCGACCAGGAAATCATCGAAGCCATAGCCACGCTGGATCGTGATAGGTTCCATGCAGTCTTGCGTGACACGGGTTCGACGATGTGCGGTTATCTTCCCGTCGCATTGCTGATGGAGGTGCTTCGGACCAACACACCGGATTTCAAGCAGACGCTTCTTGACTACCAGACATCAGGTGAAATCACGAGCGATTACGCGCATTGCGTCAGCTACGCGGCGCTGGCGTACTCGCATGCCTCGCTGGCGAATTGAGTGGATAGCGCCGTCGAAGGGTGGCTTCCTATGATCGAACGCATGAGAGAGTTGCAATTCTCCCACCGGAGTGAGGATTGCGCTGGTACAACGGTCCCCCGCTCCCTGTTTCTCACTGGCAATTACGAGTTGCTCGTGCTGCCCCACTGCCGGGACTGCGGCAGAGAGTTCCAGGTGCAGATACCTTTGGAAAGACTCATCGTGGAGTGTCCGGGAACCCAACCGATTACCCGGACACCCACCATTACCGCCGGTGACCTGGCTTTTCTTCAAGAGATGCACATCGTGCCTGATTTACAGTAAGTCTTAGTGACCGCAAATCTGCACACTCATCCGATCCACGGGGAACGCACGGCACTCCTGAGATCGCTGGCCCTCCGAAGACCGCCAGATGGGGATTGCATTTCGGATACGCGCGACCTATATTAGCTTCGGGCACACAGGTAGTTTGTGACCCATGGAGGACAACCATGATCGGGATGAGTTTCCTGTCCTTTGTGATTCTCTTGGGAATCGGTGTGATCGTGGCGGCGCTATCGCACTTCGTCCTTCGCTACCGATTCCTGGATGGATTTGACTCGTTCTTTGCCAAGATCGCCTTGGGGTGGTTCGGCGCGTGGCTGGGCTCGCCCGTGTTCGGCTATTGGTGGTACAAGTTCGAGAACATCTACATCGTACCGGCGATCCTCGGTTCGATGACCGCAGTGCTGCTTAACGTTGTCGCGTGGAAGGCGATGCTGAAGGTGTTCACGCCAAGGCCTGCGGTAGAAAAGCCGACACAGGAATTCAAAGCAGCCGCCTGAGAGCGCGCTGAAACAACACTGAGCTGAGGAAACAGCCGGGTCCGGGCGCGGGGAGGGATTTTGG
>JAIQFL010000198.1 GCA_020073365.1 Terriglobia bacterium | reverse complement strand
TTTGGGCACGAACACCACATGGTACTTGCAGTCCCATTTGGAATGGGATAGGCTCTGGTAAAGCTCTGACATTCAATCCTCCTCATCGTTGGTCATCAAGCCACTTGAGGAGGATCCTACTCCCGGAACGGTCAAACCTGTTCAAGTCGCACTGGTCGAACCAGTGGCTTGCTCATTGAGTCAATGATGCATGGCCGGCGCCTGTTCCCTTCCATCGTGTAATCCCTGATCCTATACAGCCAGACTCCTTGCCGGGATGGCTGGGTGAGATGGCTACGGCCGTCGCAGATAGCACTGAAACTCCGCTTGAGCTTGCTGCCCTGCTGTCCATAGCCGTGGTTGCATGCTGCATCGCGGGAAAGGTCGAAGTATCCCTTGAACCAAGATATGTTGAGCCCGTGAATTTGTATACCTGCGCAGCGATGGGACCGGGGAACCGAAAAACCGCCGTGTACAACCACGTAGTGGCTCCACTTCTCGAATTCGAGCGGGATGCCATTAAGCAGATCGAGCCGGAGAGAAAGCGGCTGCAGAGTGAACGCAGAACGATGGAAGCTCGGTATCGAGGGGCTACGAAAAAGAACTGCGTCATCCGAAGATCCTGAGGCACTGATCCGGCAAATTCGAGAGATCGAAACGGAACTGCCTGAGGTTCCTGCAATCCCACGTCTCTTAGCAGAGGATGTTACTCCCGAGCGCGTAGCCTCCTTGATGCAGGAACAAGGCGGGAGATTGGCGGTCTTCTCCGATGAAGGCGGTATTTTCGATATACTAGCCGGCCGCTACTCTAATGGCATACCAAATCTTGACGTATTCCTGAAGGGGCATTCCGTCTCCCCGCTGCGCGTGGATCGGCAAGACCCGAATAGAGCACCGATTATAATCGACCGCCCATATCTGACTGTTGGGATCTTGCCCCAGCTAGATGTCCTCGCAATGCTCCGAAACACGCCTGGCTTTCGCGGACGCGGGCTCCTCGCCCGTTTTCTCTACGCACTTCCGCAATCCCGCCTTGGATCTCGAACCCTCGTGCCGAGGCCCGTACCGGCAGACATAGAAGATCGGTACAAGCGTGGGATTCGAGATTTGCTTCGGTATCGGCCTGAGGAAGTCTTCAGTCTTTGGCTTGCGCCGGCGGCATACCTCCGATGGAAGGAATTCCAGCGCGGCGTGGAACGGCAGTTTCTGCCAGGCGGCGACCTCGAACTCATCCAGGACTGGGGCGGCAAACTGCCAGGAGCCGTTCTTCGTTTAATGGGCATCTTCCATATGGTTGAACAGATTGGGAGAAGCGGGATGGAGACTGAGGTTCCTCTTACGATCACTGCTCCCGCAATTGAAATGGGCACCCGCCTGATTAGCCATACAAGAGCCGCATTCGACATTATGGACAGCGATCCGGAAATTGAACAAGCCGAAAAAGTGATCGCATGGTTTGTCGAAGCAGGAAGAATCAATGTTCAGCGTGCGGGATTGCCACCGCTCTCACCAGACACGCTTCAAACGTGTCTATGCACTTCGGACAATCTTGTCACTTGTTGAGCAGCACGGATACATTCGTCAGGTTCGCCGGGAATCGGCGGTCGGTCGGCCTAGTGACGTGTACGAGATAAACCCCGAAATCCTCCCCCGGCGGGGTACAACTTGATTGGGCCATACAAGCCCGAGTCGCGCCATTGGGGAGAGCAGTGACGGAAGTGACAAAAGGAGCATTCTGTCAGTTTTGTCAGCCCCTAACTGAACGCGCACACTCGCTCGCGCCCCGAGGAGACGGTTGGTGCCGTTCGCCTGGCAGTATCAGTCCAGGGGTGTACGGCATCCGAGTCTGAGGCGTATTCGGCGATCTCCTAACCGTCAATACGCGGCGCGCTCGTATGGAGAAGGGATTCGGGACTGCCGGTTATTTGAATGGATACGCTAGTAGCGTTGACCCTGACGCCGGCGCAGCAAAGCGCTCGCTTACGTTTCGGGAAATGGATGGCCTCTAGTACAGAAAGTACCTAAAGCTATGGCAATCAAATCCGGAGTGGTGTTTAATAGTGGCATCGGTAAGCGGCTCCTGAAAGTCCGGGAGGTTGCCCAAGTACCTGGGCCTTGAGGTGGACACGGTCTACAAAAAGGCCCGGCTCCGGGAGCTTCCTTTCGTAAAGGTGGGACGGGCGTTGCGGTTCGATCTCAAAGCTTTGGAACGCTTTGTCGAACAGCACACGGTCGAAACCATCGACTGAAAGGAGTATGCAGGTTGTCCATACAGAAAGTTGAAAAAGGAGTCTATAAGATCCGTTGGCGAGAAGGAGGCAGGCAGAAGGGCCTTAATGTTCATGGTAGTCACGAGTTGGTGAAGAAGATCCTCCGAAAGAAGCTCTCAGCGCGGGATGAGAACCGCCATCTCGATATCAAGCGGGAGGTCAATTTCCGAATGTCAGGGCTGATTGACCGATACTGGGAGCAGTACGCCAGCAAGAAGAAGTCCCAGGACCGGGAGAAAAGCATTCTCGAAGGCATCCGGGATGAGTTGGGGCAACTCTTTGTCCGGGAGGTTGACGGGGCCGGCGTTCAAAGCTGGTACCAGGGGCTTACCGAAACGAAGGGACTGTCGGCGGGAACCGCTGTGCGCCATTTCAACGTCATGCACCACATGATGGCGAAGGCCGCTACGATCTGGTCGAAGGATACCGGCATAGACCGGAACCCGGCCGATGCGGTCGAGGTGAAGCGGCCGGACGACCAAAGGGACCGGCACCTCAATACGGAGGAGATTGAGGGAATGAAGGCGGCGCTTGATGAGAAGATGTACCGCAAGGCCGGCAAGGGCATCAACCAGACATTTTTCCGGTTGAGGTTAATCGTGCTGATTGCTCTGACTACCGGCATGAGGAAAGCGGAAATCTTTGGGCTGAACTGGAGTGACCTGTTGTACAGGGAGGAACTGATCGCGGTCCGGGCAAAGCTGAAGGGCGGCAAGATGCGGTACGTCCCGATGCCTGCCGAGTTGGCCTTGGAGTTCAAACGGTATCCGGCGGTTTTTGGGGAGGATCGGATTTTTCCTCCGGAGCCCGGTACCAAGCGTGAACGCCAGAGGGTGGACAAGAGCTTTGAGACCATCCTCGAAATGGCCGGGATCAAGGATTTCCGCTTCCACGATCTACGGCACACGTTCGCGTCCTGGTACATGATGAACGGCGGGGATTTGTACGAACTCGCCAAGATCCTGGGCCACTCGAACATCAAGATGACCGAGCGCTACGCTAAGCTCGCCAAGAGCCACATTGCGAAAACGGGTAGCACGGCGCGCGAGATGTGGAGACTGATGGAAGGAAAGAAGCCGGAACAACTTCAGGGAACGGTTTGATTGGATGTTCCCTTATTGTTCCCTTGACTGAAATGCGATGTTTTTGGCCGCTACTAAGTTGTTTAGAATGTGGTGGCCAGGGATGGAATCGAACCGCCGACGCCAGCCTTTTCAGGGCTGGTATCCACGATACTCCCGTGAAGCCCCCGTCACGTCGCCTTGACGTTCACCGGAGAAGTGGGGGCCACTCCGTCGAGAATCTTTCGGGGTGGCGTGGAGTGCGAACATCGTCGCATCAGCTTCAAGTCTGCACACCGCAGGCTCGGGCCGAAACTGGCCGGTTAAGTTCCGCGTTCGAATGACGGTCGCGGCTCGGGAAAACGTGTGCGAACACGCGTCCTCGCAGCCGGGCCCGTGACCGGGTTACCTAATGGGTCGCGCGCGGATTCCGGGCCGTCCCAGCGACCTCCCCCAGCCCGCTCCACGCATTACAATAGGTATTGCATGTCCAGATCGCTGTCTGTCTCCGTAGCGGTCGCGTTGCTGTTTGCCGCGACTGGCCCCTCGCAGAACGCCCAGAAGAAGTCGGCCCTAGATAAGGCCACGCTGGAAGCGTACGTCCGCCATCTTTTCGTCCTGGATTCGCGCATCACCGTGCAAGTGGCCGATCCAAAACCTTCGAACGACCTGCCGGGCTACCAGGAGGTGGCGGTGCACGCAGCCCTGGGTCCCCAATCGCAGGATTTCAAATTCCTGATCTCCAAGGACGGTCAGAAGATCCTCCAGGCCAACGTTTACGATGTCAACAACAACCCCTTCAAGAACGATCTGGACAGGCTGAAAACCGGCCTGGACCCGAACATCGGAACGCCTGGCGCACCCGTGGTGCTGGTGGAGTTCAGCGATTTTCAATGCCCCTACTGCAAGGAAGAGGCCACCATGCTGCGGCAGAATCTGCTCTCGGCGTATCCCAACCAGGTGCGGCTCTACTTCAAGACGTATCCGCTGGACATGCACCCTTGGGCCAAGCCTGCGGCCCTCGCCAGCCACTGTGTGTACCGGCAAAAATCGGACGCTTTCTGGGAATATCACGACTGGGTCTTCTCCCACCAGACCGAGATTACGCCCGAAAACCTGAAGGACAAGGTGATGGAATGGGCCAAGGGGCAGAAGGACCTGGACGGGCTCCAGTTGAGCGCCTGCATGGATTCCAAAGCCACCCAGGCCGAAGTCGATAAGACCATCGCGGAGGGACACGCGCTGGAGGTGAGCGGCACCCCCACCCTGTTTGTGAACGGGCGGCGGATCGGGCAGACCATCGACTGGCCCAATCTGCGCTCCATCATCGATAACGAGATCGAATACCAGAAGACGGCCAAAAATGCCGGCGAGGATTGCGGCTGTACGCTGGAGCTGAACGTGCCTGGGATGCCGCAGCAGAAGACCTTGCCGATGGCGCCGCCAAAGAAGAACTGAGCCAATCAAGGTGCCGAAAATGAAAATCTGGAAGCGCGGGCTGCCCGCTGTGTGTGTAGCGTGGATCGCGTTTGGCGCTACCGCGACCATCGATCCGAATCTCTATCTGGACGACGTCAAGTTCTTAGCGTCCAAGGAAATGCGCGGACGCGCCACGGGATCTCCCGAGCTCGAAAAAGCGGCCGACTTCATCGCCCGGAAGTTCAGGGAGTTCGGCCTGAAGCCGCTCGACGGTAAGGCGCGCGCGGGCGCGGGCTACTACCAGGCCTTTCCGGTGACCACCAGCGCGCAATTGGGGAAGTCGAACCATTTCGGCTTCACGGAAAACGGCCGCGCAACCTCCCTCCGGTGCCCCGACGACTTCATGCCCTTCCACTTTTCGCCGTCAGCCAAGGTGGGTGGGGAGGTGGTCTTCGTGGGCTACGGAATCACCGCGCCCGAATACCACTACGACGACTATGCGGGTGTGGACGTCAAGGGTAAGCTGGTCCTGATGCTGCGCCATGAGCCGCAGGAGTTCGATGAACACAGCGTCTTCGCGGGGCGCAATTACACCAGTCACTCCAAGTTCACCAGCAAGGCCAGCAATGCCAAAATGCACGGGGCCGCGGGTGTGATCCTGGTGAATGACGTGGCCGCCCATCCGGGGGAACCCGACCAGCTCGAAAAGTTCGGCAGCTCGGAAGGGCCGGCGGATGCGGGTATTGCATTCGTGCAAGTGAAGGAGGAGCGCATTGCGAGCTGGTTCGCGGACGCGGGCAAGAAACTGGAGACCATTGAGGCGGACATCGATAAGGACCTGAAGCCGGAGTCCTTCGCGTTTCCCGATTCCCTGCGGGTGACGGAGGAAGTAGACCTCCAGCGCGTGGTCAAGATGGTTCACAATGTGGCCGGCTATTTGCCGGGCCTGACCGGCGAGTATGTCGTAATCGGGGCGCACTACGACCACCTGGGGCTGGGCGGGCAGTTTTCGCTGGCGCCGAGCATGACTGGGACCGTCCACCCCGGCGCCGATGACAACGCCTCCGGTTCCGCGGGCGTGCTCGAACTGGCGCGCTGGTTTGCGAAGCAGCCCCAACAAAAGCGCGGCATCCTGTTTCTGACGTTTGCGGGCGAGGAACTGGGGCTGCTGGGTTCCAGCTACTACGTCGCGCACCCCGAGCTTCCGCTGGAGAAAGCCGTGGCGATGATCAACATGGACATGATCGGGCGAGTACGGGACGGCAAGGTATACATCGGCGGGGTGGCCACCGGCTCCAATTTCCGCCCGATGCTCGACCGTATCACGCTGAAGTATCCACTGAAGATCGACTATTCGGACATGGGAGAGGCCGGAGGGAGCGACCACACCTCGTTCCTGATCGGCCGGGTCCCGTCGCTGTTCTTCTTCTCGGGCCTGCACAGCGATTATCACAAGCCCAGCGACACGTGGGACAAGATCGATGCGCCGGACGCCGCCAAGCTGCTGGAAATGGTGGCCGACATCACCGACTCCCTGCGCGATACCGCCGAGCGGCCGCAGTTCATTCGCGTGGCGCCGCCTGCGGGACACGGGGAGGGCGCGGCCGGGCCGGTGACTTCGTCATCGGGCTCCGGGTACGGTCCCTATTTTGGCTCGATCCCCGACTTCGGCGAAGGCGTCAAGGGTGTGAAGTTCGCGGACGTGCGCGAGGGTTCCCCGGCGTCCAAGGCGGGCTTCAAGGCTGGCGACATCCTGGTGGAGTTCGATGGCAAGCCGATCCAAAACCTATACGACTTCACCTACGCCCTACAGGCGAAAAAGCCGGGCGACGAGGTGCGGGTGAAGGTCATGCGGGACGGCCAGCCGGTGGAAGCCACGGTAGCCCTGACGAAGAGGCAGTAGCAAACAAATTATACGTCCGGCAGCAGCTCGTGCAAGAACTGGAGCAGTTGCGAGGGAAAGAACGGTTTTTTCAAGAACCTCACCTGGCTCGATTTGGCGACCGGCGGAGGGTCCTTGTAGTGCCCCGAAATCAGCAGGATGGAGGCTTCGGGGTGGAGCTTCAGCACGCGCTCGGCCAGCTTGTTCCCGTCCATTTCGGGCATCAGGACATCGGAAATCAGCAGGTCGACCGGCTCCCGCTGGCAAATCAGCAGGGCCTCGGTGGGCCTGGGCGCCGACAGGACGTTCACGTTGCGCTGCCGGAGCATCTTCTCCACCAGGCGCAGGATCTGCGGATCGTCGTCGACAATCAGAACGGTACGTATGCGGTCGTTCATCCGGAGATTTGATTCTACCCCGCCGGTGAGGCTACGCACAGCCTCGGTGCTGACTTTCTGAGACGATAGGGTTATGCCGTGCCTGTTGCTCCTGCTCGTGTTGGCCTTCCCCCGCCTGGTACTCGTCCTGATGTTCCTGCTCACCGACTACCTGCAGCGTGCTTACGTCGGGTTGCTCGTGCCGCTGCTGGGGTTCATCTTTCTACCAATCACCACCATCACGTATGCTTGGCTGTGGAACTCGCACCGGCCGATCGAGGGAGTGAATCTGCTGATCCTGATCGTGGCCGTAGTCATCGACGCGGGCGGACTGGGCGGCGGCGAATGGCACCGCCGGCGCCGTTGATGGCTTTCCGCGGAGGAAATCCCGTCAAACGGCAATGACACGGTAGATCCCCGGCGGCGATAGATGAGGTGGTCCAAGTCCAACGTGAGCCGCCAGGCTGTTATCCAGTCGCTATCTCTGAGCAGTGGCGCAACCGCTCGTGCTTGCCGCGCTCCGACTCGTCGGGCGCTCAGCCGCGAGAAACCCCGGCCCGCAAAAAGTAACGCACTCGCGGTTCGAGGACCTGCCCTACGCGGTGAACGCCTCGCGCGCTGCCGCGATGGTTCTTCGGATGTCCTCGTCCGAATGGGCGGCCGATACGAAGGCGGCTTCGAACTGCGAGGGCGCAAGATAGATGCCGCGGTCGAGCATCGCCCGGAAGAATCGGCCGAAGCGCGCGGTGTCGCTCCGCTTCGCTGATTCGTAATCCGTCACGGGCCGGCCGGTAAAGAAGAACGTGAACATGGAGCCGACCCGATTCGCGGTGATGCCTGCCGGCACGGAGGCACATAGCGACGCGGCGTGCGCTTCCAGGCTTGCGTACACTTCGGGGTGCGCTTTCAAATGCCGCAGCATGGCCAACCCCGCCGCCACCGCCAGCGGATTCCCGGAAAGCGTTCCGGCCTGGTAAATGGGTCCCGAAGGCGCCACTTTGCTCATGATGTCCTTGCGCCCGCCGTACGCGCCAACCGGAAGCCCGCCGCCGATGACCTTGCCGAGAGTAGTCAGATCCGGGCGGATTCCGAAGCGCTGCTGGGCCCCGCCGAAGCCCACGCGGAAGCCGGTCATCACCTCGTCGAAAATCAGCAGCGCGCCAAAACGCGCCGTGATCTCTCGCAGCGCTTCCAGGTAGCCGGGCAGAGGAGGCACGCACCCCATATTCCCTACCACCGGTTCCACGATCACCGCCGCGATGCTGTTGCCGTGGGCCCGGAAGGCCTGTCCCACGGCGTCGACGCTGTTAAATGGCAAGGCCAGGGTAGTGTCACAGAACGCCTTCGGCACGCCCTGCGTATCCGCGATGCCCAGCGTAGCCACGCCTGAACCCGCCTTCACCAACAACGAATCCACGTGGCCGTGATAGCAGCCCTCGAACTTCACGATCAGGTCCCGGCCGGTGAATCCGCGCGCCAACCGGATGGCCGACATGGTGGCTTCCGTTCCCGAGTTGACCAGCCGCACCATCTCGATCGACGGAACCGCATCGCAGATGGCTTCGGCGAGCGCAACCTCCTGTTCGGTGGGGGCTCCGAAGCTGGTGCCGATCTGGAGCGCGCCCGCCAGCGCCGCCAGGATCTCCGGATGCCGATGCCCCAGCAGCAGCGGCCCCCAGGACCCCACGTAATCGATGTATTCGTTGCCATCCACATCGAAGATGTGGGCGCCGTCTCCGCGGGCGATGAACAGCGGGCTCCCGCCCACGCTGCGAAACGCCCGCACCGGCGAATTCACGCCTCCCGGAATGATTTCCTGGGCCCTGCGGAACAGCTCTTCCGATTTGGAATGGTTCATATCGATCCGCCACCCGCCTTTTGACGCACGGAGGCGCTGAGGAAAGCGCGGAGAGGAAAAGATCCGGGATGTTCTTCGCGCTCCTCCGGGTCTCCGCGCCTCCGCGCCGGATTCAAGCTCTCGCTTTTCTCGGCACCAGGCGGCTGAACCCCATGCTCATGCCGATCTCGTACAAGCTCCCGTTCAGGTTCCGCAGCAGCCGCTTCTTGAGGCCCAGGTACGGCTGTTTTCCCGCGAACAGGTCCTGCATAATCGCCGAGAAGCGCGGGCTTCGGCGAATGAACTGCACCATCCTCGCGGGTACCGAGCCCAACAGAAAGCTCCCCAGAAACACGCGCTTGGCCAGGCGCGATCCGAATTCCAGGTCGGCGGTGAAGTCGTGCCGCAACAGCCGCCGGTACTCCACCAGCTTTTCCGCCGCTTCGCCCACTTCCGAAAGCAGGGAGCGCGCCGCCAGGTCCGCCGAACGAATGGCATAGTAGAGCCCCTCGCCGGTGATGGGATCCACCAGGCCCGCCGCATCACCCACCGCCATCCAGCCTTCGCCGGTCACGCGGTTCCTCTTCCAGGAGCCGGCATCCAATGAGGGTAGCAGGTGGCTGTAAAACGAGGCGCCCTTCCAGGCCATGCCCCGTTCCGTCATGTACTGCTCCAGGCGCTTGCGCAGAAGCGCGGCCGGCTCGCCTTTGCCGCAGATCCCCACCGAAAGATGGCCGCACCGGGGGAAGACCCAGATGTACCCCTCCAGGCGCGGCAGAAACTGGATGTCGATCCGCTCCTGATCTCCCGGTACGTAGTATCCCAGGGCCGACATGGTGTCTTCCGGCTGGAGTTGTGTGCCCACTTCCCGCAGGGGATTGCGGGCGCCGGTCGCCACGATGCAGAAGTCCGCATCCGCCACTCCCGAATTCGTGCGAAGCTGCCATCCCGATCCGTATCGCGACATCCCGGTTACGCGCGCCTTCTCGATCTGCGCGCCGGCGTCTTCCGCACGTTCCAGGAGCATGCGGTTGAGGTCGAGTCGCGAATAGATCAGCAGCGGGTCGCCCAGCTTCAGGGTGACCTCTCCCGCTTGCGGTGCGCCCAGGACGGTCTCGGTAACCAACCGTTTGGGGGTGGCATTATCAATCAGAAACGGGTATTGATTGTAAGCTTTGAACGTCAGGCCGCCGCCGCAAGGCTTCTCCCAGGCGAGCTTCTCGTCAAACAGCAGAACCTTCAGACCGGCCGAGGCCAGTTGCTCCGCGGCAAAAGCTCCCGCCGGACCGCCACCCAGGATAGCCACGCGCTTCATTTCTTTTTGCCGGTCGGTGGAAGGTCGTCCGGAGACGGCATCTTGGTGCTTCCGCCAGGCGCGGCCATCCCGCCCCCATGCGGATTGGGCGTTTCGGGTACGGCGCCGCCCCCATGCGGATTGGCCCCATCCGGCGTAGCGATTGCGCCGTGCGGATCCTGCCGGCTCACCACCACCCACTTGTTGCCCTGCTGCTGCATGTGGTAATTGATCGACATACCCGCCGCGGGGTCGGCCCCCTTGGGGGTGATCGACACCATAGCATCGGCCTCGTTGCCGCTGAATTTGACCGACTTCAGGGTAATGTCCATGCCACCAAGATTCAGGCTGGTCTTCGATTGAGCCAGGTGATCGAGCACACCTTGGCGCACCGCCTCATTGCTTTGGACGCCCCGATTGCAGGCGGCGAGTGAAAAAACCAGTAGCAGTACTGCGCAAATTCGCACTACTCGATTATACCCGGCGGTTAACACGCATAGCAGAATACCGCCGGCACGCCCAACCTGTGCCGCGCCGGCGTAAAGTAAACTCCGGAGGTGATTCCGATGACGCGTCCTCGCCGGCATTCCCATTCGCTCGTGTAGTTTTGCGCGGTTAGCCCCTTTGTTCCGCCACCCTGGTCGCCTAGACTCCGCGCAAAATCACGCCGCGCTGGGGCCCGGAAGGTGCCCTTCTGTAAACAACCGCACACTCTCAAATGCCTCGTCAACGGTCTATCCTGCCCGCAGCCCAAGCCTGCCGTATTGCCGTAAGCAGCGCCCGGTCCTCGATCGCGAAGCCGCTGATTTGGGCATTCGGTCACACCCGTCAGGAACGCCTGTCGAGACAGCTTTAAGCCCCCCAGAGAACGTCCAGATACGCTAACAGATATCCGGTACATCCCGCAACTCAATTGGTACTTATGGTACTTTTATTTTAGTACTGGATAGGCCATACTGCTTGTTAGAGAAGAGGCTGGCATGAAGTCGTTATCGATGAATTTTCTACTAGACGAACACGGCCAGGACTTGACCGAGTACACTTTGCTGTTGCTTTTTGTTGTGTTGGCGATCATGGGTATAGCCAACGGCTTCGGCACTAGCGTTGCGACCGTCGCCAACATCACCAATTCCAACCTGGCAGCAGGCATTACGTCCGCGTCCTAGACGTCCACTCGCCCGATTTCGCAGAACGAGGCTATCCGTCAGTTATATATTCAGAACGGAGTGCCGCCGCGATTTCAAAGTACCCCCCCTGTCGCGTCCTCGTCAAGACTGGCACCCTCGAAAATCCCCAACGGTGTCGTATCGAGGATCGTCGAAGCGCACGGAGGGCTTATGCTCGGGATGCTGCGAACGATTGCCGGCGCCTCCCGCCGCCGGCATTCGAAGTGGCGGCGGTCAAGCCAAACAACTCCGGGTCCACATCTTCCTCGTGGAACGACCACAATGAGAGGGGGCCGAAACGGAGCGGCGCGGGCCCACCGACGCCCCGTCGGGACCCTCGATTTTCACGGCCGTCCAGGAGCAACTCGGGCTCAAACTGGAAGCGCGAAGGGCGCCGGCCTAAATCCTGGTCATTGATCGCACCGAACGGGTACCCACGGAGAATTAGCACCCTCCTTTATTCGTAGCGCAGCGCCACGGTGGGGTCCAGTTTCATGGCGCGCCGCGCGGGCATCCAGCAGGCGACCACCCCGACCACGATCAGGACCGCCGAGATCACGAGGAATGTCGTCGGGTCTGTTGGCGTCACACCGACGAGCAGGCTCTTCATTACCCGGGCTAGACCGAATGCTCCGGCCAGCCCGATGGCGAGGCCGATTCCCAACTGCCGGAGGCCGTGCCAGAGTACCAGAAACAGAATGCTCCCCGACGATGCGCCCATCGCCAGCCGAACACCGATCTCCTGCGTCCGTCGTGTCACCGAGTAGGACATCACAGCATACAGCCCCACCGAAGAGAGGAGGAGGGCGATCAGGGCGAAGAGGGCGAACAGAGTTCCGAACACCCGGAACGGCCACCGCTGCCGCAAGAAGTTCTCCTCGAGCGTCGCAACGCCAAATACCGGGAGATTGCCATCGATGGCCTGGATTTCCTTGCGCACGGCGCTGGTGAGCGAAGTGGGAGACACGCCGGAGCGGGCCAGAATTGCATAGGCCCCCACCGGCTTCGCGCGATATGGGACGTAGACCACGGGTTCGAAGCCGTCGCGGTCGAGCCTCTGGCGGAAATCCTGACAAACGCCCACGACGGTGAGCCAGGGACGGTCGCCCTCCCACAACATCCGCAGCTTCTTGCCTATCGGATCCTCGCCGGGCCAGTATTTGGCGGCGAAGCGCTGGTTCACGATCACCGCGCCCTTGCCGGGCAGGCCATCTGTGTTGGCGAAGTTGCGGCCATCGACCAATGCGACCCAGTCGTCGGGAGGTAGGCGGGACTCGCGATAAGCGCCAAAACACTGGGCTGCTGGTCCTCTTCCACAGGAGGCTTGCCTTCGATCTCAAACTTCCACTCGAACCCGCCTTGGAGCGGCAGGTGCGTTACGACCGCTGCGGACTCGACTCCCGGGACCGCGCGAAGACGCGCCTCCAGTTGGTCGTAGAACCTCGTGCGAGCCCCGTCGTCGGGATACTTCTGGTCCGGCAGGGCCAGGCGCATGGTCAGGTACCGTTCGGCATGCATTCCGGCGGTTCTGTTGTACGCATTCAGGAAGCTGCGGATCATGAGCCCAGCTCCCACCAGAAGCACCAGTGAAAGAGCCACCTCCGAGACCACCAGAAAGCCCGAGAGGTAGCGCGAGCGCGCGTTGCCGCTGGTCCCGCGCCCGCCCTCTTTGAGCGTGGCATTGAGATCTACCTTCGAAAGCTGAATCGCCGGTGCGAGGCCGAACAGGATCCCGGTGGCCACGCAGATTGCGGCCAGGTAGGCGAACACCGTGAAGTCCATGCGGAAGACGATCCAGTACGGCTTTCCGACATTGGCCACGGCGAGGTCGAACATCCTCACCCCCCACTTCGCAATCAACAGACCCACCGCGCCGCCCAGCAGACCCAGCAGCACACTCTCCACCAGCAGTTGCCGGATGATGCGCCAGCGGCCCGCGCCCAACGCGGTTCGAATCGAGACCTCGCGGCTCCGCGCCAGCGAGCGCGCCAGCAGCAGGTTAGCGACGTTGGCGCATGCAATCAGCAGCACAAACCCGACCGCGCCCAACAACACCAGGAAGACGATGCGGATAGGGCCGCCGTTGAATTCGTCGTTGTAAGGGATCACCCTCGTAGTGATTCCCTGGTTCGACTTGGGATACTCTTTCTCCAGGCGGCGGCCGATCAGTTCCATTTCGTTGCGGGCCGTGGCAAGCGGGACGCCATCGGCCAGACGGCCGAATACCTGCACGTCGCGCGCTTCGCGTTTCTCGAATTCCGGGGTCGGAACCAGCGGAATCCACAGGTCGGCGTTCAGCGGGAACTTCATGTCCTTCGGCATCACCCCGACGATGGTGGTGGCAGCGTCGTTGATGCGGATGCTCTTGCCCAGGATGTCGGGATCGCGGCCGAAGCGGTTCTCCCAGATGCTGTAGCCGATGATCGAGACCGGCGATGCGCCCACGTGGTCCTCTTCCGGCAGAAAGTCGCGCCCCAGCATGGGCTTCTGGCCGATCAGCGAAAACGTGTTCGCCGTTACTCGCGGGCCGTTATATCGCTCCGGTGCATGGTTGCTGTCGCTGATCACCATTCCCGTCTGCGCAAACGCGGCCAGACCTCGGAAGGTCTTCGATTGCACGCGCCAGTCTCGGAAATCCGGATAGGACACGCCGATGTCGTTTCGGTTCTTGGCGTGATCGCTCGACGAGAGAAACATCACCCGATCGGCCTGTTCGAAGGGAAGCCCGCGAAACAGCACGGCGTTTACCAACGTGAAAACGGTGGTATTCACGCCGATCCCTAACGCCAGCGCGACCACCACCACGGCCGTAAAGCCCGGTTCCCGCAACAGTCTGCGAACGCCGACCCTGACATCCTGAAAGAAACTCATGCCCATTCTTGGTTTCCACCTCCAGTTTTGATACCGTGGGGCAGGCGATTCGCCTGCCAGGGGGGCCGAGCGGAGCTCGCCCATGCGCCACGTGCAAACCTTAAATACCGGAACGATACTTTCCTGCAAAAAGTTCCGCGATGCTCCCCGCCGCAGGCAACGCCACGCCGTACATCTACGAAAACCAAACGGGCGCGAGTCGATCTGCGCTGCTTTCCAAAATGATACGATATCAATGCATTTGCCATGTCAGTCCCAAGGCGATTTCGTGTGGCGGTGTGGCCCGTCGTGGTTGTGGGTCTGGGGCTCGGTTTCCTGTTTCTGAGCGCGCGCGCGGGGCAAGATCCATCCCCGAACACCGTTCCCTTGCGGCTGATCGTGGTGAATTCAGCCGATGAGGCGGAGAAGCTTCTGGGGCAACTCCGGAGCGGCGCGGACTTCGCCGTGCTGGCGCGCGAGAAGTCTGTGGATGCCACCTCCGTCGATGGCGGCTTCCTGGGCAGCGTGGATCCCGGCTCGCTTCGAGCCGAGTTGAGAGACGCGCTCCAGGGCACGGAACCCGGCCAGGTTTCCCGTGTCTTCAAACTGCCGGCCGGCTTCGCCATCCTCAAGGTCCTGCGGCCGAGCGAAGTCTCGGATCTGGAGACCGCGGAACGGGCCCGGCAGTTCGCCGTCAGCGCGGAAGGCAGCGTGCGGTTCGACTTCGACATCTCCGGAATCAACGAGGCGGAGTCGGCATTGGCCAATTTTCCCAAGCCGGCCGATTGGTATCTGGACCTGCGCGGAGCCTGCGAGACTCGCAAGCAATCGCTCGATGCCGTCCAGGAGCGGGCCGAACGGCTTTTCGACCCCGCGAACGCAGCGCAGAACGCGGGCAGACCGCCCATCGATGTGATGTCGGCGCGGGTGGCCCAGGGGCAACTTTATGCCTACCGGGGCAAGATGGCCCCAGGCCATCGAGCCGTGGGAAATCGCGTACCGCATGGCGACCACTGATCTTCCGCGGGCGCTGCTCTACCTGGACGAGTTGCTGGGGATCGGATACCTGCACAAATCCGAGATAGAGAACGACGTCTACCGCAACCCGGGCGAACGGTGTCTGTTCCCCATGGGGCCTGCAACCAGGTACGCGAAAACGGTGGATTCCGAAAAAGCCGTTCAGCATTTTCTTCAGTTCCTGAAGCAGAAGCCCGACGACCTGGAAGTGAAGTGGTTGCTGAATCTGGCGTACATGACGCTGGGAGTCTATCCGGCGGGCGTGCCGAAAGAGTACCTGCTGCCGCCCTCGGCGTTCGCGTCCCCCGAAGATATAGGGCGCTTCAAAGACGTGGCCACCGAAGCCGGCCTGAACCTGTTTTCGATGGCCGCGGGCGTGATCGTCGACGACTTCGACAACGACGGCCTGCTCGACATAGTCACGTCGAGTTTCGATATGTGCGCTCCCATGCACTTCTTTCACAACAACGGTGACGGCACGTTCACGGACCGCACCGCCAAGTCCGGACTATTCGATCAGTTGGGCGGCCTGAATATCATCCAGGCCGACTACAACAACGACGGCTGCCTGGACATTTTAGTCTTACGGGGAGGGTGGGAGATCCCCCAGCGGAAATCGCTGCTGCGCAACAATTGTAACGGAACCTTCACGGATGTCACCAAAGAGAGCGGGCTGGCGCAGCCGGCCACCAGCTCCCAGACGGCCGTGTGGGCCGACATTAACAACGATGGCCTCCTCGACCTCTATGTGGGCAACGAGAATGGACCCAACCAGCTCTTCCTCAATAACGGCGACGGAACTTTCAAAGACATCTCTCATTCCGCCGGTGTCGACGTAGTGGCATACACCAAGGCGGTGGTGGCGGCCGACTACGACAACGACGGGTACGTGGATCTCTATGTCTCCAATTACCGCGGCGATAACGCGCTGTACCACAATAACCACGACGGGACGTTCACGGAAATCGCCAAACAGGCCGGCGTGCTGGGAAGCGGGCACGGCTTCCCCGCCTGGTTCTTCGACTACGACAACGACGGCTGGCCCGATCTGTTCGTCTCGAGTTACTACATGTCGGTGGAAGAGACCGCCAGGACTTACCTGAAGCTGCCTCACAACGGCGGCACCCTCAAGTTGTACAAGAACCTCGGAAACGGCGCTTTCCGCGACGTGACCGTGGAGGCCGGCCTCGACAAAGTCTTCATGCCTATGGGATCTAATTTCGGCGACGTGGACAATGATGGCTACTTAGACATCTATCTTGGCACGGGTGACCCTAGTTACGCATCTATGGTCCCCAGCGTTCTGCTGCATAACAAGGAGGGGAAGACCTTTGTGGACATTACGGCATCCTCCGGAACCGGCGAGTTACACAAGGGACACGG
This sequence comes from Terriglobia bacterium, assembly GCA_020073365.1. Lineage (GTDB taxonomy): Bacteria > Acidobacteriota > Terriglobia > Bryobacterales > Bryobacteraceae > JAIQFL01. The sequence continues at coordinate 3,610 of JAIQFL010000198.1, read as the reverse complement.
CGTCGCCTTCGCGGACATCGACAACGACGGCGATGAAGACATTCTTACTGTGATCGGCGGCGCTACCCCAGGGGACAGTCACGCGTTCCGCCTCTTCGAGAACCCCGGCCATGGCAACGACTGGATCAGTGTCCGTTTGCGGGGCGTGAAGGCGAACCGCTCCGCAATCGGAGCGCGGATCAAAGTCACGGTGAAGAACGAAGGGCAGGGGGCGCGCTCGATCTATCGCACCGTCGGTAGCGGAGGCTCCTTTGGGGCTTCGCCCCTGGAGCAGCATATCGGCTTGGGCAAATCGGCGCAGATTGTAAGCCTGGAAATAGGGTGGCCAGGAACCAACACGCCGCAGAAGTTTCTCGACGTGGGCAAGAACCAGGCCGTGGAAATCACCGAGTTTGCCGGCGAGTACAAGAAGCTGGAGCGGCATCCGTACCGCCTGGGGGGCGCAAAAGGGGCGTGGTGTCTCGATGAAAGGCGGATTATTTCTTACCATCGCGCTATGTCTCTCGGTCTGTCCCACCTGGGGTGCGAAGCGCTACGCGGTGACCGGGGTCATTCTGAAGATAGACCGGCCGCATCGGACCTTCGTCGCGTCTTGCGCGGCCATTCCCGGATATATGGAGGCCATGGTGATGCCATTCTCCGTGCGTGACGAGAAGGCGCTGGATGGCCTCCAGCCCAGCACGTCCGTGGAATTTACCTTGGTCGTGGAAAGCGATCGTTCCTATGCCGAAGCCATTCGCATCCACCGCTACGAAAGCATGGAGCAGGAGCCGCTGCGCGCTCGCCGGCTGCAACTCCTGGCGGACCCGGGAGTGTCGGGCGCCGGAATGAGCCGATTGGCGCTGGGGCAGCCCGTCGCGGATTTCGCCCTGACCGATCAGACGGGGCAGCGCGTGGCGCTCTCCCAATTCGCGGGCAAGGTAGTGGCGGTCACGTTCATCTACACGAGCTGCCCTTTGCCGGACTACTGTTTCCGGCTGTCCAACAATTTCGGACGCCTGGCTAAACGCTTTGCGGACAGGATGGGACGGGATCTGGTTCTGCTGAGCATCACGTTCGATCCCGTTCACGACCAGCCGAAAGTCCTGGCCAAGTACGCAAGCACCTGGAAGGCCGACCCGAAATCGTGGCATTTCCTCACGGGCGCGCTACCCGACGTGAAAGCGGTCTGCCGCCAGTTTGGCCTGAATTTCTGGCAGGAGGAGGGCTCGCTGACGCACTCCCTGCACACCGTGGTCATCGACCGGCAAGGAAAGCTGGCGGCCAACTTCGAGGGCAATGAATTCACCGCGGAGCAACTGGGCGATTTCGTGGAGGTAACGCTGGGGAGGTAGGTGGGTCGACGATGCGGCTGACACGGACCACCCGAACTCTACGGTCGGCGAATCGGCAGATGCCGAACACGGAAGCCTGCGTCCTCGATGAGAATGATCGCACCGTTTTCGAGGGCAGGACCGCACGTGGCAAGCACTCGCAATAGTCTTGGAGTCACCGCGGCCGGTGTCTGGTTCCGCATGCGAAATAGAATGACGCTGGGCATGTGGCTGATAGATAGCGCCAAGAGCTCCCCGAAATCGAGATCAAATGTCAGGATGACCCTTCCCTCTCGCAGCGCCTTTGCCAGGATTTCGTCATCGGGCAACTTGAGAAGCCCCTCTTCGCGAAGGTGAACCACGTCCTCGCCAGACCGGCGCAAAGCGGCTACCGTCGTCATCGACACGCCCATATCGGCCAGGAACTTCACGCCGCAGGGCTCGTGAACAGGTGAACCTCCTCATTGGCCAGCGCCGACGCGTAGGACAACGCCTCGCGGACATCGTCGGGCTCAAGGTCGGGGTACTCACGGATTATTTCCTCGGTCGACATGCCATTGGCAACCAGATTGACGACGAGCGCAACAGTAATCCGCATCCCCCGAATACAGGCGCGACCTCCCATCGTGTTCCGGGTGAACGTAATTCTTTCGAACATCGGCCGCAGCGAACCCCCGAGCTTGAGTCTACCAATTTCTTCGGCCGTTGAGAGGCGTAGAATGGATTCTCGCGTTGAGTTTCTATGCCCCGTTGGTTCCCGCATTCCGCTTCGCTGCTCGCGGTCTTGCTGCTCGGCATCCGCTCCCTCACGGGGTGCCCCCTGGGCCCGGCTCGGTTATCGGGGTGCGCGTTTGCCGGCCGTGGTGGGGCAGTCGGTTCCGCCTGCCTCGCCCGCTTGCGGGCGGTTCTTTCACAGCTTCTCGCGGTCGCGGCTCCGAATCCGCCCGTTGACGACCGGGCCGCGATTCGCGATGCGCTGGCCGCGCTCCAACGAGGGGATTTTGCTTCAGCCGAACAGACGCTCCGGGCTGACGTTGAGACGCATCCCAATGATGCGGGGGCTCTCACCCTGCTGGGCGTGGCGCTGGACAATCTGCGGAAATTCCAGGAAGCGGACGCGGTGCATCGCCGCGCGATCGCGAACGCCCCGCGCTCCATCGATGTTTTGAACAATTACGCCAACCATCTGGTGGGCGCCGGCGACGAAGACGGCGCCCGCAAAATGTACCTCCAGGTGGTCGCCCTCGATCCGGCGCAGGTCAACGCCAACCTGCAACTGGCTCAACTGGCTCTCAAACGAAAAAGCGCCCAGGAGGCTCTGGGCTACCTGAAGCATTTGCCGGCTGACCAGCAGGAAGCCCCCAAGGTCGCGATTCTCCGCTTGGCAGCCTTGTACCTCACTGGCGATCGTGCCGCCGCAGACGCCCTGGCTGCGCGGTTGTCCGCAGCCAATGGTGGTGACCTGGGTCTGAACTTCTCCGCCGGGCTGGCCCTCGCCAATGCCGGGCAATTCGAACAGGCCGAGACCTTCTTCACGAGGGCGCTCGCGGCGGCTCCTTCAGATTTCAATGTCCTGGTCAATTTGGGCGTGGTGGCTTCCCGTGCAGGTCATCTCGAGCGGGGGCGCGAAGTCCTGGAGGCGGCCCTGCGCCAGCAGCCACAGAACGTGGACGTGCTCTATAACCTGGCGTCGGTGGACACGGCATTGAAGCAAACCGATGCCGCCGTCCGGTTGCTCGCGCAGGCTTCCCGGCTGGCGCCCCAGCGGGCGGACGTGCAAAAGTTGCTGGCCATCTCCACGGGGGACCTGGGAGCGTTGGAGGATGCGGCCGCGGCGTGGGATCGCTATCTGAAACTCCAGCCCTATGACGATTTCGCGCGCCGCGAGCGCGGCTACACCGCGGTCCAGATGGGGAAGTTCGAGCAAGGCATCGCCGACCTCGAATGGTTCCTCGCGCGCCATCCCGAGGACCCCACCGGACATTACGAGCTTGGCCAGGCATTGAGCAAGGACGACCCCGCCAAGGGGCTGGCGCACCTGGACCGGGCGCTGGCGCTGAAGCCCGATTTCGCGGTGGCGCACGCGGCTCGCGGCAGCCTGTATTACCAGTCCGGAAAATTCGAGGCAGCAGTTTCCGACCTGGAATCCGCCGTCTCCCTCCGGCCCAACGACGCCATCATCCTGGATCGCCTGGGACAAACCTATTCGGCCCTGGACCGGCCTGCCGATGCGGTGCGCGTTCTGCGCCGGGCTGCCGAACTAGCTCCCGACGACTCCAAGACCGTGCTTCATTTGG
>JAIQFL010000641.1 GCA_020073365.1 Terriglobia bacterium | reverse complement strand
CGTCCCCACCACTACGCCATCGTCGACGAAGTCGATTCCATCCTGATCGACGAAGCCCGCACCCCGCTGATTATCTCGGGCCCCAGCGAGGAGTCCACCGACAAGTACTACAAGATCAACCGCATCATCCCCAAGCTCATCCGGGGCGAAGTCATCGAGGGCAAGGAGCCCGGCGAAAAATATACCACCGGCGACTACACCATCGACGAGAAACACAAGAGCGCCGCCCTGACCGAAGAGGGCGTGCTCAAGGTGGAAAAGCTGCTGGGCATTGGCAACCTCTACGATCCGCATAACATCGAGTTCAACCACCACGTCCAACAGGCCCTGCGCGCCCACGTGCTCTACCAGCGCGACCGGGAATACGTAGTGAAGGACGGCGACGAAGGGCCCGAAGTGGTCATCGTCGACGAGTTCACCGGGCGCCTGATGCCGGGACGCCGCTGGTCCGATGGCCTCCACCAGGCCGTGGAAGCCAAGGAAGGAGTCAAGATCCAGCGCGAGAACCAGACCCTCGCCACCATCACCTTCCAGAATTACTTCCGCATGTACAAGAAGCTGGCCGGCATGACCGGCACGGCGGAAACCGAAGCGGCCGAATTCCAGAAGACCTACAACATCGATGTCACCGTGGTGCCCACCAACCAGCCCATGATCCGCAAGGAGAATCAGGACCTGGTGTACCGCACCGAGGAAGAGAAATTCCGCAACGCCGCCAAGGAAATCAAGGAATTCAACGCCAGGGGGCAGCCCGTCCTGGTAGGCACCATCTCGGTCGAAAAATCGGAGCGGCTCTCCGGCATTCTCAAGCGCATGGGCGTCAGGCACGAAGTCCTGAACGCCAAGAACCACGAGCGTGAAGCTTCGATCGTGGCCCAGGCCGGGCGTAAAGGCGCGGTTACCGTGTCCACCAACATGGCGGGCCGCGGCACCGATATTCTGCTGGGCGGCAACCCCGAATTCATGACCAAAGACGCCGCCCTCAAAGAGAAGGTGGCCGAGCGACTGTCCGAAGATGAAGTGCAGTATGTGGCCGACGAGCACTTCTACTACTTTTCCCATCACGACCAGTTCTACCGGGTGCGCCGCGACAAGTGGGATGAACTCTACGCCGGTTTCAAGGCGCAGACCGACAAAGAGCACGACGAAGTGACGGCCTTGGGCGGGCTGCACATCGTGGCCACCGAGCGCCACGAATCCCGCCGCATCGACAATCAGCTCCGTGGACGCGCCGGCCGCCAGGGCGACCCCGGCAGTTCGCGCTTCTTCCTCTCCCTGCAGGACGACCTGCTGCGCATCTTCGGGGGCGAGCGCATGCAGAACCTGATGCTCCGGCTGGGCATGGAAGAGGACGTGCCCATCGAGTCCAAGCTCATCACCAAGCGCATCGCCAAGGCCCAGGAAGCCGTCGAAATGCAGAATTTCGAAGCGCGCAAACACCTGTTGGAATACGACGACGTCAACAACAAGCAGCGCCAGGCCGTGTATGGCATGCGGCGGCAATTGCTCGAGGGCGCCGACCAGAAAGAGCGCGTTTTGGACATGGTGCGGGCCATCGTTGAAGTGTTTGTCGACAAGCGATGCCCCGACGACAAACATCCCGACACCTGGGACATGGCCACCTTGCGCAACGACATCCTCAGCCAGTTCGGAGCCAAGATTGACCTGGCAGAACTCTCCAGGCTGACCCGGATCGAGATTTCCGACCTCGTCTTCGAGCGACTCAAGCAGAAGTACCAGGAGAAGGAAGACCTGGTGGGCGCCGACGTGATGCGCCAGACCGAGCGCATCGTCATGCTGCAAGTGATCGACAACCAGTGGAAAGACCACCTGCTGTCGATGGACGAACTGAAGCAGGGCATCGGCCACCGTGCGCAGGGCCAAAAGGACCCGCTGGTGGAGTACAAGAAAGAGTCCTACGAGATGTTCGTCGACATGATGGACCGCATCGAAGACGAGACCGTGCGGTACCTCTTTTTTCTGCAGGTGAGCTCGGGTGGTGGGCCGGTGGGGCCGTATCCGGAGGACGAGGAGGGCCCGGAGGAAGACGGCTATCGCAAATCGGTGGTCACGGGAGACGAATCGGTCATCACGGGCGGCAACGGACCCCGCCGGTTGGGCAGGCCGCCGGCCCGAGCGAGGAGCAGAAGCAAGCCACCAAGAGCACCATGCAAGACTTCACGCGCAATATCCAGCGCAAGAAGGAGAAGGAACTGGCGGCGTTGCAGTTCGGCGGCGACGATTCGACTGGCCCCAAGCAGGCGGTGGCCGGACAGAAGGTGGGCCGCAACGACCCGTGCCCCTGCGGGAGCGGCAAGAAGTACAAGAAGTGCCACGGGGGGTGAATCCTTTCGGTTAGAATCGAAGATACGATGCGCCGGTTGCCCGCCAATCCGAATATCGAGAGCCGGAATTGACGGATGCGAAACACCTCGCGGGTGAACGTCCCGATAAGCAGGGAAGAGGATGCGTCAATCCTTCGCGCACGCGGGACTCACGGCGAGGTGGGAGCTTTATCACATCTCCCGTGCCAGTGGTACAAAATGCGACTGCCCTGGCGTGCCTTCGCCGGGGCCGTCCTTGTTTTCCGTCAGACGCTGCTGGGGTGACTGCGCCGCCGGAATCAGTTGATCTGACCGCCTCCACGGGGTCAGCCGGGTCCACCCATACCCGGGCCGTCCAGCCCAATCCTGTTCACTGGATGGCCGCATAAGCGACGCTTCCCAGATCGCCGTTTAACCTATCGCGGTGCTTCTGCCACTTGGGGCGATTCGTTTCAATCCCTGCAAAACCGCCTTATTTTCGCCACCCACTCCGAGAGGATGTCGATCGAGGGCTCGGAATGGAGGCGCGGGAGGCATCAGTGCTATCCTGCCGAATATAGCTGTCCAAGGAGGTATCCGTGGAACGAATTCTTACCCTGGGGATCTGTCTTCTCGTCGCGTCGATGACGACCACAAGCGGGCAGCAGAAAAAGGGGGATTCGAGAGAAACCAAGATCGCGCGTGCACTTTCCGCTGCGCCGTCGAACGTCGCTGAGGCAGCCAAGGTGGTCCATCGGGATGAGAAGGGGAACGATATCGTGTTGCGGGAAGGCACGAATGGATTCACGTGTTTTCCGGGGCACTCTGGCGTGATCGGCGATCCTCCCTTCTGCGCGAACGCTCCCGCTTTGCAATGGGAAAAAGACATGGCCGAACACAAGCCCAAGCCCACAAATACGGAGCCGGGCATTGAGTACATGTTGGCTGGGGCCACGGACTGGAGCGCGACTGATCCTCACGCAACATCAGGCACCCCAATTAAGGAACCGCCTCATTGGATGATTCTGTGGCCGTTCGACCCGGCGACCACAGGGTTGCCTACGACCCTGAAGCAGACCGGAACCTGGATTATGTATGCGGGGACACCTTGGGCCCACCTGATGATCAATAGCAGGCCCTAACAGTGAAAGCCACAAACCGGACCTACGAGGCCGACTGGATCCATGCCTCTACTGTTCGCGGCGGCAAGATCGCCAGATTCCGCGAGTACACCAACACTCAGGCGATCGCTGCCGCATACGGCCGCCGGCCCGCTTTTACTCGACCATAGAAGACATTTGTCGCCGGAATGCATTCGCCGGCGTTGTCCCCGTTCTGGTAAACGGTGAACTAACCGCTGCGCGGTAGATTCGCGCGCGGCCCCCCTGGCGTGGAGCGAGGCTCCTTGACACACTGGATTAGGTTATTTCCCAATGACCAATCCAACATCCAAGGAGCCATCGCATGTCACCGCTTCGTAAACGCATGATCGAAGATATGCAGTTGCGTAATCTCAGCAAGAGCACCCAGAGAGCTTACCTGCATTACATCATCGGCCTGGCCCGATTCTAT
>JAIQFL010000197.1 GCA_020073365.1 Terriglobia bacterium | reverse complement strand
GTGCGGCGCGAGGGGACGCCCTCGTCGTCGAACGGCGAAGTGCCGAAGAGGCCGGGGATGGTAGCGTCATCGATCACCGTCAGACCATCGACGGCCACCTTCTCGCCCAGTTTGCCGGCCAGGAACGACTCGTGGCGATAGATGGACATTCCATGCACCGCCTCGAAAATGTTATCGAGCAGCGAGCGGGCGGTGCGCGGCTCGAAGACCACCGGCACCTTTTGGGTCTCGACTTTCACCGCATTCAGCCGTCGGAGAGCGCGCTGGGCGGCGGTGCGTCCTACCAATTCGGGCGATTCGAGCCCCGCGAAGCCGCGCGCCATCGTGTACCAATAGTCGCGCTCCATGCATTCGCCGTCGCGCGCCACCGGGACCGTGCTCAGCGAACAATAGCTCGAGCGGTACTCCCCGGAGAAGCCCCGGGAGTTCGCGAAGATGTGGCGGCCGAGATGCGAGTCGAACGACGCCCCCTCGGAATTGGAGATACGCGGGTCTGTCGAAAGCGCGGCCTCCTCGGCACGCTTGGCGGTCGAGATTTTCAAGGCCGTATCCAGGCCTTCGACGTCCTGGGAATACAGCGCGAGATCGCCGGGAATGCTGCCGAGCTCTTCCACACCGGGAAGATCGGCGTGCGGATCCTCAGTAGTAATATCGGCCAGTTCGATGGCCGACTTTACCAGGTGCTGGATGCCTTCCTCGGAAAGATCGGAAGTGTAGGAGGCGCCGGTCTTCCGGCCGATCAAAATGCGCAACCCCGCGCCGCGCGACCCGGCCTCCTTGAGGTTTTCCACTTCGCGCATGCGCACATTGGCGGAGAATTCCTCGCCTTCCGCGATGGTGCACTCGGCGTCGGTAGCACCGGCCGCGTGGGCGCGCTTCACCACGTCCTGGGCGAGATTGAGAAAATCCATATACTCAGGCTACCATCGGCGGGGACGCGTTCCGGTCACTCGGTCCAAGGAGGGGTGCTTAAGCGGATTCGGGAAATTCTCACCCAGCGGCCGCACGGCAGAGCCAATGTCAAGGTTCGCTACAGCCCCGGTTAGAGTAGTCTCCCGGAACCTCACCGGTGCTGAGTGGACAGTCATGCATCACATTGCTTGGGCAGACGGAGAACGCCGGCTGACCAGCTTTTGTCCATTGCGGGCACCCTCCATGCTTCCTTCAGGCCATCGGTCGTCCCGGCGTGATTATTGACGACGTAGACGCTTACCGTAGCAGAGGGGCTACACTTTAGCTCCGTTGATATACACTTCAGGCGGCTTCGTGAAATCAACACTCGTCACGGCAACTGTCCACTTCACTCTCTCGCTTGAGGTCGTGCCGGTCTCGCTGCCCGTTGTAGTCTCGCTCGATCCAGAAACGCCGGCGCTAATCGTCGGCGTGACTGTGGCAGCGACCTTGCCGTCGCCTATTCCGAACTTTGCGGCAAGTTCTCCAAGAATTTCTGCTCCGAGTCCAACCGCTAAATTCCCGCTGATCGTGGTCTTGTTCTGTTCCATAAACTTTTCCATCGCCCCACGAGTAGTCTCGATTTCCTTCGACTCTTTCTGCGACGGGAAATTGAACGTTACGGTAATCTGCTGGTTCTTGTCGGTCGCCAGCGGCCCGGCCACCCAGGGCGACACCGGGGAAACAACGACTGATGATTCGCTGGATGGACTGCTAAGAATTGAGGGGCTATTGACAGAAACCGATATGGATTTCCATTCAGCCGGAAAGTCGATTGATACCTTGCCCCTGTCTCCGCCCATCGACACCAATTTGCTGGTGCCACCGACATCGCGCTCGACCAAAACCGAGGCCACGCAGTAAAGCTCCTGAGTGTTATCCCGCCTGATTTGCACGATCACGTTATGGATGGAAGGCCCCTGATATTTCGGAACAGGGGTGGGTATTGGTGTCGGCGGTAGCACGGGAGTTGGCTCTACTGGCGTGGAAGGCGTTGGCGTCGAAGGTGTTGGGACAGGCGGGGGGGCTTGCTGGGCCGGCGCCGTAGGCGTTGGCGCGGGAGGCGCGGGAGTAGGCGTAGGCGTTGACGCAGACTTAGCAGGCGGCGGTGTGTCCGACGGGGCTTTTGCGGCAGCGACCTTGCTCGCGGCGTCACTCAGTGAGCCCAGGAGCCCTTTGAGTTGGTCGATACCCGACAAGTTATTAAAGATGCCTGGGGTCTTCAACACATCGAGCGCGGCACGCAGGCCGATCGGGTCTGGTTCAGCGCTCGGCGTAGCGACGCTGAGGGTTGACGAGGGAAACGCCGTCGGCGTCAGAACTGTGGGGCTCCCGAGCCCCTGAGGCGAGACCCCTGTAATCGCAGGGGCATCCTCGGGAACCGGCGATGTCTTCCAATCCCAGAACCTGGTGTTGTCGATCACCTCGGCGGCGTTGCAGTGGCCCAGTTTTGCTTCACCGAACACGCCTCGGGTGGGCAGGCTGATGAGCGTTTCGGAGCGGGCAGGTTCTATCTGAGAGACGAGCTCCGCGCCCAAACCACCGAGGAACTGAGGGGCGAGTGGAAATACCAAATTGGTGCCGGATACGTCGACCACGCGATTCTCCACGACATCAAATAATCTCCTTGGAATCCCGCCCAGCGTGACGGTCGTCCCGCCGAGACGAAAGGCGCGAGCGTTCGGATCCTCGCCCATCCAGATGTGACGATAGTAGTAGACTTTGTTCCCGTTCAGGTGAGCGATCAGGCGTGTGAACGCCGAGCGTTCATCGGGTGTAAGTCGATCGAGAGGTGTCGGGGGCGGGGGCGGCGGCGCGGCTATCGGAGGGCGGACGCAAGGCAGCATCACGAAAAGGTTCGGTTCTGCCGTTAAGCCGGTGAACAGGGCGTCACCAAGGTGTGCCAGGACACTACTCTCGGCTCCGGCCTCGTCAATGCCGGTAATATCGACGGACACAAGTCCCGTGTGCCTTTCAAAGTTAGGGGTTTTATTGTCGGGGTCGGTTCCAAATGGCCCGAAGCGGAGCCGGAAAAATCCTATGTCCCGCCAAGCACTCGGTCCGTTCGCAGGCCAGCCCTGGCCCAGGATTGTAGTGTTGCCGTTGTTAAACAGCCAGGCGTCGGCCAGAATTTCCAGTGGCCTTCCGTCCGGTCCTGGTGGAAGCGCCGACGGTCCTCCCACTGCCTTAAGTTGCACCAACCCGCCAGAGCCTTCGGCGTCAACTATCCAGCCCATCACGTTACAAGGGCTCGTAATGGCAGGGCTGGTGCGGAATCGGATCTGAAACAACACGAACCGCCGGTCGCCAGGGTCTGGTAGCACCGGCGGTGGCGGTGGCAGGGGCTCTTGAGAATACGCGAAGAACTTTTCTATCGCATCGAAGCCGGGCCGCAACGCTTCCGCAAGCAGCGCCGGCTCCAAAAATCGGCGATAAGAGAAGATCGCGGACTCATCCAAATCCGGCATTTGCTGGGGCAGCAGCAGCGCCGCGCGCAAATCGTCGCACTCTACCACGACGCGGTAGTGACGCAGAACCTCGTAATAAAGGAGAGTTAGGGCGTGCGCGTGATTATGGTTGCGCACAGTCCGCGTCTGCAACTGCTGGGATACTGCCTGGGTGGAGTGGACGACGATCGTGCTGCGCAGGTCCCTGACCTCGGCGCTTGCCTGGTGGAAGTGATCGGTAAGCGTCTGCGTAGTATTGGCTGTAGTATCGCGTTGGCCCGATGAGGTGGAGTACGTGGTTCCGAGCGAGACTGAACCCCCGATGACACCTGGATACCCGCCGGTAACAGAGCCACCGGCCATCGTCGAGGAGCCGCGCTGGTATTCCCGCAAAGATGCGTCCACTACTTCGCCGACCGTTCGATCACGGAGAGTGTCGTGGACAAGCGTGTCACTTAGGCCGGTATCCTCTTGCCGGGAAGCCGTGTCGCTCCGCGCCCAATCCACTACCGCGATGTTCACCTGTTCGCCAGGCGCCAACGGCAACGAATATAGAATCTGCCCCAGCCCGTGACCAACGGGCAGCCATGTGATGTCATACACTACCAGAACTGCGAGCCGCGACTCTGTGGACTGTCCCAGCCCAGCCAGCAGTTCCGGGCTTTTCGCCGCGATCAGCCCTGCGGCTTCAATCGTGAATCGCGGGGTGATGCCCGTGGATAGCCGTGTGGCAGACAGCGCATCCACTGTACGAGCGGAGGAAGCTACCGCATAGGAGCCCTCTAGGTTGATGATTTGGTAAGCCTGAAACCGCTGTGTGGAGACGTTGGAGGGCAGAAGCGCCTCGCAACCGTCTGCTCCGATCATGGCCGCGGGCAAATATGAGAAGGAAGCCGGCGAGAGATACCAGTCGACAAGAGAGGGGGACTGGATGGCGGGAAAAGTGCCTGTTCCAAGTTGAAAGACCGCTTGGGGATCGGCACCGTAGGTCACGACAAAGGCATTCCCACCCATCTGGCTTGGATTGAGCGCCTCGATTTCCACGTTCAGAGGCCCCGCAAGCCGGATTGTAAGAGCGTCTAATACAAGCGAAGCGCCGGGGATCGACGCAATCCGGACCCGGTCCACCTCAATGCGAAGACGGCGAATGAGCGGCGCCAAGTCCCACGAAGCGAACCCGACGTGATCGGTGGCTAGCACGCCGAGCACCACATCGATCGGCGGGGCCGCCGGCGTGGGGGCACGCCCGCCTCGGTCGCCCGGAGTTGTAGAGAGCCGCGCACGCAATAAAGACGGCACCGATTCGAGAGGACCTCCCGTGAACGCGTCCGTCAGAAAGAGAACGCACCGGGCAGGAAGGGAGTTCGGGTCGTTAATCACCATTGCCATGGTCTGATCTCGCGTGGGGAGTCTGTCACTCGGCGCCGTTCATCGTAAGCCGTGCACCACGCGGGAAGCATCTGGGAAGGACAGTCGACATGAGAGCTCACGGCCATGCTCAACCACTATGGTTTCAAGGGCCCGGAATAGTCTCGAAGACACATGGCCCAGCTGTAAACGGATGTGACTAGTCCATCGAAATCCTCCGGGCTGTCCGCGTTCGCGTTCAGAATCGAATGTAGGGCCTTCCGACCTTGCTGTGCGACTCCCTGCAGCCGTTGGAACCTATCTTCATTGAAGGTAAGTTCGGGGCTAAGGGGAAGCTTCTCGGAGATCGCGCGGATCAGCAGCAAGCCATTGGCCTCGTCGGACTCGAATGGCCACGTATTCGGGAGCCCCGGGCTTACGCAAAAAACCTGCGAGACGCCGGCAAGAATACTGGCGGCGAGTTTTGATACGTGAAGCACCTGTTGATAGCTCCGTCGGATCGACTCGCCATCAAAGAGTTTCAAGCGCTTTTGCAACAAGTCGAGCTTCAAGAGGACTACTGGTCTCAGCTTGGCCGCCGCCGTGGTCGCCGTTAGTTCGGATAAAGTGATACAAGCATCGAACAGAGGCTTGCGTAAGAGGCGGAATTTGTCATTTGTGGTATCCGCCGGATATCCGTCTGACGCTCCAAAAATGGGGGCATTTATGTCCTGTCGTTGACTCCGGTTCGGGAGGCTAGCCTTAGTTCCGTACTCGATCCGAAGCTCAACGATTCCGCTTGGAATATCAAAACCCTTATAAAACTCGGGGCGTGCAATGAAGTCCTTGGACACAGCATAGGCGATGTCCGCAAGGCCATCGAGAACCCAGCGGGCATACATATCGCCAACCAGGTGGGAGTAGGTTACGGAATGCTCGTCATTTTTGGGCATATTCTCAAACCAGAACCAGCACGCGAAGTTGTAAGATTATTGTCGAAAGAGATACCTCAAACCGGTTAGTGGGTCTTCGGCCCTACACAAGCAAGCTTCAAGTGTGCTTACAAGTTTCCAGGCGTGTCCTTTGGCATCTCCAGTTCGGCGCATGAGCGTGCCTAGATCCCCGCTCCGGTTCGAGGGTCCTACAACACCGGATACCGGGCTCTGATTGTTGGAATGATCCGCAGCTTATCCCGATTCTCCGACAAAATCGGCTCCGGCACGGGTCACCCTCTCGTACGCAACGAAGTGCCGAAACCTCGAACGTTAGCGTGACTATATCCCACATTTGACGCGAAAGCAACCGGAATCTGTTAGACCTCCAAATTCGATTAGAGTGAGGTCACGAGGACAATCACCGTGTGAAGTCCGGAGGCGGTCGAAAGCCCCCGCGCGGAGGAATCACCAGTTCCACTCCACCCAGCGGTTCGAAGATCTGCCGGATCGCTGTGGCCAAGTTGCCCTTCCGTGCTGAACCTGCGGAAAGCGCCGCCCTCAGGATTTCGCGAGCCTCTTCTTCCATCGACCGGCCATGATGCGCCGCCCGCAAGCGGAGTTTAGACGTGAGTCCGTCGTCCAAGCGCCGAATGGTAAGGCTGGCCATATGTCGATGATAGCACTGCAATCAGTCTACGCCGTGCCCCCTACGGTCATCCTATCGATCTTGAGGGTTGGGATACCCACGCCCACGGGGACGCTCTGACCTTCCTTGCCGCACACGCCGATGCCTTCGTCCAGGCGCAGGTCATTGCCCACCATGCTGACGTACTTCAGGGCCTCGGGGCCGTTGCCGATGAGCGTGGCGTTGCGCACCGGGCGCGTGAGTTTGCCGTCCTCGATGAGGTAACTCTCGGAGGCCGAGAACACGAAGTTGCCGCTGGTGATATCCACCTGGCCACCGCCGAAATTCACGCAATAGAGGCCTTTGGGAACGGAGCGGATGATGTCCTCGGGCTCGCTCTCGCCCGCCAGCATGAAGGTGTTGGTCATGCGGGGCATTGGAATGTGGGCGTAGCTTTCGCGCCGTCCGCTGCCGGTGGATTCCGATCCAAGCAGAGAACTGGAAAGCTTGTCCTGGAGGTAGCCGCGCAAAACCCCGTTCTCGATCAGGACGTTGCGCTGCGTGGCATGGCCTTCGTCGTCCACGTTGAGAGACCCGCGGCGGCTGTCGATGGTGCCGTCGTCGATGACGGTGCATAGTTCGCTGGCCACCTTCTGGCCGATGCGGCCGCTGAAGGCCGAGACACCCTTACGGTTGAAGTCCGCCTACAGGCCATGACCCACGGCCTCATGCAACAGGATGCCAGGCCAGCCGGGACCGAGGACCACGGTCATCTCGCCGGCGGGGGCGTCCACGGCGTCCAGCATGGTGATAGCCTCGCGGGCGGCTTCGGTGGCGAAGTGCTCGGGGGTCTTCTCGTTCAGGAAGAAGTTCAATTCCACACGCCCCCCGCCTCCGGCGTGGCCGCGCTGCGGAATGCCGCCGTTCTGGCGCGCCAGGGCGGAAACGCTGAGGCGCGCGAGGGGCTGGCGGTCGAGGGTGAGGATGCCCTCGCTGGTGGCCACCAGCACGTAACGGAGGTTGTCGGCATAGCCCGCCTGTACCTGGAAAACCCGGGCGTCGTAGGCGCGGGCCGCCCGGTCAGCGCGCTTGACCAGCTCGACGCGCTCGGAAAAGGCGGTCTCGGTGGGTGCGGTAAGCACGGGATACAGATTGTGGCGGGCACCCTCACTCAGATCGAGTTTGTCCACTTTGCTGGGGCCGGCAGCAATGTGCGCCGCCACGTGCGCGGCCTTGCGGATCTTTTCGGGCGAGAGGTCGTCGCTGTAGGCATAGCCCGTGCGCTCTCCGGCGATCACCCGCACTCCGACGCCCATGGAGACGCCTTGCGCAGCGCTTTTCACCATGGATTCGTCGATGCTGATGGAACTGGTGAGCAGGTATTCGAAATAGAGGTCTGCGTAATCGCCCCCTTGGGAGAGGGCATCCGCCAGGTAGTTTTCCAGGTCCAGCCGGGTAATGTTGAAGCGCGCGGCAAAAATCGACTCTGAGAACTGCATAATTCAGGCTACCATGCGCCATTCGGGGCGGCAGCAGCGGCGCGGAGCGGGAACGCGGGCGGTTGCGCCGCTGGCATCTCGTTGCTCCAGCCGGGAGCCTCGCGAGCCTCGCGGGCAACCGGAATGGACATCTGGAATAATGGTATTCTGTAGATGATTTCCACATCGGACCGGAACTTCGAGCCTGTCATGGCCCGGGAGAGCCTTACCGCATGGCGGAACGCCCGGTACCGGCTTTTGCGTTTCCCTCCAAAGCTTTGTAACCTGTCTAGTTGCCGGTACGCCTATCCAAACGGAGCCAACAGCGCTTTCGCATGCCGGCACTTATGGTAATGGTGCCGCATGCTGGTTGATTTCGAGTTGATCAAGCGCGCTCAGAAGGGCGATAGCGCGGCGTTCAACGAAGTCGTACTGGCGTACCGGAAGCGAATTCTGGGGACGATCTCCCGTTTGATCGCGCACCCGGAAGATGTCGAGGATGTAGCGCAAGAGGTCTTTTTGCGACTCTATTTTTCTCTCGATCAACTGCGGGCCCCCGAGGTTTTTGAACCTTGGTTGCACCGCCTGACGCAGAACGCGGCGTACGATTACCTTCGGAAGCAGCGTCGGCGTCAGGAGTTCCGGATGTCCGACCTGTCGGAGCAGCAGGTGCTGATGGCCGATGCCACGGCGGGCGGGAAGGCGGAACAGACTGAGCTGCACCAGAAAAAGATTCGCGAATCCGTGGATGCGCTCCTGGGAGCGGTCTCGGAAGCGGATCGGATTCTGCTCATGTTGAAGGAAGTGGAAGGGCTGTCGTTGAAAGAGCTTGAAAAAATCTACCGCGTCAACGAAAATGCTCTTAAGGTTCGTTTATTCAGGGCCAGGCAAAGGGTATTGAAGGCGTTTGGAGCGGCAGACAAAGGGAGGGATCCGGGTAAAACCGGGTAGTTGAGGTATTATGGATTCGATGCGCGGCAACGATGAAGAAAGACTGGATGCCCTGTTTCGGGCGTACCACGCTGCGTGCCCCATTCCGGAGGCCAGCGCGAACTTCATGCCGGACCTGTGGCGCAAGATTGAATCGCGTCAGACCGTGACGTTTTCATTCCGCCGCATGGCCAATGCCTTTGTAACTGCCGCCCTGGCGCTCTCGATCGGGCTGGGCGTTTACATGTCGGTACCGCACGCCAATCCCTATGCACCTCAAACGTATATCGAGGCGCTGGCGGAAGCCAATCCGCTGGACACCCCCGATATTGTAGATCCGGTGCACCTGGAAAGGGCGGAACCGGGCCGTTGAGCTGACCCATGACCAAATCCAAGCTGTCCGTGTTCGTCTCCCTGTTCCTGGTCTTCTTTAGCGGGGCGGTGTTGGGGGCTTTTGCGTATCGGCTCTATTCCGTGAACACGATTGTAGCCACGGTCCCCCCCAGGAAAGGCCCGGGTGGGCCCGAGGAATTCCTCCGGCAGCGCATGGCGGAAATGCGAGACAGAGTCAAAGCGGACGACCAGCAGTTGGAACAGATCAAAAGGGTTTACAACGAAACCCGCGACCAGTATGATCGCATCCGCCAAAAAATGAACAATGAGGCCCACGCCATAGACGAGGACCAGGTGGCCAAGATCAAAGCCATTCTCCGGCCGGACCAGATCCCCATCTACGATCAGATTCGGGCCGAACACGAAGCCGCCCACAAGCTTCGTATGCAGCAGCGCGGCAACGAGCGAAAGTAAGCCAGTCCAAACACGGAAAAAGGGGCCGGACATTCATCCGGCCCCTTTTTCCATTCCAGAACTGCTACTTCACGGCCACTGCTGGCTCCGCCTCGGCAGTGGGCTTTTCCCTCTTGTCCTTGTCGCCGCGCGTGGCCTTGTACTTCTTTTCGAACCTGTCGATGCGTCCGGCGGTGTCCATCAGTTTCTGCCGGCCCGTGAAGAACGGATGGCAGGAAGAGCAGATTTCCACGCGCATGTCGCCCTTGTGCGTGGAACGCGTCTTGAAGGTATGGCCGCAAGCGCAGGTGACATTGATTTCGTTATAAGCGGGGTGAATACCGGCCTTCATTTTGTTACGGGGATTCCTTTCGAGATTTTCAGTATAGCAAGAAAGCACAAACCCCCGTGAACTCCCAGGAGTCCACGGGGGCAGGTAGCCTACGAATCAAAACCTGAGGCTTTAGCTGACGCTTGAGGCAGCCGGTCCACAGGAACGTGATCCCGATACTGGACGGGATCGGCTACATTTACAGGCTCGACTTCAACAGTCGGCCACCTCTCGCGGTCGTATGTTACATTCCATTATGCTGGACCACCTCCTTTTCCAGTGATATTTCGATCCTCTCACGGGTCGGAAAACTTGTCAAGACGTAATGAGGGCCGGATGAAGCTGGAATAAGCACAATGCATTGTTCGGGTTACAGGTTTCGGGAGGCGTACCGGCACATGGCCAGCCCGTCCATCAGATTGAAGGGAAACTGACCCGTGGTGTAGTGGCCGCAGGGGAGCGTGAAGATCTGGTGCGGCAGATTGAGCTCGCGGAAGCTCCGCAACACCTGGCGTGAATACTCGGGCAGGAAGGTGCTGTCGTGGCGGGCCCAGACCAGCAGGCTCTTCAGATCGCGACCGGCCAGCCGATGGAGATAGACGGCCGGACTGATCACCGCCCAATACCGCCGCAAGTCATCCTGGCTGACCACATCCGCGAACCCCTGCCGTACGTTCTGGGTCGAAAGCCCGTTCCAGACCACGTCCGAGAAGTACATCGAAACATGATTGAAAATCCCCACCTTGACGCGCTGGTCGTGGGCCGCGGCGATAAAGGCGACGCAGGATCCTAAGCTCGTTCCCAGGATCCCCAGA
Organism: Terriglobia bacterium; assembly: GCA_020073365.1. Classification (GTDB taxonomy): domain Bacteria; phylum Acidobacteriota; class Terriglobia; order Bryobacterales; family Bryobacteraceae; genus JAIQFL01. The sequence continues at coordinate 9,553 of JAIQFL010000197.1, read as the reverse complement.
CGCTGGTATCCCTGCTCCTGGAGCCAGTCCAGGCAGGCACGCGTGTCGATGATGGATTGGCGGTTGGCGTGTATGGTGCGGCCGATATTGCTGGAGACGTGGTAGTCGGCGCGCTGCAACTCGGCCGGCATGCGCTCGGCATGATACGCCATGGTCATGCGCAGGGCGCTGATTCCACACCGGTTGAGCAGTTTCGCGAGACCCACGTGGCCGTCCGGTCCGGAATTCCACTGGGGCAGCACGACCAGCGCCCTGCCCCGGTCCTTGGGGGCGGGAAACCACAGCGCTGAAACCGTATTGTTCTCCGCGTAGAGCGTTTGGACCGGGCTGGTGAAGGTCAACCGGCCATCCTTCAATTGATAATCGGTGGCTGGCCGGTAGGAGAAGAACCGGTCGGAGTCGCCTTGCGCTTCCGCCACGAAGCGCGCGACGCATTCCCGCGCGTCACCGTTCGCATCCGCCGGACACGATGGAAATCCCACGGTGTGGAGCCATTCGGTACCCCACTCAAAGGGCCGCACAACCCGGTTTGTATCCCGCGTGGCGAGCTTACGCTCCCAACGGTCTATCCAGCGTGCGTAGGGTCCCGTCATGAGATGAGAAGTTTCAGTGTATCAAATGAAAAAAGCCCCGCACCGGCAGATGGAACCGGGGCGGGGCGGCGGAAAAGCCCAGACGGAGGCAACACACCAAAGCCCAAAAAGCCTCTTAAAGAACCCAATCCCCTGAAGGCACGCCGGATGCCACACGTAAGTCCTTGATTTCGATGGTCGTGCGGGCAGGAGATTCCGAATTCGGTAGGCACGGCTACGGTTTTTCAGAATTCGGGGGTGGGGGTGGGGTTAGGGCCTAGGCGTAGGGGATGGGGTCTTTTCGCGGAGGGCGGCCACGGTACAATCGGACTCAGTGATCGCGCCCTCGCAAAAAGGCCTCGGCCCAGTAAGTAAGACAAGCGGAGCCGGAACAGCCCTGGCCGGCTTTCTCCTTTCCGGGTTTCTGCAGGCCTTACTCGGGGCCATTCTCCCGGCATGGGGGTACCACCGCGATCCGCCTCATTTTGGAGCCGTGGGGAACTACTTCCTCAGTCTTGCCGTGGGAATCGTGGTGGCCTCGGTTTTGGCAAGGCGTCTGATGGCACGGCGAGGGCTCACGTTTCTGCTGGTGTTCGCGTGCGCCTTATCCTGCGCCGCCTTGACGTACCTGGCGCTGGTGTCGCCTCCGGCTTCGGAGTGGTGGCGTGTGGCCGGTCTGCTGGCGCTGGGCATCGGCGCCGGCCTGCTGAATATGGCCTTGTTTTGTGCCATTTCCTCCGCCTACCAGGCGGATGCAGCCGGTACCGTGAACATAGGCGGAATCTGGTACGGTTTGGGCTGCCTCACGGCAACCTTGCTGGTCGCCGGCACCTTCTACGCCTACACCGTTCCCACCATCCTGGTCTTCATGGCGGCGGTGCCGGCAATTTACGCCGGCATCTACCTGAAGAGCATCTACACGACGCCTCCCCAGAGCACCCAGCCCACGTTTCGGCAGGCGGTGAAGGATTTTCGGAGCCCGGGCGCGATCTTGTTCGCGCTGTTGTTGTTTTTCCAATTCGGCAACGAATGGTCGATCGCCGGGTGGCTGCCGTTGTTGCTGATCCGCCGTGTGGGCCTCAGCCCCAGCACAGCCCTACTGATCCTGGCGTGGTACTGGCTGTGCCTCATGACCGGACGCCTGGGAGCGGTGGCGATTCTGCCGCGCGTGCGGCACGGCCGTTTGCTGATGGGCAGCGTGTCGGCGGCGCTGTTCGGCTGCCTGATTCTGTATTTCACCAATAACGGATTCGGTGCCGCCACCGGCGCCTTTTTCGTTGGCGCGGGTTACGCTAGCGTCTATCCCCTGGTGGTGCAGGCGATTGGAAGGCGCTTTCCCTATTACCATCCGGGTTTCTTCAACGGGATCTTCTCCTGGGCCCTGGTAGGGGGGTTGATCGCTCCCGCAACACTCGGTTACGCGGCAGCGGCGCTGGGCGTCGGTGTAGTGATTGGGATTCCCCTGATCGGGACCTGCCTGGTAATGATGTTGGTCCTGTTGATCTGGCTGGAATCGAAGGTGACTGGAAGATGAGAAAAGCAGTAGGACAGACCATCGGGTCTTGTGGTCTGTCAATCGGTGGCGCGCAAGAGCCCGACCGGGGGGTCGGGGTGCCTTCTGGGCCCGGACGAGGGCGTCCGGCCCACTCTTGCAGCAGGATCGCCATCGCCCTTGTGCTGGCGTTTCACCTTTCGGCCGCCTCGCTGCCCGAAAGCGTGGAGCGGCTGCTGGCTACTACGCCGGCGGTGCGGACCGCCTATTGGGGGATCCAGGTTGTGGATCTGGGGACCGGGAAGACGCTGTATGAGTTGAATCCGGACCACTTCTTTGTCCCCGCTTCGAATACCAAGTTGTTTACCACGGCGTTGGCGCTCACTCGCCTGGGCCCGGACTTCACCTTTCAGACCCGGGTGCTCGCCGGCGCGCCTCCCGACCCGGAAGGGCGTATTCGTGGCCCGCTTCGGCTGGTGGGCGGAGGCGATCCGAACCTTTCGGCGCGCGCCATCCCGTACCACATGGGTCCGGTAACCGGCAATCCCCTGGCCGCCATCGAAGACCTGGCGGACCAGGTGGCATCGCACGGCGTGAAGCGGGTCGCGGGCGACATCGTGGGAGACGACACCTGGTACCTGTGGCAACCGTATGCCACCGGCTGGTCGATCGACGATCCGCAGTCGGACGACGGGCCCCCCGTTTCCGCACTCACGATCCATGACAATGCCTTCACGCTGCATATCGGGCCTGGCGCTCGCGAGGGCGACATGGCGAGCCTGTCGTTGAATCCGCCGCTGGAGTTTTATCAGTTGGACAACCGCGTCCGCACAGCGGCGCCAGCGAGCGAGCGGAGGATCCGTTTCGCGCGCGTCCCGGGGAGCCTGGAGGCACGGCTTTGGGGCACGATTCCGCTGCGCGACCGGGGGCATGACCTGGTGCTGGGAATCGAAGATCCGGCCCGCTACGCCGCCCAGGCCCTCCAGCAGGCGTTAGAGGAACGCGGGATCGTGGTGGAAGGCGCCGCCACCGCGCAGCACCAGTTTCCCAACGAAGTGGCGGATCTGACGCGGGCCGCCGAGGGCATCAGTGTCTCGGGCGCGGAACTCGCGCGGCGCGTTTCGGCTCCCTTGCTGGAAGACCTGCGAATTACCGACAAGGTCAGCCAGAACCTGCATGCTGAACTGGCGCTTCGGGCGGTAGGCCGGGCGCGCCGGAACATCGGGAGTTTCGAGGCCGGATTGGAGGAACTGAAGACGTTCCTGGCAGAGGTTGGGATCGAGCCCGAGGCCTACACCATTCACGACGGGTCCGGTCTGGCGCGGCTCAACCTGGTGACACCCGCCACGGTAGTGAAACTGTTACGCTACATGTATGCCTCCGCCGGGCGCGACAATTGGATCTCCCTGCTGCCGGTGGGCGGCCAGGACGGGACGCTGAGCTCGCGTTTCGGGGACGGGCCCGCGAACGGGCGAGTGTATGCCAAGACCGGGTCGCTCTCCCACGTAAGCGCGCTTTCGGGCTATGTACAGAGGGTGAATGGAGACTGGATCGCGTTTTCGGTCCTGGTGAACAACTACAACTCCCGAACGGCCGACATCCGTGGCGTCATGGACCGGATTTGTAATCTAATATTGGAGTAGGGGCGAGCGATCGCTCGCCCGTCATCGTCTTATGCCTATCTACGAATACAGTTGCGAAGATTGCGGAACCAAGTTTGAGAAACTGGTGCGACTGACGTCGGACGTGCCCGAGATCGAGTGCCCTTCGTGCGGGCAGAAGCACTTGAAGCAGGAGCTTTCCACTTTTGCCGCCCACGCCAACGGCAGCCCGAAATCCGCCGAGATGCCGGCCTGCCCCAGCGGGAGGTGCAGCAATCCCGGCATGTGCGGCATGAATTTTAACTGACGCCGCTCAGGAGTGTCTCGACGAAGGCCCGCTCCACAGGCCAGTATCCGAAAACGCTCCGGCCTTCGCTGCGAAAGGACCCGGAAGCCAGGACTCCGGCCAGGTCCGTGGGGCTGGGCTTTTGATGTTCCCGCTCCAGGATCTGTCGCAGCGTGAGGGTGGCGCTGGAAAGTTGTGACGCCACCTCCACGGCCTCCTGTTCATTGCGGCAGCGGACGTCGAGCCTGGCTGCCAGCCGGCTTCCTTCCGGGGCGAAAGTTAATGTCACCTTTTCGGCCTTCTCCATGCCGCGGGCGAACATGCGAGTTCCAGTCGGCAGGTTCTCGCCCGATCTCAGAAAGGAACCGGGGATGGAGAGCCAAACCGGCGCGCTGGGAACTTCGGGGACGGGGCCGGGCACGCTCCCGGTCATGTCCAGCACCGCGGAGTCATCCGGGCTGACCGCCAGCGCCAGCAGGCTGGATTGAAGTGGGAAGAACGAGATGCGCCGATCCGGCGTGCTGCCGGTCATGCGGCAGGTGGACCCCATGCATTTGCCGCCGCTGGCTGTGGCGTAGGAACGCAGGCTCTTCCAATCGAAGCGCCCCTTGACCAGCATGTACTTGCCGGACGGTGCAAAGGCCAACAGGGCGCTGTCCAGATCCTGCCGGTAATCGAAATTGATCGTCTGCGCGAAGCTCTGGTAGTCCGGATCCTCGCTGGCCTTGTTGCCCTCGAACAACTGGAGAAGGCCGCCCCGTCGCAGTTCGCTGAAATCGATATAGACGACCACCGCATCCCGCGTGGGCATCCGTTGCAGCAGCTTGGCAGTGCCGATCGGCCGTCCCCGATACCAGCCCACACCCCAGATCAATCCGACACACACCGCGGCCAGAATCGCAATGAGCAGCCATGCGCGGTTCTTAGGGCTCACAAAGGCAGTATCACACAGCCACAGGGGACTCAGGGAGCGCCACGGCCCTGGTGGCTCTGGAAAGGCGCGACTCGGTCCACAGCCGGATGTACGGTTGGAGGTCGCGCATCATCTGGCGGAACCCCGCCAGCGTGAGGGACTGCGCGCCATCGCTGACGGCCTTTTCGGGGCAGGGGTGCACCTCCAGAATCAGCCCGTCCGCGCCGATGGCCACGCCGGCCCGTGAGACGGCGGGCACCAGGCTGCGCTTGCCGGTGGCGTGGCTGGGGTCGAGAACCACAGGCAGATGCGTCAACTCATCCAGCACCGGAATGGCGGCGATATCGCAGGTGTTGCGGGTGGCCGTCTCAAACGTGCGGATGCCGCGCTCGCAGAGAATCACGTGGGGGTTGCCGTGGGCCACGATGTATTCCGCGGACATCAGGAGCTCTTTGATGGTGGAGCTCATGCCGCGTTTGAGCAGCACGGGACGGCCGCAGCCGCCCAGTGACTTAAGCAGCGCAAAATTCTGCATGTTCCGCGCGCCCACCTGCATGCAATCGGCATACTCCGCCACCAGGTCGACATCGCGGTCGCTCATGATTTCGGTGACGATGGCGAGCCCGGTGGCTTCCCTGGCCTTGCGGAGCAGCTTGAGGCCCTCCAGTTCCAGACCCTGAAAATCATAGGGAGAGGTGCGTGGCTTGAAGGCCCCGCCGCGCAGGGCACGGGCGCCCGCCTCCGCCACCCCTTCGGCCGTTTCCATGATCTGCTTTTCACTCTCCACCGAGCACGGCCCGGCCATCACGACGAACTCCTGGCCGCCGATCTCGATGCCGTTCACCTTGATGATGGAACGTTCCCTCTTGAACTCCCGGCTGACAAACTTGTAGGGCGCCGAGATGCGCATCGCGCGCTCCACCCCGGGCGTGGCTTCGAGCGACTCCAGACATGCCGTGACATCACCCACTCCCACGACCCCGATTACTACCCGCTCCTCCCCTTCAATGGAATGGACCTTGTAGCCGAATTCGCGAATCCGTTCGCAGACGTGCTCGATTTCTTCCCGGGTGGCGTGCGGCCGCATCGAAATGATCATTGCGAAAACTCCCTCCAAAAAATAAAAAGCCCACTCTTGCGAGTGGGTTGGTCGGAACTGAACTTAGAATGCCGGTCCAACGCCACTCTACCGGATCCAGCGAGGATGCCGGAACCGGAAGCTAAACGAGTTGGCGTAAGCGAACGACATTGAAGTCCAATATACACGATGGCAGCGCGGAAATGCAAGGTAAAACCCATGTATCCAGCGGCTTCGGCAGGGCGAAGCCGGCGTCGACGGATTTCACGTCTGGGGATAATGTACAATCACAACCGGAAGCTAGGCGCCGGAGATCGACGAGGAGAGACATACCCGCCGGTGTTTTCGTTGTTGACAACCGACGACATACACTTTACGTTGTATCCTGATGATTAGGAGCTTCAAGCACCGGGGCCTGAAACGGCTCTATGAACGTGGCGACCGCAGCGGAATACGGCCTGATTTGGTGGACACGGTTCAGGAGATTTTGACCGTCCTCGATGGGGCCGCTACGCCGCAGGCGCTCAATCTTCCCGGTTATCGTCTTCACCCGCTGAAAGGCGATTTGCAGGGGTTTTGGTCTGTGACAGTGCGGGCCAACTGGCGCATCATGTTTCGTTTTGAAGAAGCCACCGCATTTGATGTTGAATTGATCGACTACCACTAGAAACTGAGGAGAATGAGAAGACATGCCCATGAAAAACCCTGCACATCCCGGACGCATCGTTCGAAGCGCGTGTCTTGAGCCGCTCGGCCTGTCTGTGACCGCCGGGGCAAAGATTCTCGGCGTCACCCGGCAGGCGCTTAACAACATCGTCACCGGCAAGTCCGGCATCAGCCCGGAGATGGCTATCCGCCTAACCAAGGCCTTCGGTAGCACGGAGGAGACGTGGTTGGGAATGCAGCTTGCCTACGACCTTGCCGCCGCCCGCAGGGGCGAGAGCAAAATCAAAGTACGCCGCCAGCACGTCCCGCAAGAATTGCACGTGCAATAACGCTGGACGCGGTGACACGCGCGGATCAACGACGCGCCGGAGTGAAGGCCGCGGGGCCTTCCCTCAGGGCGCCACTTCCCAACCTCCGCCCAGGGCCTTGTAGAGCGCAATCAAGTCCGTAATCACCGTGGTGTCGCTTTGCGCGAGATCGTCTTCGGCGGCGAGTTGCTGGCGCTGCGCATCCAGCACGCTCAGGAAATCGGAGAGCCCGCGCGTGTAGAGCTCGCTTGCCAGGCCGGTTGCCTGCCGGCTGGCTTCCACCGAGGCCACCAGGTTGTCACGACGCTGCTTTTGCCGGCCGTAGGCCACCAGCGCGTTTTCGGTCTCCTCCAACGCGCCGAGAACCGTGCTCCGATACTGGATCAGGGCCTGCTCCAGGCGCTGCCGCTCGGCCTCGATGTTGGCGCGGATCTTTCCGCCGCTGAAGATCGGCAGGGTGATGGCTGGGCCGAACGAGAAGAAATTGCCCGCGCCAAATGACAGCGCCGAAAACGACGTGCCCTGCCTGCCGGAAGCTCCGGTCAGCAGGATTTTGGGAAAGAGATCGGCGCGCGCGACGCCCACTCGCGCGGTATCCCCCGCCACGCGCGCTTCCGCCTCCCGGATATCGGGACGGCGACGGAGCAGGTCCGCGGGCAGCCCCACAGGGACGTCGGGAGGCGCGGCCGGCAGCGTCTTCACCAGAGTCAGCTCGTTCAGCAGGTTGCCCGGGTCTTCACCGAGCAGCACGCCGAGCCGGTGGATAGCCTGGATCTCGGCGGTTTCGAGCGAGGGGACCAGCGCGCGAGTGGATTCCAGTTGCGCGGCTTGGCGTTCGACATCCAACTGGGTGCCCAGGCCGGCCTCGGCCCGTACGCGGGTGAGGTCGAGCGAGTCCTGCTGTAGCTGGATGTTGCGCTGGGTGATGTCCAGGCGCCGCTGATAGCCGCGGAGCTCGGCATAGTTGCGCGCCACCTCGGCCATCAGGCGGACAAGCGTATCGCGGCGGGCTTCTTCCAGAGCAGCGACGTCCGCGGTGGCAGCTTCCAGGGCGCGGCGGCGGCCGCCGGCAAAGTCGATCTCCCAACTGGCATCGAAGCCCGACTGCACGACGTTGGTTTCAAACGGCGCCAACAGGTTCGAACTGCCCTGGTTGACATTGAACAGCCCGCTGGTGAGACCGCCGCGGACGCGATCGAGATTGCTGCTCGAAACCACGTTGGGCAGAAGCGCCGAGCGGCTGATCCGGCGGGCGGCACGCGCTTCGAGGATGCGCGAGGCCGCGACTTTCAAATCCAGGTTGCGCCCGGCGGCGCGTTCGATGAGAACGGTCAACTCGGCATCGTTCAAGGTGGTCCACCACCCCGACAAAGCCGGGCCGGTGGTGGTGCCGGTTGCGCCGCCCTGCTGCTCATACGCGGGCGGTACGCTGGTTTTGGGTGGACGATAGTTGGGACCGGCTTTCGGCAAGGTGGCGCCGTGCGCGGCTGCCAGCGCCAGGAGCGTGACAAGCATTCGGGTTCTCATTATCGGCCTCCCGCGTTGCGCGCGTCGATGAAAACGTCCATCTGCTGGCCCGCATAAACCGGCGCGTTCTTTTCGAGCGCGAAGATGACCTGGAGGACCCGGGTATCCACGCGCTCCGTGCTGTCGCCGGTGAGATTCTTCTTGGGTATGACATACGGTTCGAATCGAACGAATCGCAGCCGGTAGCGATGGCTGGTCTCCCCGCGGACGGAGGCCAACGCGGCCGATCCGGCCTTCACGCGCCAGGCATCCTGTTCATCCACATCGGCACGCACGTTGAGCTGATCGGTCGCGCCCATCAGGATGAGCGGTTGCGCGAGGGGTCCGGCCGGCGCGTATTCGCCCGCACGCACTTTGCATTGTAGGATCTCACCGGCGATGGGCGCCGCAACGACGGTGCGGGCGAGATCGGCTTCAACGCGCTCGATGCGACTCTGCGCCTCGACCACCTGCGCGCGGGCGATCTCGATGTCCGGCTGCCACGCGCCGGCTTTGAGCAGCGTGAGCTTGTCTTTGGCTTCCTCCAGGCGAGCGCCCGCGGTCTTCACGGCGATCCGCCGCCGCAACAGGTCTTCGTCGCGGATCGCCCGCTTGTCGCGAACGCTTTCAATCAGCTTCAATTGGATCTCGGCGTCCTGGTAGAGCTGGCCGGCTTCATTGACGAGAGCCTCCGCGGGCGGAATCTCCTCGGGCCGAGGTGAGTGCAGCAGCTTATCGAGCGTGCCTTGGGCGAGCGCCAGCGAACTTCGGCGGAGGGCCAGCTCCGCCCGCAGATCGCGATCGTCCATCGAGAAGAGCTTCTGCCCTTTGGCTACGCGGTCGCCGGCCTTGACGTAAACCTGCGTCACAAGGCCTGGGACAGGAACGCTGATTCCGATGTTCTCGGAGCTGGCCTCCACCAGGCCCACCGCTCCCACGTCTTGGGAGAAGGCGGCGCCAGGAGGCGGCGATGGCGGCGCGACGGTGGCGTGGACCGGCCGGGTCTTGGCGATCGAGAAGATCGCAAACACGAGGATCAATGCGGCGACAACAGGTAATCCATACTTGATCATGACGGTAATCCTTTCTGAGGCTAGTGGGACAGACGATCGTCTTTCGTCGTCTGTCACG
>JAIQFL010000001.1 GCA_020073365.1 Terriglobia bacterium | reverse complement strand
CAGTCCCTCGGAATCGCGAACCAGCGTGTACTCGCATCCCAACTCCGCGAGCGTATTCTCCACCGATCGCAGATTGCCCGCGCCGTAATCCAGAATCGAGATCATAACAGCCCCTTGGTGGACGGCAATTGATCCTTCAATCGCGCGTCTTTCGAGCAGGCGTACTTCATGGCCCGCGCGAAACACTTGAAAATGGCTTCGATCTTGTGATGGTTCGACCGGCCGTACAGCACCTTGGCATGCACGTTGGCACCGGCGTGATTGGCGAATCCGCCGAAGAAATCCTCCACCAGTTCGGTCTGCAGATCGCCCACCAGCCGGACCTTAACCAGGTCCTTGTAGACCAGTGCCGGTCTTCCGCCCAGGTCGAGCGCCACCACCGCCAGCGTTTCGTCCATGGGCAGGACGAAATATCCCGCGCGGTTAATGCCCTTCCGGTCGCCCAGCGCCTTGGCGAACAGTTGCCCCAACACGATGCCCACGTCTTCCACGGTGTGGTGCTGGTCCACGTCCAGATCGCCATCCGCGTGCAGACTCAGGTCGAAACCACCGTGTTTGGTGAACAGTTCCAGCATGTGGTCGAAGAACCGGATGCCGGTCGAGACCTCGTACCTTCCGCGGCCTTCAATTTTCAGAGTGCCGGAAATCCGCGTCTCCCTGGTATCGCGCTTCACGCTGGCGCTCCTCATGACGCGAAGACCCCTTCCAAATAGTTGATGTCGTCAACGATGGCATAGGCGCCTTCCGCCTGAAACAGAAACACCAGGTCGATATAGGAGGGATTCGACGGCGCCGCGATGCCGATGAAGGGTACTCGCGCCGCGCGGGCGCACCGGGCGTCGTCGACGGTGTCTCCGATGTAGAAACCGGGGACAGACGGAACGTTCGCCGCATAGCGCGGAAGATCCAGTGAACGTTCCGTCTGTCCCCATATAAGGCCGTCGGGGGCAGGTTTGGGGTGCTCGACGTCCTCCATGGCGATCAGCGGGTCGAACACCAGTCCGGGCGCAAACCGCGCGAGCGTCAACTCGGCTTCCTCCTTCGGCCGGCCGGTGAAGATAGCGAATCGGAACTGCTGGTTCAGCTTCTCCAGCACGCCGGGCCGCGCTACCCATTTCTCCCGCAGCATCAGGCCGTCCGTCCCGTTGCCGCGGAAGATCCGCTGAAAGTGGGCCTTCACCTCTTCAAACGGCACATCCACTCCCCCGGCGCTGACCATGTGGTGCGTAAGCCGCCAATCGTCGTTCCAGCCGCCCTGATTCTTGTACTCCTGAATCTGTGCGCGTGTCACTTCTACCCCGGTGAAGTGCTGCACGGTGCGCGCGATGGTCTCCCGGTAAGACTCGGTAACGTCCACCAGCACCCCGTCCATGTCGAATACCAGAATCGGTTGGCTCATTGGTTCCAGATCTCTTCGAGCGCCGCCAGGAGCCTGCGGGTCTGCTCCCGAGTGCCTACCGTCATGCGCACGCATCCCGGCGCCTGGTAGCTGCGGTCGCGCACCAGGATGCCGCGCTCGCGGAGTGCGTCGCGTACCGCAATCGCCCGCTTGCCGAAACGACCCAATACGAAATTCGCGGAGCTCGGCACGTAGCCGATCCCGAGTTTCTCCAGGCCCACACACAGCAGCTCGCGCGCCGCCAGCACCTCGGCCACATAGCTCTCGACGTACGCTGTATCTTCGACCGCCGCTTCCGCCGCCATCACCGCCAGCGCATTGACGCTGTACGGGGACTGCGCCTTGTGCAGCCGCGTCACGTTGGCCTCGTGCGAAAACAGGCAGCCGAGCCGCATGGCCGCCATCCCGAAGATCTTGGAAAACGTGCGGCACACGAAAAGGTTGGGAACGCGCTCGATTTCGGTCAGAGCGGTAACGCCGGAGAACTCGTAATAGGCCTCATCCACCATCACCACGGCCTTACGCGCGCGATGCAGGATTCGCTCGATGCCCAGCAGCGAGACGCCCGTGCCCGTGGGATTGTTGGGATTCGCCAGAATCACCGCGCGCGTCTGAGGCGTGATCGCGTCCAGCAGCGGTTGCAGCGGAAACTCCAGGCCGGGCTGCGGGTATTCCACCTCCCGGATCTTCGCGCCCGCTACCTCCGAGTAGAAGCGATACATGGCGTAGGCCGGCTTGAGAATCAGCACTTCCTGGCCATCATCGACATACGTGTTGATGAAGACCTGGATGGCCTCGTCGGTGCCGTTGGTGAAAACGAACTGCTCCGGCCGGACGCGAAAATAGCGGGCAATGGCCGCTTTGGCCTCACCGTACTCCGGGTACACGGCCAGTGCGGCGGCATCCAACCGCTCCTTCAAGGCGGCGATCACGCGCGGCGAACAACCGACGGTGTTTTCGTTGAAGTCGAGCCGGAGCTTATCGGCGCGCCCCGCAGTCGGCGGGGAATACGGCGCCATGGCCAGAACGGCGGGCCGCGGCTTGATGGCGCCTCTGGGGAGTTTGGTGGTCTTCATGTCACCCTCACTTCCACCGACCGCGCGTGCGCCTCCAACCCCTCCGCTCGCGCGAGCGTCGTAATCGCGGGCGCCAGTCGCCGCAACGCCTCCTCCGACAACTCCTGCACCGAAATCACCTTCAGATAGTCGCCCACCGAAAGGCCGCCCCGAATCCGCGCCGCGCCGCTGGTGGGCAGCACGTGGTTCGGGCCGGACGCATAATCGCCCGCCGCCTCCGGACTGTACGGACCCACAAACACGCTTCCCGCATGCTTCACCTGCGCCAGCAGGCTCCCATCCGGAATGCTGAGATGCTCCGGCGCGAGGCGGTTCGCCATCTCCATAGCCTCATCCAGGGACCGCACCAGAACCACCGCCGAATTCCTGGCGATCGCCTTCCGCGCGACCGCCGCGGTCGGCAGCGAAACCAGTTGCCGCTCCACTTCCTTCGCGACAGCCGCCGCCAGCCTCTTCGAGGTGGTCAGCAGCACCGCCGAAGCGTCCACATCGTGCTCGGCTTGCGCCAACATGTCCGCCGCCAGGTGCCGCGGATCGCCATCCGCAGCGATAATCAGGATCTCGGTTGGCCCCGCCACGAAATCGACCCCCACTTCGCCCGCCAGCAACTTCTTGGCGGCTGCCACATAAATGTTGCCCGGGCCCACGATGCGATCCGCCCGCGGTACCGTGCGCGTTCCGAAAGCGAACGCCGCGATCGCCTGCGCCCCGCCCATCTCGAAAACGTTGGCCACGCCCAACAGGGCCGCCGTGCCGAACACTTCGGTGACCGGCTTTGGGGAGGCCACGCAGATATTCGGCACGCCCGCCACCTGTGCTGGAAGCACGGTCATGAGGATGGTGGAAGGCAGTGGATAACGTCCCGAGGGGATATACGCTGCCACCGTATCGAGCGGTCGCACGATTTGCCCAAGGCGCATCCCCGGCTGCATCTCGTCCATCCATTCCCGAGGCATCTGGTGTTCCGCATAGGCGCGAATGTTGGCCGCCGCGGTTTCTACCGCGCCGCGAAACTCGGGCGACAGCCTGGCGCACGCGGCGCGCAGGTCCGCCTCCGGCACGCGCACGTTCTTCCGGGCGAAGCCGTCGAACTTCCGCGCGTACTCCAGCAACGCGCGGTCCCCGCGCTTGCGCACGCCCTCGAGAATCGGACGGACGACCTCTTCCGCCTCCGCCAATCGCGCCACTTTGCGTGACAACAGGCGGCCGATGCCTTTGCCCTCCAGAATTCGAATCACAGGACGATCTTGTTCAGCGGGTACTCCACAATTCCCTCCCCGCCTGCCTTCTTTAATCGCGGAATAATGTCGCGCACCGTCGCCTCATCCAGAATGGTGTTCACCGCCAGCCATTCCTCATCGCTCAGGTGCGAAATGGTAGGCCGCTTGAGAGCCGGCAGCACCTTCAATACCTCCGCCAGGTTGTCCTTGTGGACGTTGAGCATGAGCCCCACTTTGCCCAAAGCGTTGATCGCGCCTTCGAGCAGCATGCGAATGTCTTCCAGCTTCCTCCGTTTCTGATCGTCCAGCCACGATTGCTGGTTGGCGATCAACTGCGTGTTGGACTCCATCACCGTATCGATGATGGTAAGCTTGTTGGCGCGCAGCGAGGAGCCGGTCTCGGTCACCTCCACGATGGCGTCCGCCAGCACCGGCGGCTTCACCTCGGTCGCGCCCCAACTGAATTCCACCTTTGCGGTGACGCCGTGCGACGCGAAATACCGCTTGGTGGTCGCCACCAGCTCCGTGGCGATGATCTTCCCCTCCAGGTCCTTCACCGAGCGGAAACTCGACGCCTCCGGCACCGCCAGCACCCATCGCACTTTGCCGAAGCTTTGCTTGGCGTAGATCAGGTCCGCGACCGCCACTACGTCGGACTCGTTCTCCTCGATCCAGTCCCGCCCCGTCAGGCCCGCGTCGAGGATGCCGTCTTCCACGTAGCGCGCCATCTCCTGCGCGCGAATCAGCATGCACTCGATTTCGGGATCGTCGATGCCGGGGAAATACGACCGGCTGCTGGTGGTAATCGCAAACCCGGCCCGGCGGAACAGGTCGATGGTGGCATTCTCCAGGCTCCCCTTCGGAATTCCCAGCTTGAGTTTCAAGCCTTCCCTCCATAGACGGCGTTCGGATCGTAAGTACGCTCCTCGGAGACCCGCCACTCGCCGTCTTCCAGCCGGCGGAAGAAGCAGCTCTGATACCCTTCGTGACACACTCCCGGACCGGCGGCCTCCACTTTCACCAGCACCGCATCACGGTCGCAATCCGTGGAAATCTCCTTGACCAGCAGACGGTGCCCGGAGCTTTCGCCCTTGAGCCACAGTTTCTGCCGCGAGCGGCTGTAGAAGGTGGCGTATCCAGTCTCAACGGTGCGGCGAAAGGCTTCTTCGTTCATGTAACCCACCATCAGGACGCGGCCGGAGGCGTGGTCCTGGATGACGGCCGTCACCAGGCCGCCGGATTTCTGAAAATCGAGATTCATCGTGAGGGCAAACAAAAAGCCCGCCACTTACTGCGGCGGGCGTCCTTTCCAATTTCGGTTTGAATGAGATTAGAACACGGCCCGGCGCACGTAGGAATGGTGATGATGATGATAGCGTGCGACGGTCAGCGATGCCATAAACCTGGAGTATAGCATGGCGGGCGGGAGCATGCTCCGGGTGAGACCGGCTGACCGGCTGACACCGCTGGCACACGAACAGAAGGCGATCGGCTGTGCATCACCGTTTTCCGGGCAGTCGTTATGCGGCTGGCGGGATTTCGATCTCCCTAGCCAGGCTGGTGGGACGAGGCGCGGGTTCGCCGAATTCGCGGAGGGTCTGCAGGTGGCCCTGGATCGCTTCCCGGATGTTCCGCTCCGTCTCCTCAAGGGTCCCTCCCGTTGTGATGCATCCGGGCAGGTCCGGAACGTAAGCCGCCCAGTTGCTCTCTGCCTGCTCAAAAATGACGGCGTACCTTTGGCTCATGGCTTCGTCTCCAAACCAGCGCCTTGATGCCAACCATCTGCCTCAACCAGCCGCACCACATCTCGAACCTTCACTTCAACTCATTGTAGAGCGAGACGGCGGTTAGCCGGAAACCGGGTCTATCCCCGATCGCCGGTCTGTTTGCCGGTGGTCCGATTCCCGTTGCGCAATTTGCCCGGCCGGGCGAGAATGGGCAGGCCGGGGCCGCTATCCGATCTGTTTCCATTCGGCGACTTCGTAGCGCGGACCGGATCCGCCTCCGGAGCGTCTTAGAGAGCCGGAGCGTCGCTCCGAGTTCCACGCGAGCGCTACCTCAGCCAGCGACGGATTCCAACTGCCATCGTCCTCATACAGCGTAACGGCCGATGGCGTCTCGCCGTATACCTGAACAGTGAGGCGCCAACTGGCTGGATCGTCGGTATGCAACGTCGGTTGGGCGAGCGGGAGGATGGTTCCGGCCTTCACGAAGATGGGAATCTGCTCCAGCGGCGGCTTGATCTGGATGCGCTGTTTGCCGGTGAGCCGCCTGCCGCTCCAGAAATCGAACCAATCGCCGGCGGGCAGGTAGACGGAGCGCCCCGATTCCCCAGCAAAGGCCGGCGCCACCATGAGGGATTCGCCCATCAGGAACTGGTTGTCGACCGGCCAGGTCTGCGGGTCGTCGTGATAGTCCATCACCACACCGCGGTAGGGCGGCATCCCTTCCCGCTGGTAGCGCACAAACGCCGCGTGGAGATAAGGGACGAAGCGCATGCGCATTTCCATCACGGCGCGGCACTGGGCCTCCAACTCCTCCCAGTTGGGATCAAAGCGGTCGGCGTTATTGGCATTGCGCTCCACCTGCTTCCAGGGCGGGCTCTTGATGTACCAGGCGTTGATCAGCGCCATGGGAGAAAGAGCCACCGACTGCAGGCGCCGGATGAGGTCTTCGGGGTTCGCGGCGTTGCGGAGCTCGGGCGTCCAGAGCAACCCGGAGAAGCCGGTATTGGCGAGTCCGCGGATGAATTCCTTGTGATCGTACAGGTCGCTGTATAGGACGTAGGGATAGGGCGCCGCCAGAGCGCCGGACGAGCGGACCAGGCCATAGGTGCGGGTTTGGCGCTTCTCGAAGACGCTTTGGAGCGCGTCCTGGTAGCGCTGGCCGAACAGGCAGTGCATCTGCTCGCCATCGGCTCCCGAGGGAAAGCTCGCAATCTCGGGGAAAGACCAGTTGCCGGTGAAATCGGAGTTGTCGCACTCGTCGAGCTTGTAGCCCGATACGCCGATGGCGATCTGTTCCTTCTCGTGATAGCCGGCGAAGATCCTGGAGCCCTCGGGAGTGAGGAAATCCGGCACAATGCCGCCCCACACTTCGTAGTCCCCGGAATAGGGGAGCAGCGCCTCGTAGATGGGGGAAGTGGGATGGGTGAAGGCATGTTCCCACAGGTTGAGGCGGAAGTTCTTTTGCGCGAGTTGCTTCGTCAGCGCCGCCGGTTCCGGGAACTTCTTGCTCCAGACGAAGGAGGACGAGTATGCGTGGGTCAGGTAGCTGGCCTCTAGTCCGATCACGTCGCAGGGCATCTTGCGGTCGCGAAACTCGGCGGCGAGTGTGAGGACCTCTTCCTGGTTGTAGTCGTTCTTGACGCGGTACGACATACCCAGTCCCCAGCGCGGAGGCAGGGCGCCTCCGCCTGAGAAGAGGTTGTAGCGCTGCACGGCCTGGCGCATGCTGGGGCCGGCGAAGACGTATACATCCACTCCCTGGGCTTCGGGTACCTCGACCAGCACCTCCGTGCGCTCCCCGAAACTGGAGCGCCGGTATGCCGCCGGCAACATGTTTGGGGAGATTGCGGATTGCTCCGGCGATGGCTCCGCGGCGCCCGCGGCCTTCTTACGCTTCTTGCCGCCGCTGTAGAACGTGGCGTAGCGCGCCGTATCGACCAACACTCCATAGCCGGCGGTGGTCACATAAAACGGGACCGGCGCGTGGGAGTCGCCGGTATCCATCTTGGGATCGGCATTGACGCGGAGCCGCTTCTTGCCGCCCCTCTGGATGAAGGACTGCAACTGGAGGCCAAGCCCGTAGACGCCCTCGTTGGGAGCGAGGGGGATGGACAACAGATAACCGCGGCGCGATCCGGCGGCGTGGACCGCGACCGGACAGGCGGAAACCGCGGGCAGCACGTTAAAACCGGATTCGGCCGGCGGGTAGTGTCGCGTGCTGGCAGGCGTGATCTTCTCCGGAGTGCCGAAGGAGAACTTCCACACTCCGGGGAGGATCTGCTCGGGCGGAGCCGCGGTCTGGGCAGACGCGGACCGCGACTGGAGCAGCGCGCCCGCGGCCCCCGTGACACCGATGAAACGACGGCGGTCCATAGACTCTCCTTGCTTGAGTAGACCATGTCAGAAGCAGACAGGCCAATGGCCTGTCCCACCTGTATTGCCAGATGCAGTGAACATCAGGTGGGACAGGCCCTTGGGCCTGTCTCTGGCGGCAGTGCCGCCACACCCCACACTTGCTAGAACAAGAGCTTGAGCGACAGTTGGATTGTTCGGAAGGTGTCGCTGCGGCTGTTAGTCAGTTGTACCATTCCGGAGGTCGTAGAAGTTACTCCGTATCGGGCGTGGCTCGGCCGACGCTGTTGGTGGCATTGTAGGCGTCACCGCGAATGGCCTCAGGCCCGCGGGTGCAGTTCCATCGCTGGGGACGTGGATGGCGCCCGGCGAGCTTCCCGGTACAACCTCCGGACCGTCCCGATCACGGTGGCCACCAACATCCATGCCACGGTCAGAAGCAGGATCCAATTCAGCACCGGCACGGCGCTCTCGACCTCCGGATACTTGGCGCGCACCCAGGCTGCATCGTATCCGCCGAAGCTGCTCGCACCGATAGTCATTCCAAGTACAACCGCGGTAAGGAGGCGAAGCGCGATCTCGGCCCATCGCGTGGCCACCGTCCAGCGGCCAGACCGAAGCACTGCCAGGTTCAGCGCCATTGCCAGGACCCACCACACATCGTAAATCGCTACTGGCACATGTACGCCCAACGCGGAGAGGGGAATCGCTCCGGCGGTCATCATGGTGTCGCCGCCCCCAGCACTCCAACTGAAGAAGAATGGTCCGAACCAGCGCGGAAAGAAGTTCAGCATGACGAATAGCGCGGTGATCGCGTACACGTAGGCCACCATCCTTCCCGGCGAAATGCGGTCCGCTTCCTTGTGAGCCGGGATGGCCGGCAGGGTTCGGGGATCGAACGGACGGGGCGCCTTGGCCTGGATCGGCGCAGCCTGCCTGGCCATCACCCGTTCGGCCAGCGCAAACACCAACACCAGCATCCCCAGCGAGAATACGGCGGACTCGACGAACAGCCGCGCCCATTCGGCCACCCAGCCTGCGCTCCCGAGCGAACTGCCGGTGATGGTGGTCCCCATCAGCGATAGGCCAGGCAGAATGACCATCACGGCCGTCAACCCAATGAGCGTGTATCTTGCCACCGTCAGAAAGACCGGATACAGATGCGGGCCGATCAGGCTCCTGCCCCCCGGTTGGTAGCGCGCCGCTATCTGCTGCGGCGACCCCATCTGGCGCAGAAGCTCCACTACCGCCCGCTCCTCATCGGGCGGCGCTCCGGGTTCACGGTCTTCCAGCCCGTCGAGCAGCAGCGAGCGCAGTTCCTGCGTCACGTCTTCGCGCTCGGTTACGGGCAGGCGCCTCGCGACCTCGTAAAGGTAGCGTTCAATCATTTCGTGTGCTGGACGTTGCATTGGGTAAGCCTCCCGATGGCTTCGGAGATTTGGTTCCATTCGGCCGTCATGGCGCGCAGGGTTTCTTCCCCCAGGGCGCTGATGGTGTAGTAGCGGCGCGGCCGGCCGTCGTCGACCGACCAACGGCTGTCCAGGAGCCCCTGCGTCTGGAGACGGCGCAACAGCGGATACAGCGTGCCCTCATCCACCTTGAAGCCTCCCTCGCTGAGCGACTTCTTCAGCGAATACCCATACTGCTCCGCGCGCAGTTGAGCCAGGACGGCGAGCACGATGGCGCCGCGCCGCAGTTCCAGCAGGAGCGACTCGGAGAGCTCGGGCTGTGCTGCACCCTGTATCATGTACCACACTATACTGTGTTCTACATAGTAAAGTCAAGAGAATTCCGAAATCGCACACCGGAGCACGCTGCGGCGGTCAACAAGTCCTTTGCCTGCTACGATTCTGGCATTGGCACCGGGCTTGCTTGGTGTGCCGTCATGGACCTTAGATACGCGCTTCGAGCCTTGCGGAAAACCCCCGGCTTCACGCTGCTCGCGGTTCTCGTCATGGCGTTGGGCATTGGCGCCAACACGGCTGTGTTCAGCGTAGTCAACGCCGTGTTGTTAAAGCCTCTCGACTATCAGGACCCGGACCGTATCGTCACCGTCGCCAACCTTTGGAGGACCGGCGGACGACAGGGGCAGGTATCCGCTCCCGACTTCCACGACTGGCACGACCAGAGCACGGCGTTCACCGCCCTGGCGTACTACCTGGGGAACGAAACCGCCATTACCACCGGATCGGCGGCCGAATACGGGCGCGTAGCCGCTGTGACGCCCGAGTTCTTCCGCGTTTTCGACGTACAACCCTTCATGGGACGCCTGTTCAGCCCCGCGGAGCAGCAACCGGGCAGCAGCGGCGCCGCCGTCATCAGCTACTCGTTCTGGCAAAGTCACTTCGATGGCAAGCCCGAGGTTCTGGGCCGATCCCTTCGTATGCAGGACAAGACGCTGGCCGTGGCCGGGGTGATGCCGCCGCGCTTCGATTTCCCCGAGAAGACGGACATCTGGTATCCGGCCAACACCATTTTCGCCGAGACCACCTCGCGTTCCTCGCATAATTACCTGGTGGTGGGGCGTCTCAAGCCGGACGTGACGATCGAACAGGCGCAGGCTCAGATGGGGGCGATTGCCGCGCGCCTGGAGAAGCTGTACCCGCCCAGCAACAAAGACAAGGGCGTGATGGTCACTCGCATGAGCGACGATATGGTGGGCGACGTTCGGACCACTCTATACCTGCTGCTGGGCGCGGTCGCCGTGGTCCTGCTGATCGCCTGCGCCAACATGGCGAACCTCTTGCTGGCCAAGGCCACCTCGCGTACGCGGGAAATCGCCATCCGGGCCGCGGTGGGCGCGAGCCGCGGGCGCATTCTAAGACAGTTGATCACCGAGAGCCTGGTGCTGGCTGTGGCCTCCGGGCTGGCCGGGTTGCTGCTGGCCGTCTGGGGATCGAATGCCCTGGTGCTGCTGGCTCCCCAGAACGTGCCGCGTCTCGGCGAGACCGGAATCGACGGCTGGGTCCTGGCCTTCACGTTCGGCATCTCGATGGTGGCCAGCCTGCTATTCGGCCTGGCGCCGGCGCTACACGCCTCCAAGGTGGATCTGAACGACGCCCTCAAGCAGGGTGCGGCGCGGGCCGTCGTGGGAGGCGGAGCGGGACGCCTGCGCGGCGCGCTGGTAGTGGCCGAAATCGCGCTTTCGGTGATGCTGCTGGCCGGGGCGGGACTCCTCATCAAGAGCTTCGTCGCTCTGCACAACGTGGCCCTGGGCTTTCATCCTGAAAACGTGGTGGTGATGGGAGCGAGCGTGCCGGCCACCGACATCGAGACCGCTCGCCATGCCGGGCGGTTTTACCAGGATCTTCTCGCCCAGGTGAGGTCCATTCCCGGCGTTTCCGCGGCCAGCGCCACGCGGACACCGCCCGGTGGCATCTCCTCGAGCGGCGGGTATTGGGTGGACCATGAGCCCCGTCCCGAAGAGTTCACTGTGGCCTCCCCGCAGGCGGTGTTCTCCATCGTGGCGCCGGGCGCCTTCGCCGCGCTGGGCATTCCGCTTAAGACCGGCCGCGACTTCCTCGACAGCGACGCGTATGACGCGCCCTTCTCCGCCATCGTGAACGAAGCACTGGCGCGGACGGCCTTTCCGGGCCGGAATCCGGTGGGCCACACCATTTACTGCGGCTTCGATTCCGTGAAGGAGATGCGTATCGTGGGCGTGGTGGGAGATGTGCGGCAGTCCGGACCGGCCCGCCAGCCGCGCCCGGAGATCTACATGCCGTACCAACAGCACCCCCGCGCGGGGATGGCTATGAGCGTGGTGGTACGGACCTCCACTGCTCCAGCCGCCTTCTTCGAAACGTTTCGCCGCAAGGCGCGGGAGATTTCGCCGGACGTCCCCGTGAGGTTCTCGACCATGGAGTCGCGCCTGGCCGAGAATATGGCGACGCCACGCTTCCGCACCCTGCTGCTCGGGATCTTCGCAGCCTTGGCGATATGTCTGGCGATGGCCGGCGTGTACGGCGTGATGGCGTACGTGGTGAGCCAGCGGTCGAGCGAAATCGGCCTCCGCATGGCGCTGGGCGCAAGCCCCGGCAACGTGATGGGCATGATGCTCCGGCAGGGCCTGGTTCTGGCAGGCATCGGTCTCGCGATGGGCCTGGCCGGCGCAGTTGCCGCTACCCATCTGCTTACCAAAATGTTATTCGAGGTGAAGCCCGGCGATCCTGTGACGTATGCCGGCGTGACGGTTGTGTTAGGAGTGGTCGCGCTGGCGGCGACTTACATTCCCGCGCGCCGCGCGACGACGGTGGATCCGCTGGTGGCGCTGCGGCAGGAGTAGCGGGGGGCGTAGCTCCCGGCGGCTTAGGAGCTCACTTAAGCAACGTTCAACGTTTTGGGAGCATGGTGATGATAGCGGCACCCGCTCGCTCAAAAGCCGCGAAAGAATCGCCCGCAAGCGGGCGAGGCAGGCGGAATCGCCCGCCCCACCACGGTCACGGCTCGGTTCGATCGGACAGATCGGCTGATCTGCCTATTTCGGCAGCCGTGAATCGAGAAACGCCGAGACCTGTTGAGCCGCCGGAGGATCGAGGTTCGACAGCACGGCCACCACGTAGCCCGACTGCGGATAGATTCTCAAATCCCCGTTCATGCCCGGCGCGCCGCCTCCGTGGCCCACTGCTCCTACGCCGTCTTTGCGCCCATCTTCGAAACCGTAGGCGTACATGCGGCCTCCCCCGGAGTCCACCTTCCCCTTGATCAGCAACTCCGTGTTCTCAGGGTTCAGCAGCTTATGCCCCATCAGAGCATCCGCGAATTTCATCAGGTCACCCACGGTCGAGTATCCGCCGCCAGCCGAAGTCCCGCGATACGGCAGTGTATCGGTGTTGGGAGTCCACGCGCCGCCACCCTGCTGCCGCATATAGCCGATCGAACGGTCTTTCACGGCTTCGCTCTCCGGCTCCGAGCCGGTGAGAGTCATTCCCGCAGCTTTATAGACGTGCTCCGCCACATAGTCGTAGTAACTCTGCTTACTCACCCGCTCGACCACCACGCCCAGCAGCACCATGCCATAGTTGCTGTAAACCCAGCGGCTGCCGGGTTCGAACGCAGGGGCCCGTTTGCCATATAGGGCAACATAGTCATTGAGTGCCTTCAGTTCCAGGCGGTGGGCGTTGTATTCCGGGCCGAAGATATCGCCGGTGCCGCCGGTGTGAGTCAGTAGTTGATGGATGGTGACTTTGGTGGCCACGTCCTGATTCGGATAGTCCGTGATGTACTTGCCCAGTAGGTCGGTAAGCTTGATCTTTCCGGCCTGAGCCAGTTGAAGAATCGAGGTCGCCGTGAACATCTTGTTCATCGAGCCGATGCGAAACCGCGTGTCGAGCTGGTTCGCCACCTTGTTGTCACGATCCGCGAGGCCGTAGGCTCCGCTAAACAGCACCTTGCCGCCTTTGGCCACGAGGACGGTCCCCGCGAAACGGCCGGCCGCAGCGTCCTTCTCGACATTGGCGCGCAACGCCGCGATCACCTCCGCCTCGCTTAGACGCGGCACGGGAAATTCGGCGGGACGCGGAATGCCGCTAAGACCGAGCCGGGCGATCCGGTTTGGTTCGGCAGGCTCGACCACAAGCACAAAGCGCGCAAACTGATCCGAGTCGCGCTCTTGCACTAGCCCCGTGAGTGTGGTGGCCGTGGCCTGTTCCAGTGCGCGGAGCTCGAAGCCGCCGGTCCGCTCGCGGAAGTTCATTTGCGCATCCAGTTTCATGGATGGGTAATTGGTCTCCAGGAACTGGCCGATGCGGGTGCGATCCCCCGAATTGAAGGCTTCGAGCCAAGCCGAGAACTGGCGGAACGGCGCGCCCTTGCGGGCTGCGGCAGCTTCGCTCTCCGTCATCTTGGGCGGCGCCAGATCCGGTGGCGGTGGCGCCGGTTGGAACCGCAGACCGGCGACATTGTGCGGCTCCGCCGCCTCCACGCTGAACGCGATCCTGGTGAACTGGTGGGCCGGGCCGCGCTCCTGGGCGACGACCACGATGCGCGTATCGGTGGACTCTTCCACTTTCTTCACATCGAACCCGCCCGTCTGGTTGCGGATCGTCATGTCCTGCTCGATGCGGCCAAACGTCATGCTCTTGTCGAAGAACTGCTGCATGGTGGCCCGGTCCCCGCTGTTGAAGGCGGTGAGCCACGCCGAGAACTGGCGCCCGGCCGGAGTGTCTGGGATCTGCGCGCGGAGTGCGAATGCGTAAAGAGCCGTGAAAGTCAAAACACGGGTCAGCTTCCTCATATGGACCATTTGACGTCCCCCCTGGGTGATTTGTGGCATAGATTCGTCAATTTTCCGTGGGCCTCTCCACGTGATCGATGACGAGGAATTGGCCGGGCCCCTCGGCGGGTTCGAGTTTCAGCCCGAGCTTCTGTACAGCTCCACGTATTGCCTCATAGGAATAAGAAGAGGGGTCAACTGCGTTTGCGGGCGCCGCGGGATCACTTGACCTGGTCAAGCCACCGTCGGGGCCTCCGCGGAGTTCGCTAATTCCTGGAAGCTGGAGATCAAACATCCCCGCAATCCCGCTTTTGTCGATGATTTGCCGGTCTGAGATTTCCGGTACTGATAAGATCCTGCAAAGGTCCGCCATCGTCGCACCGATCAGGTGAAGCCCCGGATCTCCCCGTTTGGGCATTCCGCAAAATTGGGGATAGGGCGTTGGAAGGCTATCATCCCAAGGAACGCAACTGCCTTCCTTGGACGGCTGGAGTTTGGTGCCGCCCTTGGCCACCGTCAGGGCATAGACCGGGACCTCTCTGCTCGCCCAGCGAAGCTGCAGCTTAAACCGGTCTTCGAGAAGCGACTGAAGCAGCGGGCCCCTCATCATTGCGAAGCCAGGAGCACCCTCCGCCGTCGCGTCGATTTGGTAGCGGTCGGAACTGATCCAAGCCGGGCCTCCCTCCATCGAAACAGACGCCAGGGGATTCTGACGGCCATTCGCGTATTGCACGTACGCCTGCCGGATGAGACTTGACACAGTCACGCAATTCTCGCTCAATCTTCCGGGAGGCGCTCCACCACTGCCTCCGCCCCTGCCACCCCCGCCTTCCCCGGCCTTGCAGGGCTTGATCGAGGCCACTTCGAATTTCGACGTGGACGCGGCCGGGGATCGGGCGCGGACGTGGGGCGCATTCAGAATGCCTACTACGACCGGCAAGAAGAAGGCCACCATCCCAGCAATTACCAGCGCTACTCTCTTGGCGAAGTTCAGTCTGAGCGACATGCGATTGGCCATGATTGCCTCGATTCTTTTCTTGAGATCCGACCCGGTTACTCCGGACACGCACACCAGCGACGATGCCACGTAGAGCTTGCAGACGTTGAGGATCGCTTCGGCGTAGACGTGCGGCTCACTGCCCAGGCGCAGCACTTCTTCGTCGCAAGCACGCTCGCGCTCCTGCAACAGCCTCGCGCCGATCCACCACACCAGGGGATGGAACCAGAACGCCGCCTCGACGATCATGTGAATCGAGGCGAACAGGTTGTCGCGGCGGCGGACGTGGCACAACTCGTGCGCCAGCACCGCCTCCAATTGAGGCGGCGTCAGCCGTTCCGCAATGCCACTGGGCAGGAGCA
Source organism: Terriglobia bacterium (assembly GCA_020073365.1). Lineage (GTDB taxonomy): Bacteria > Acidobacteriota > Terriglobia > Bryobacterales > Bryobacteraceae > JAIQFL01. The sequence continues at coordinate 81,967 of JAIQFL010000001.1, read as the reverse complement.
GGATGGGGCGCCACAGGCCGACCACGCCGGGCTCCAGAAAGCCTGGGAAAAAGCGAACCTCGACGGGGCAGGTCGGTGACCCGCCCCACGTGCTCAAACGCAGCGCGGCGCGGATGCGGAGCCAGCCCCGAAACCGCATCGACGCCACAGCCGCAAATCCACACGCCCATACGCCGAGGACCGCCACTGGAAGCCAATCGCCAGTGCTTCGTGTGGACGGCGCCAGCGGCGAGGTTGTGGCAAAGGGCTGCGTGATTTGTACCATTGTGAACGAGACCGCCGGCGCCGTAATCTGCGTTGCAATCCTCTGGGCTGGAGTCCATTGCAGATGGCCGCCGAGGCTCATCAGCAGCGTGAACGGGACGAAGAACTTGACCGATGCGCTGAACCACAGCCAAAAGCGGACTTGGGCCCGGTTCTCGCGCAACGCGACAGTCAGCAGCCCTCCCGCGATGGCGAAGAGCGTCGATTGCCACACGTGGTTCGTCAGTTCGCCGATCATTTCGATTCACGCGTCCTTTCCGCCTTGTGTTGCAGGTCAAGCTTCTTGATGGTCTTCTCCAACTCGCGAACGTCGTCGAGCGTCAGCTTCCCGGCCTCGGCCAACTGCGCCATCATCGGTTGCGCCCGCCCTCCGAAGAAACTCAGAATCTCGTCGAGCAGCCGGTGCCGCGTCACGTCCCGCGCAACGATCGGCTCAAAGATGTGGGCATTGCTGATTTTCCGCACGCGGCGCACGGCTTTCTTTCCTTCCAGCCGGTATACGGTGGTCTGGATGGTGGTGTACGCCGGTCGAGGCTCCGGAAACGCCTCCTGAATCTCCCGAATGGAGGCTTTCCCATGGGTCCATAGGGCCTCCAGAATTTGCAGTTCGAGCTTGCTGAGCTTGGGCTGGGTCATGGGTTCTACTATCTCGTACCCGATACTACTACTCTATAGTAGGAGAAGGCAAGAAAAATCTTGAGCGGCGCGATGAACACGGTTTCGGATTCCAGGTAAGGGTGCCTGGGCGGTAGATCCGCAGGACCATTTCCGGTTTGGAGGATGCGAAGCGGACGTCCAACGGTCGCGGCTCGACTACTCGTACCGCAACGCTACAATCGGGTCGATCTTCATCGCGCGGCGGGCCGGAATATAGATCGCCAGCGCGGCCGTGCCCATCAGCGCCAGCGGAATCCCCACAAACGTCACCGGATCGGCGATGGGCACGCCAAAGATCAGCGACGCCATCAGGCGGGCGAACCCGTAAGCCATCGGCAGCCCGGCCAGCAGCCCCGCGGCCGTGGTAATCATCCCGCGCCGGAACACCATCCGCAGCACGTTCCGCCGCGGAGCGCCCAATGCCATCCGAATACCGATTTCGTGCGTCTGTTCCGAAACCAGGTACGCCATCACGCCGTACACCCCGATGGCCGAGAGCACCAGCGCAATCGCGCCGAAAATGCCCATCAGCACGGCCATATAGTTCAGCCCGATGGCGCGGTTGTGGATGGCCTTTTCCATGGTCATCATGTCGGTGATCGGCTGTTCGGGGTCCACCGAGCGGATGGCCGCGATAATCGCCGGCGCCAGCCGCAACGGGTCCCCGGCCGTTCGCACCGCCACATCCATCCAGAGGGCGGGCGCCTGCTGGTAGGGGAGGTACATGGCCGGCCGCGGCTCGCGCTCGTACGTGCCCCGTACTACGTCTCCCACCACGCCCACGATGGTCATCCACGGGTTCTTCGAATCGGCCACGCCGAGCTTGATCCGCTTTCCGATGGGCGACTCGCGTTGGAACCAAAGCCGCGCCATCTTCTCGCTGATCAGCATCACCCGCGGGGCGTCCGCTCCGTCGCTATCGCTCAGCAAACGGCCCTCCCGCAGCGGGACGTGCAGCGCCTCGAAAAACTTCGAGCTGGTCGCTTGGTATCCCGCGACCGGCTGGGCGCCGCGTTCCACTTGCCGGCCTTCGATGGTAAAGTAGCGTCCGCTCGAATGATCGCTGTACGGCAATGCGGTGACCGCGACCGCCGACTTCACGCCCGGAAGCGCGCCGACCCGCTCCAGCACCTGGCGATAGAAGGCCTCGATCTGGTGTGGCTCGCGGTACTTGTTGGCGGTAATCGCCAACCGCATGGTCAGCATGGTGGCGGGCTCCAGTTTCTCGCCGTTGTCGACCAGCGTGTGGAAGCCGCGCACCATCAGTCCCGCCCCTACCAGCAACACCACCGCCAAGGCGATCTCCGCTCCCACCAGGATGTTGCGCAGGCGGTGCCGTCCGCGCCCCGCGGAAGAACCGCGGCCGCCTTCCTTCAGCGAGTCCGTCAGGTTGGGCCGCGAACACTGCCACGCGGGAGCCAGGCCGGCCAGGATGCCGCTCACCACGGCGGCCAGCACGGTGAATGCGAGGGCCCGGCCATCCAGTTGCATGTCCTTGAATCCCAGGATGTATCGCATCACCTCCGCAGGCATGCCTCCGCGGATCATGCCGATCCCCCATTTCGCCAGCAACAACCCGAGGGCCGCGCCTCCCAACGCGAGCAGCACGCTCTCCGTCAAAAGCTGTGTGATCACACGCCAGCGCCCGGCCCCCAGTGCGGTCCGTACGGCCACTTCCCGCAATCGGCCCGTGGCGCGCGCGAACTGCAGGTTGGCCACGTTGACGCAGGCAATCGACAACACGAAACCGACTGAGCCCAGGAGCATGGTCAAGTACTGTTTGGTCTGATAGCCCACCAGGAACCGCTGGGCCGGCCAGAGCATGAAGCGCCTGCCTTTATTGGTATCCGGAAACGATTTCTCCAACTGCGCCGCAATGCTGTCGAGCTCGGCCGAGGCCTGCTCGACGGTGCGTCCTGGCTTCAGCCGCGCCACCGACACGACGATGCCTCCACCCCGGGAAGCGCGCTGTGCGGGCGTAAGCGCCATGGGGGTCCACAACTCTGTGGCCAGAGGGAAGTCGAAGGTCTCCGGCATCACTCCGGTCACCAGGAAATTCTGATCGTCCAGCCGTATGGACTGGCCCACGATAGCCGGATCCCCACCGAAGCGCCGTCGCCACAACCGGTCGCTGAGGATCACCTCACGCTCCCGGCCGGGCTGGTCCTCACCTGACTGAAACGCGCGACCGCACGCCGGCTGCACCCCCAGCGCGTCGAAGAAGTTCGCGTTCACCAAGGCCTGCATGGCGCGCTCGGGCTCGCCTCCGGCCCCCACGATATTGGCCAGGCCGCTCTGCCAACTGGCGATGCTCTCCAGGGCCGTACTGCCGCGCCGGATGTCCTCCACATCCGCCGCCGAGGTGTCGTTCCAATCGTTGGGCTCATCGGGGATTCGTTGCAGCACCATCACCAGGCTCTCGATGCGTGGCAGGGGCACTGGTTTCCAGAGCAGCGCATCGCTGACACTGAAGATGGCGGTGGTGGCACCAATGCCGAGACCAAGAGTGAGCACAGCGGTGGCCAGAAACCCGGGAGAGTGGCGCAGAATCCGAGCGCCGTAACGGACGTCGTGCCAGAGATTCATGGTTTCCCTTTGTGGTTGATACGTTCGCGGTACTCCCGGAGTTCGCAGAAAGATCCGTGGAGCAGCCGGAGAGGCCGCTCCACGCAACTCATGTGTTTTGTTTAGAACCACGTTCATTCCCGGGAATTCGCGCTGGTTTTTCCGCACTGATCAAAGCTTCCCCCTAAGCTTTTCCCGTCAGTCCGCCGATGTGAAGTACAGGAATGATTGAGGCACATGCAACAATTGGCCAAGAGTGACGTACGGAGTGCTTGGAAACCGCTGGTAGTTTGTCCAAACCCGCCGATGGGGCTTCGCATTCGCTCGGCACTCGGTGAAAAAGGCTTCTCGGATGTGTGCTTTGTGTCTCAATACCCGCAGGCGGGAGCGGTGGCCGGCTTGCTGGCGCGGCATGGCTCCGACATCTGCTTTCTGGATGTGGCCTCCAGTCCGGAGCGCGCGCTGCAATTGATCTCGGAAACGGCCGCGGCCATCCCGGTCGTGGCACTGAACCCCGGAAACGACGCGGATCTCATCCTTCGGTGCCTCCGGCTGGGAGCCTGCGAGTTCCTGTCCGAAGTGACCTCCGAACAGGTCGGCGCGGTACTGGAGCGTCTGTCCCGGCTGCACGGCAAGGTGGAGGCCCAGAAAAATGGCCCGGTTTGTTGTGTCGTGCCCGGAAAGCCCGGCTGCGGCGCGAGTACGCTCGCGACCTACCTGTCCATTGAGATGAAGCGCAGCGGCATCTCCAGGGTCCTGCTGGTGGATACGGACTTCGTGATGGGCAGCGTCGCTTTTCTGTTGAAGCTGAAGTCGGATTTCCACCTGGGCGATGCGGTCCGGGATTGGCAGCGCATGGATGACGACTTGTGGGGCCGCCTGGTGGTTCCCTGCCACGGTGTGGATGTCCTGCTGGCTCCCGAAAACCCCGCTACCCGAGTGGAGATCGATCCGCAGGTGGCCTTCGAGCTATTGAGTTTCTGGCGCAAGCACTACGAGGCGATTGTACTGGACCTCCCCGGAGCGTATGCACCGGGATTTGAATTTGCCGGGCTCGTCGATGAGGTGCTGCTCGTCACCACCAATGAGCTGGCCGCGCTACACGCCACCAGACGAACATTGGAATACCTGGAGAAGATCCCGGTGGACCGTTCCCGGATCAAGCTCGTGGTGACCCGCTACCAGTCCTCCACCGGCCTCAAACGCGAGGACGTGCAGACCGCCCTGAGGCTGGAGCCTTACGCGCTGCTGAGCAACGACTATGAAGCCGTGCAGGCAGCCGTGCTGGATGGCAAGCCGGTGGCTTCGGAGTCCTACCTCGGGCGCAGCATCAACGCGCTTACCGAGCGAATGCTGGGTAAGCAGAAAACAGCCAAGAAGCGCTCCTCTCTGTTCAACCTCCTGCCCCGTCGCAGTTGATGGGCGCTCAGGTGAAAGAACCCAGGAAATAGGTTCTCCTACGGATGTACCGAGAGCGCCCGTGCTGTTACTGTCGAGATCGAGGGAGTTTCCCAAGGAATCGAGGGAAAGTCCAAAAACAACGCAGGAAAAACGAAAATGAAACTCTACATCAAGAATTTCTGGAACGATACACAAGGACAGGACCTGGTCGAATACGCTCTAGCTGCTGGAATGGTAGCCGTGGCGGCTGTGGCGGCGATGCCCACGCTCAGCACGACCATCGGGACTGTGTTCACGAAAATCTCCTCGATCATCGACGCCAACGTGAAGTAGCGCTAACACATTCCACGCGGATTCCCGCCGGGATGCTCCCGGACGTGTAAGACTTCGCGGGTGGGCGGTTCCCCGCCACTCGCAAGCACCAAACCAAACAGCGCCGGCTCTCGGGGCGCGACAGAGAGAAGTTACTTTCCAATGTACTGGTCGAACGATCGCATCCCGAGGCTGAGAATCTGGAGGACTGCCAAGGCCAGGATCTCGTCGAGTACGCCCTGGCTGGCATGGCGGCAGTTGCGGCGGTGGCGGCAATCCGGTTTTGCGCACCACCGCAGGCACCGTGTTACTAGGATCAGTTCCATTATCACTGCCAACGTGCAGTGATACGGCGCGGCATGGGCCATCGGGTGAGATGGCCCATCCGCTTCTATCCCTCACCACTCAATCACCAAGACCAGATGGGCCTTCTCGAAATCCGTGGTCTGCCAGGCAGGCGGATATCGAAACTCCTTCCAGCATCCCGTAGCGGCGTACGCCACGAGCGCCCTTTCGCAGGATTCCGCGCATTCCATCACCTGCTCCTGTTGGTGGCGTAACTCCGGCTTACGCTCGAGCTTGTGTAAGGTCGTCACACAAATCCGGTAGGCTTCGATAGCCGTGAGCACCTGTTCGAGATCCGCGGGGCTGGCCCTGAGGAACACATCGCGGATCAACCCTTCGTCAATCGTCACATCGCACAGATCGTCAGTCTCGCGCCAGAAGATTAGTAGCCTCCCCCCGCTTGACCGCGACGCATAGCCAGTCCAACATCTATCTCTTGCGCTTCCTGGCGCGCGTCCCGGCTTTCCCCGCCACCCCGCCGGCGCGTCGAACTTTTCTGGGCCGAACCCGAAGCGGTCCGAGCACCGTGTCGAGATCGTCGCGCAGCCATTGGGTTACGGTCCCTTCGCGGAGAATCGCCCAGCTCAGCAGTGATCCGCCACAGAGCGCACTGAGGGCGCGCGCCAGGCGCGCCGTGTCGCAGGGCACGATCTCGCGGGCGGCCACCGCCTCGTCGAGCAGCGCCCGGTAACCTGCCAGCATGGACCGCGAATTCTCCCAGGCAAGCCGGTGAAAATCCGGGTCGGTGAGATCGATCTCGAGGAAGGCCAGGCTGTTGGCCATCGCCTCCGGCGTCTCGCACATGTGCGTCATCTCTTCGAACGACGCCGACAGCGCGCCCAGCGGAGACCGATGCGCCGAACGGATGCGCGCAAAACACTCCTCGACGCCGGCCATGCCTTGCCCGGCGGCGGCCAGCAGCAATCCCCTCTTGGAGCCAAAGCGCTGGAGCAACGTGGCTGGCGACAGCCCGGCTTCCGCCGCTACTTCGGCCAGCGTAAGCCGCGCCGGACCGATCCGCGAGATCACGCGGTATGCGGCGGCCAGAACTTCTGCGTCCGGGGTGGTTTTCGGGCGGCTCATGGTGCCATTATAAACGCCCGTTCATTTTTCTGCTGTCATTTTTCTGCTTGACAATAAATGAACGAACGGTTATATTCGCCGAAGGTAAGGTCGCTCCATGAAGAGGACAGGCCTCGAAGGCCGGGTCGCCATCGTCGCCGGCGCCACCCGCGGCGCCGGGCGCGGAATCGCCTGCATGCTGGGGGAGGCGGGCGCCACCGTCTACTGCTCCGGCCGCAGCACCCGCCAACGCCCCTCCACGACGGGCCTTTACGCCGGCCGTCCCGCGACCATCGACGAGACCGCCGAAATGGTCGCGCGCTGCGGCGGACACGGCATTCCGGTTCCCACCGATCACCTCGTGCCAGAGCAGGTGGAAGCGCTGGTCGAACGCGTGCGCCACGAACAGGGGCGCCTCGACGTGCTGGTCAACGACATCTCCGAGGGCGAGACTCACGAGTGGACGCCCTTCTGGAAACTGGACCTCGAGAAGGGATTCTGGATGCTCCGCAACGGCTTCAACTCCCACATCGTCACCTGCCGGTACGCCGCGCCCCTGATGATCGAGCGGCGCGGCGGGCTCATTGTGGAGGTCGGCGACGGAGACACGCTGGACTATCGTGCCACGCTCTTCTATGACCTGGTCAAGATCTCGGTCAGCCGGTTAGCCTTCGCCATGGCGGAAGATCTGTACCGGCATGGCGTGGCGGCGGTCGCGGTCACTCCGGGGTACATGCGAACCGAATACGCGCTCGATCACTTCGGCGTGACCGAGGCGACTTGGCGCGAGGGTGCCCGGAAGGATCCCAACTTCCTGGCGTCGGAAACGCCGTTTTTCGTTGGCCGGGCGATCGCTGCGCTCGCTCAAGACCCTGGCCTGCTGGAAAAATCCGGCGGCCTGTACAGTTCCTGGGGGCTGGCGCGCGAATACGGGTTCACCGACATCGATGGCTCGCACCCCGACCTGGGCCGGCACTTCAATTTCGAGGAACACTTCCAGGCATCGTCAAAAACCGGATTCCGCTGGACGATAACGCGAGGGGCGGCTGCTCAGCAGAGAGGCGGAGATGAAGCGAAAACGTAAGATTGTGACCTACATTGCGACCAGCGCCGACGGCTACATCGCGCGGGCCGACGGTAGCGTGGACTGGCTCGACCGCCCGCGCCCGAAGGGCAATTACGGGATGGGCGCCTTCTTCCGCACCATCGATACCATCTTGTGGGGGCGCAAGACCTATGACCAGAGCCTCGAGATGACCGGCGGTGTAGGGAGCGGCTTCGGCCTCAAGGTGAAGAATTACATCTTCACGCACCATCCGCCGGGTACCCCCGCGCCCGGTGTCGAGTTCGTCAACGAGCCCATCACCGCGTTCGCCAAACGGATTCGCGCCCAAGCGGGCAAGGATATTATGATGATGGGCGGCGCCGGCCTGATCGCGTCGTTCCTGGACGAGAGAGAGATCGACGAGTTCATCATCCACGTCCTCCCGGTCTTCATCGGCGAAGGCATCCCGCTCATCGAGCCCCGGCGCCGCACCGTTCGGCTGGCCCTGGTCTCTTCCCGCCGATTCCCGGACGGCGTGGTACGGCATCATTATAGGGTGCTGCCGAAGACCGATCGCGTGCTGCCGCAGACCGCCCGCAAGGGTTCGTAAGACCTCACTTCTTCGCGAACGAGCACAGGTCCGCCGCGGGACATTCGTGGCACAGAGGCGCATTGTTCCGGCATAGCTTTTTGCCGTGCTCCCGTAGAAGAAGGTGGGCGCGCGCCAGCCAGGCGGGGTCGCGCGGCAGCTCTCCGGCCAAGGCTTCCTGCACGGAGCGGTACTGAGCGCCGTAGTTCTTCTGGGCCCTTCCATAGCCCACGCGGATCAGCACGCGGTTCCCGTTCCAGTCGAGCGGCAGCCCCGCGTGCACCCCGCAGAAGAGCAGGATCTTCTCCGCGCCCGGGTCTCCAATGCTCGGAAATTGCTTCAACGCCTTCTTGGCCTTCGCGTACGGTTCCTGTAGGACCCGGTCCAGATCCCCGTCGAACTGGCTCAGGGTGATGCGCGCGATTTCGCGCCAGCGGAAGACCCGAGTCTCCGGACGCATACCACCCATCCTGGCCAGTGGGAGCAGGATTTCCTTGTCGGCCTTCCAAATCGCGCCGGCGCTCAGGCCCACTTGCGCGCGCAGTCCTTCGAATACCGCCGCGCGCCGCTCGTCCGACAGCAGGTAGCACGCGTTCTCCCACATCACCAATTCGAATGGCCCCCGCGCCGGAGGCAGCTTGGGATCTCCGTAGTGGCGCTTCAGACGCGCAATCAGGTTTTTGAACTCGGGCATCGTCCGCTGATTATACCCGGCACGCCGCCACAAGGGCGAAAATGTGCCACCTTGGGGTCCGTCCCAGGCGCCAACGCTACGGATGGGGGCCACGGCGGAGGGCGATGGCAGCGTATCGAAACTGGTTTAGACCATTGCGCCACCGGGCTCAGGCCATTGTCGAAGGCATTCATGGCTTGCGCGACGTTCCCGCGGTTTCGGCGAACCCGTGACCTGCAGTCGTGGCGTGAGATCCCCGGTGCCGAGGAAGATATTCCCGAGGCTCACGCTACGGCCAGGGTGGCGGCGCGGCGCCGGCGATGAGGTCTCCAGACATCCCGCGAGCATCGTTACACGTTCCACTTACGTGAACTGCAACAAGATCAACGCTGCCGAGGAGCTCACCGCCCACGAGTAGAGCAAGAGCACCGCGACGGCTCCGAGCAAGGCCATCAAAAACCCCGCGGGATGGCCCGGTGGGTACATGCCCACCGCGCGCCCGATCAGTCCGCCAACCCATGCGCCCACCAGGCCGAGCAGCATGGTCATGATCAATCCCATGTGTTGGCGGCCCGGCATAACCGCGCGCGCAAGAAGTCCGATCACCAGACCAAAAATCATGTGTCCGATCATGTGCAGCATGTCACTACCTCCAGGGTGAAGTGTCAACCATTTCGTCGCCAAAGTCCAGAGGGTAACCGGAGCCCCCCAGGGCCTGGAGGCTGGAGCGTGACAACCAGGACCAAGGAACGCACGGCCGCCGGGCGGCAAGCATCCTGGTGCGCAGCGGCCATGTACCTGGGAATACGATCTACAGCAGAGCCGATCGAAGCTCCTCAGCCAAGGGGACCGCTACTCGTTCAGCCGCTGCGGCCATCGGCGCGCGGTGAGCCACAGATGCAGCGACCGGGATCCCACCGTCAGCTCCGCCTTGTGGATGAGTCGCCCCCGCTCACGCAACGAGTCCCAACTCACCGATGAGCACGGATAGGCGAGACACGCGATCACTGTCGACGTGCGGGCCAGGTTGGCGTAGGCCAGGACTTGCAGCAGGTCGTTACGGTGCTGTTCGCGCAACCGCTCTTCCACATTCGACCACGACTGGTGCTGGAACTCCTCCCAGTGCCGTTTGTACTTCGCATCCACGATCAACGTTGTGGAGTCCCATTCCAGCCAGATGTCCGGCACCAGCGATTTCTGCGAACCGAGGTAGGTGGGTTCCCAAATGATCGGATGTGTCGTCTCCCGCTTCCGGCCGACCGTCATTTGGCCCCCGGTGCGCTGCACGACAACGCGGAATACGGTCTCGACCCAGGCCTCGAAGAACTGGTCCATGGGCATAGTCCAGGGTATGCCCTCGAGGTCGCTCAGACCCGCCAGTCCCCGTTCCTCGACCGTCCATTCTATCGCCTGCAATCCATTTACGAACTGCTCCGTGCGCATCGGCCGCTGCAACCAGGCCCCCAGGGTCGCCGGGGACGGAACATACGCAGGCACCATTTGAACGCGTCTCAGGAGCTGCTGCCCCAGCTCCATCAGCCGGTGGACAAAGGCTCCCTGCTCCTTCTGTGTTTCGAGCGCACGCAGTTGTCGCTCCAGGCTGTGCCGAACCGCTCCTTTGAGGAATCGATCATCACGAAGATCCGGAAACGTACACGGTAGGGCCAAAGCATTCGCCCTGGGCAAGCTCCTCATGGCATATTGAGCCCAGTCGACCGTCCCGCGGGGCGCGCGGCGTATTTCGGTGGTGATTTCAAATCGGCGATTGAGTGAATCGAGAAGCGCCTTCAGTCGGACCAGTATCATGAAGGACAGCACCCACAGGGGCACCCGCCGCTCGGAACGGCGAAGAAGCGGCAGGCGAAGGGGCGCAGGGCTTACACGCCATCCCATCTCGGACAACATCGGTCCAATGCCGGCCCAGGGAAATCGAGGCTGGACTACCAGACCGTAGTCCGGACGGGCTGTGGTTGGCGAGAACAGAGGGATGGCGCCCACAGCACTTCCGGCCTGTATTAGAAGCCGCACGTCGCTGCCGTCATAGTCCCGTTCGATGCGGACGTCCAGTAGCGAAAGCAAGGCGCGGTTCTGCGTCACGAACTGCTCCGCCATTCGGGCTGCCTGCGCCTGGGGGTCGCGCTGTCCGCGCAGTTGGAAGAAATCAATTGCCGACCGACGCACCAGGGAGTGATCCTCCAATTCGAGACAGACTTCATGGGCTCTCGGCGGGGGCAAAAGGGGTGACGATGTCCCGCGGTGGTACCGGCTGTTTCGGCGCTTCACAAGCTTCGCAGTTCCTGCAGATAACCCCGGATCGGTTCGGAGAAACCAGCGATATAACCCTGCGCCAGATATTCTTCCAACAACGGGGCGAGGTTGACCCGCAGGCTCTCCTTCGCCCGTTCCTCGTTGGATTCCAGAAAGTACGAGTGACCGGGTACCAACGGAAACGCGTCGTCCGAGGCGTGCTCAATGAAGATGGACACCAGATCCTGAAACGCCTTTTGCATGGTCAGGCATCCATGCTGTTCGACGACGCTCATCCTCGGCCACAACGAAACGAACGCAAACCGCCGCCGGACTGCGACGTCAACAATCGCGATACTGCGATCGGCGCTGTTCATCGTGCCGAGGATGTGCAGGTTCACAGGCAGAAAAAACGTGCGGTGGAAGGGCTCGCCGAAGTCGAAAGGCAGGTCGATCCTTCGTTCGGAGTTGCTGGTTGCCTCCAACAGGAAGATGGCTTCCCCGAGGATCTTCCCGAGATCCGCGCGATTGATCTCGTCAATGTGCAGAAGGTGATTGTGCGAGGGGTCCCGCAGGGCCTGGCTAGCGGCGTCCATCAGGAAACCGGCCACTGGCGTAAAGCGAAAACCCAACTCACCGGCGGCGTACACCGGCGCAAGGCCGCCGATGAAGTTTTCGTAGGTCGTGTTCGGATGAAACTGAATGCTTCGCCCCCGGCCGCCGTAGTCCTCTCGCAAGAGGTCGATGGCCATCCTTGTCTTGCCCGTGCCGGGCGGTCCCTGGACAATCGCGTAGCGCCTGGTAGCAAGTAGATCTCGAACCTGTCGGCGTTCCACGCTCGGCATCAGGTGCTCGAACCAACCGGCCCGGATCGCTCGGCAGCCGGGGTCACAACCAGCAAGCGGCTGATGACCGCGTTCTTCAAAAAAGAGGTCCAGAAAGGCGGTCAAAGCCGTTTCCGTCTTGGTCTCATCGGCGGTTGGACAATAGAGTGCATAGATTTCTTTGCCGTAGCGCTCGAACACAGCCTTGTAGGCTGGCCATGCCTTCGTGACAATTTCCGGGACCGGCAGATCAGTCCGCGTGGGGTCCTGCTTCGCCCAGGCAACCAGACCCCCGTTGCCCTGGTGGCTGAGCCAGGAACAGATCGCCTGCACTTTGCGGGCATGTCCCGGCCGTCCGAGAATGGCTTCGTCCGGCGCCAGTCCCTGCGTTCCGACCACCAATCCGATCAGGCAGGGCTGGCCAGTAACCGGGAAAATCACAAAGGAGAGCCCGCTGTACGGCCCCGAGGGCGGATTAGAGGGGTGAATGTAAGCGGCGAACGGAACACCGGAATCCGCGCTCATCTCCGGTGCGCGAAGCGTCACAGCCTTGGCGGCGATCTTCGAAAAACGCCCATCGGGACTTCCAAACAAAGCGCTGAACGCTTTCCGGTTACGCTCGGCCCAGAACTCTTGGGTCGAAGATCGGATAAGGTCAAGCAGCGGTCCAACGCTCATGTGGCTCCTGATCGACGGTTCTCTACCGCCAGTGTTTACCTATACCGCAAATCGACAACAGAAAGGAGGCGGCGCGAGCGTCTCTCGCTTCCCCCCGGGCGTGACAAGAAACTGCCGCGCGCCAAGAATCTGCCCCCTTTTCCATCTTCCCGTGTTGATTTCAAGAGGCTTCCCAGGTTGGCTGCCCAACTGCTCAAACCACGTTGCTATGCTGGATCGGCTGGCCGGTCAACTCGAACGATACATGGACCTGCTGAGTGCGCGGCAGAAGCTGGTGGCGTCGAACATCGCGAATGCCGACACCCCCGGCTACCGCACCCAGGACATCGATTTTCAATCGGAATTTGCGAACGCCATGGGTGGGCCGCCGCGGACCGTCGCGGTTCCGGATTTGCCGGTAAGAAATGACGGCAATGACGTCAGTCTCGACCGCGAATCGCGGCTCCTGGCGGAGAATGGGCTACGGTTCCAGTTGGCGTCGAATCTGCTGCGCTCCCAGCTTCGCACCGTCCGCTCGGCCATACAGGGAGGGCAAGGCTCATGAGCCTGTTTTCAATTCTTTCCATCGGCGCGTCGGGAATGGCTGCGCAGCGCGTGCGGGCCGAGATGCTGACCGAGAATCTGGCCAATGCGGAGACTACGCGCACGCCCGAAGGCGGTCCCTACCGGCGCAAGGACGTGGTATTTGAAACTACTGCGGCGGTGTCGCCGTTCTCGTCTGTCTTCGACGCCCAGGTGCATGCTGCCGGCGGTGTGGCGGTATCCGAGATCGTCACCGACATGCGCGATCCGGAACGGCGCTATCTGCCGGGGCACCCGGATGCGGACAAAGATGGCTACGTGGCCTTTCCGCGGGTCAATCCGGCCGAGGACATGGTCGATCTCATGGGCACCGCGCGCAGCTATGAGGCCAACGTCGCCGCCATCAGCTCGACTAAGGACATGATTCAGCGTTCCTTCGATCTCTTCCGCTGAGGATGCCAATGCCTACACCCATTCTTCCGATTTCCGGCGCCGCTCTTCCGGATGCGATTCGCCCGGCCGGGCAATCTCAAGGGGGTGGCGCGTTTCAGGACGTGTTCACCAGTGCGATTCAAAACGTGGAGGCTTTCGGGCAGGATGCGTCGGCCTCGGTCCAACGATTCCTCTCCGGGGAAGGCGAGGAACTCCACACCACGATCATGGCGACCCAGCGGGCCGAGCTGGCCTTCGACATGTTCCTCCAGGTCCGCAACAAGGTGGTGAGCGCGTACCAGGAGATCATGCGGATGCAGATGTAGTGGCCTCATGTTTTCGGCGCATTCCGCCGATCTAACCAGCGGGCCGACATGAAAGTAGCGCCATGAAAAGGATTCTGGCCAATCTCTCCACCGGGCAGCGGATCAGCATTCTGGCAGTGGCTGTACTGGTCGGCGCGGGTCTCTACGCGCTGGTCAAGTATCAGCGGGAGGGCGATTTCAAGCCGCTGTTCACGGGGCTCGCCCCGGAAGACGCCGCGGGAATCGTCCAGAAACTCAAAGAGACGGGTGTGGATTATCGCCTGCCGGAGGCGGGAGGCGCAGTGCTGGTGCCCTCCGCGCGGCTCGCCGAGATGAGAATCGCCATGGCCGCCATCGGACTCCCCAAGGCCGGCCGCCTGGGATTCGAGCTGTTCGACAAGACCAACCTGGGGGCCACCGAGTTCACCGAGCACGTGAACTACCGGCGTGCTCTCGAAGGGGAACTGGAGCGGTCGGTGATGTCGCTGGCGGAGGTCGAGCAGGCTCGCGTTCACATCACCTTCCCGAAGGACTCCGTATTCCTCGACGCGCAGCAACCGGCCAAAGCCAGCGTGCTGGTGAAGGTGAGGCCCGGAACGCACCTGGCTCCGCAGAACGTGGTGGCGATCAATCACCTGGTGGCCAGCGCCGTGGAGGGGCTTTCTCCCGATGCCGTCTCGGTGCTGGACATGAATGGCAACCTGCTGGGCCGTCCCCGCGCTCCGGGAACGCTGGATGGGCCGGAACCGTCCGAGGCCGTTCTGGACTACCGGCACAAGATCGAGGCCGACCTCCTGGCAAAAATCAACTCCACTCTGGGACCGCTGCTGGGTGAGAACAAGTTTCGCGCGGGCGTGTCGGTGGAGTGTGATTTTACGGGAGGAGAGCAAAGCGAAGAGGTCTTCGACCCGGCCCGTTCCGTGATGGCCAGTTCGCAGCGGAGCGAGGACAGTTCGGGCTCCGGGGGAGCCAACGGCGTCCCCGGAACACCTTCGAGTCTGCCGCGGCCCACCTCGCGGCCGGGCAGCAATTCGAAGAACGTGTCACACGTTACCGAGAACATCACCTACCAATCCAGCCGCACTGTGAAAAAAACCCGTATGCCGGCGGGCGGTGTGAAGAGAATGTCGCTGGCCGTGCTGGTGGATCAGGAAGTCACCTGGGAGCCGGACAAGAACGGCTTGAAGCGAGTGCTGGTTCCCCCGGCGCCCGAGAAACTGAAAGTCATCCGGGAACTGGTGGCGGGCATCACCGGATTCTCGGAGCAGCGGGGCGATCAGCTCGTGATCGATACGCTGCCCTTTGAAACGACCCTGCAGTTGGAGCCCCCGTTGCCGCCCGTGGCCTACCCTGCTCCCGCGGCTCCGGCAGCGCCCCTGGCCTCCCTTCTGAAGCTGGACCGGAAAACACAGCTCATCGCAGGCGGGGCCGCTGCGGCCGTCATGGTGTTGTTATTCGTCAGCGTCTTACTCTTGCGGCGCCGCGGGAAGAAGGCGAGTTCCGCGGCGGTTACCGGTCCCACGGCGCTGCCTGCCGGGCAAGGCACCTCCGCAGCCGGCCTGAACGCCCCCGCCTTCGATGAGCAACTGGAATCCAAACTGGCGGAGCGCGATGCCCTTCAGCAGAAGATGGACGCGCAGGCCCTGAACGCGCTCAAGGTCGCGCCGGTCATCACGAAAGCGGCGGAGGTGCTCGCCAAGCACATCCGTGAAAAGGTCAGCAAGGATTCCGAAATATCCGCCCAAGTCCTGCGTACCTGGATCCGCGAAGAAGAGAGCTGATGGACAGTCATAGGCAGGCCGTATGATCCTGAATACCACCAAGTCCGAAGTCGACTCCATGCCGACCCTGCGCAAGGCGGCCATGCTCCTGATCGTATTGGGCGAGCAGGCCAGCGCGGATATGCTGCAACATCTGTCCGAAGACGATGTTCAGTCGGTCAGCCGCGAGGTGGCCAGGATCACAGCGATTTCGGCGGAGCAGGCCGAGGCGGTGTTGAACGAGTTCCACCAGATCTCCACGGCCGGCGCCTATGTGGCCAGGGGCGGAGTGGAATACGCGCGCAAATTGCTGACGCGGGCTTTCAGTCCGGAGACGGCCAAGCGGCTGCTCGATCGGCTCGCCAAAGCCTTGGGCAACGAAGCCGCCTCTTTCGATGCCATTCAGAAGGCCGATCCCGGGCAACTTGCCAAGTTCATCCATAACGAGCATCCCCAGACCATTGCCTTGGTGCTGTCCCATCTCAATCCCAGCCAGGCGGCCGCCCTGCTGACTTCTCTGCCGGCAAATCTGCGGTCGGATGTCGCGCTTCGCATGGCCAGCCTCGACCAGATCTCTCCCGAGATTATCCTCAAGATTGCCGGTGTGATCGGGCAGAAGCTGATGGCGCTGGGTGAATTCAGCAGGGAATCCTACGGCGGCGTGCGCGCCGTCGCGGAGATGTTGAACCGCCTGGATTCCGGATCGAGTCACGAGATCCTGGACGATATTCAGGCGCAGGACGCCAATCTGGTGGAAACCATCCGTCACCTGATGTTCGTTTTTGAGGACCTGTTGCTGATCGACCCGATGGGGCTGAAGGAAGTCCTGGGCAAAATCGACCGGAAGGTGCTCACGGTGGCACTGAAGGGCACCAGCGAGCAGTTGAGGAATCAGGTTCTGAGCTCAATGTCGCAGCGCGGTGCAGACATGCTCAGGGAAGACATGGATGCGCTCGGTCCCATCAAGATCAAGGAAGTGCAGGCCGCGCAGCAGCAAATCATTGCCATTGTGCGCAAGCTCGAGGCGGAAGGAGTGCTGAGCCTCATGGGCACGGTGGGAGAGCAGTATGTCGTCTAAGGTGCTCCAGCCCGACGACCCACAGCCGGCAACGCCCATGACGTGGCGGCAGGTGCGCCGGACTGGGCAGGACTTCCCCAATTCCGCCGAATCACAAGAGCGCTTCCACGCACAGGTGACGCAACTCGAGCAGCAATTCGAGCAACGTCTCCGGGAGGCGCACGCCGCAGGACTGCGCGAAGGGGAGTCAGCCGGCCGGAACCACGCTGCCGCCGAGCTCCAGCCGGTAATCGAACGGCTGTCGCGCACCATCGACGACCTGGGCCAAATGCGAGCGCGCCTGCGCAAAGAGGCCGAGGCCGACATGGTCAAACTGTCGCTCGCGATCGCCCGGCGGGTGCTGCGGCGCGAACTGGCCGTCGACCCGGATGCCTTGCACGGGTTGATCCTGGCGGCGTTTGAAAAACTGCAAGGCCAGGAAATCAGCCGCGTAAAGGTCCATCCGTCGCACGCCGCGTCGGTCCGGTCCGCGCTTCAGAAATCGGTCACCGGGGCTGCCATCGAAGTGCTTCCGGACCCGTCGCGCGAGCCGGGCACAGTCATATTCGAGACCCAGCGGGGAAACCTGGACGCCTCGGTGGAATCGCAATTGCACGAGATCGAACGCGGGCTGGCGGACTGCCTGCGGAGGCGCTCATGATGGAAGCAATCTCGTTCGCTCCCTATTTCGCCGAGCTCGACCGGGTTTCCCCGCTCCGCTGGACCGGGGAGGTCACCGAGGTGGTGGGACTGTTGATCGAATCCCGCGGCCCCCATGTGGCCATCGGAGATTTCTGCGAGGTGAAAACATCCCAGGGGCGGCTGATCCGCACGCAAGTGATCGGGTTCCGCGACGGCCGCGTGCTTTCCATGCCGCTCGAAGAGACCGACGGCCTCGAAATGGGCGATCCGGTGGCGGCGCGCAGCGGGGATGCGCGCGTGGAAGTGGGCCCCGGCCTGCTCGGGCGCGTCATCGACGGATTTGGGAAACCCATGGACGGCGGGCCCCCGCTCGAGGCGCGGGACGCATACAGCCTGTACGGCGTGCCCACCAACCCGCTGGATCGGGAGCACATCACCCAGCCGCTGATCACGGGAATCCGCGCCATCGATAGCCTGTTGCCCTGCGGTAAGGGGCAGCGCATCGGGATATTCGGCGGCAGCGGCGTCGGCAAAAGCACGCTGCTCGCCTCCATGGCACGGCACAACTCAGCGGACGTTACGGTGATCGGGATGATCGGCGAACGCAACCGGGAAGTGCGTGGCTTTCTCGAGAATGAAATGGGCCCGGAAGGGCGCAGACGCTCGGTGGTGGTTTGTGCCACTTCGGAACGGCCGGCGCCTTTGCGCGTGCGCGCCTGCTTCGTGGCGCTGGCGGTGGCCGAATACTTCCGCGACCAGGGAGCCAGCGTGCTGCTGGTCATGGATTCGGTAACGCGCCTGGCCATGGCGCAACGCGAGATCGGTTTGGCCGCGGGTGAGCCACCCAGCCAAAAAGGGTATACGCCATCCGTCTTTAACCTGCTGCCGAAGGTCCTGGAGCGCGCCGGCAACTTCCGCCGCGGATCCATCACCGGCTTCTTCACGGTTTTGGTGGAAGGGGATGACTTCAACGAGCCGATCTGCGACGCCGTGCGCGCCATCCTGGATGGTCATTTCATCCTTTCGCGCCAATTGGCCGCCCAGGGCCATTACCCGGCGATCGACATTCTGCACTCGGTGAGCCGGCTCACGTCGGCCATCGCCACGCCCCGGCAGCAGGCAGCGGCAACCCGGATTCGGCAGGCGCTGGCCGCCTATCGCGACGCCGAAGACCTGATCCAACTGGGTGCCTACGTGGCAGGCTCGAACTCGCTCCTGGACACCAGTATCCGGGTTCGTCCCGAGCTGTTGGACTTCCTTCAGCAAGACCACGCTTCCACCACCCCTCTGGACGAGACGCTGTCGCGTATGGAGAGCCTGGCGGCAAACCTGGAGACGGGCGCCGGCATGGTTCCGGTCACTGCGCCCGGCGCGAAGAAATGACCCCTTTCCGATTCCCTCTCCAGAAAGTTCTCGATTGGCGGCGAACCCAGCTTGAGTTGGAAGAGACCCGGTTCCGCCAGCAGGCCGAGGCCTTGGCCGGGCTGGACCGTGCCAGTGCCCAATGGAATGCTGCCGGAAACACCGCGGAACGGCGGGTGCGCGACTGGAACCCGGTAGCAGGCGGCGAACTGGCTGCCCTGGGCAGTTACCGGCTGCACGTGAAATTGAAGGAGACCGAACTGGTACTGCCGCGGGCCGAATGCCGGAAAGAGCTGGGCCGGCGGCAGGACGCCATGCTCGAAGCCAGGCGGCGTTTGCGCTTGCTGGAGCGCCTCCGGGAGCGGCGTCTGGCGGAGTGGCGCGCGGCGCGGGACAAGGAACTGGAAGAGTTGGCTGCGGAGGCGTATCTGGCGAAGTGGAACCAGCGGCAGGAGTAAGAGCCGCCAGCGCCAGCGTCCGGTCTTAAGGCTCCCCATGACCGCAGACAGATACGGCCCGTGGCCACACTGTGGCCATGGAAAAAGTGGAAGTACTTGAAAATACTGGGTCGGGGATCGAATCCGTGGCCACAGTGTGGCCACGGGCCGGGTCCCCTATAATGGAATTCATGACGCCTGAGACCCTTGCCGATGTGGCCTTGCCCGCCGTCCCTCTAACCGTCGAAGGCGCCAGCGTGCTGCACCAGATGATGCGCTTCCGCTGGCCCGCGTGGCGCGTCCTCTCTGCGGAGTCCCGCGCGGAAGTCCTGGAGGAGGCCGTGCGCTCCCTGTCGGCCATGGGCCGCCCGGTGGAGGGCCGGCAGACCGGACTCTACTCGCTGCTCGGGCACAAAGGCGACTTGCTGTTTGTGCACTTCCGGCGCAGTTTCGAAGAGCTCCACCAGGCGCAATCGGAATTGGCGCGCCTGCGGCTCAACGACTACCTGGAGCCGGCCACCTCCTATCTTTCGGTGATCGAGCTGGGCCTTTACGAATCCACGTCCAAGGTTTACGGCGGTTTGGCCGCCAAGGGTATCGAGCCGCATTCCGAGGAATGGAAGCGGGAGATTCAAGCCGTGCTCGATCGCCAACGGCAGGCCATGGCGCCCCGCCTCTGGCCCGAGATCCCGCCGGCTAAGTACATTTGTTTCTATCCCATGGACCGGCGCCGCGGCGAGTCCGTCAATTGGTATACCGAACCAATGGCCGACCGCCAGCGCATGATGCACGAGCATGGACTGGTGGGGCGGCGGTACGCTGGCGAGGTGCGGCAGATCATCACGGGCTCGATCGGCTTCGACGATTGGGAATGGGGGGTCGACCTTTTCGCCGATGACCCGCTAGTCTTCAAGAAGCTGATCTACGAAATGCGTTTCGACCACGTAAGCGCCGTCTATGCCCTTTTTGGGACTTTCTACGTCGGACTGCGCCTGGAGGCCAGCGACTTGGGCGGGATTCTCAATGGCTGATTGCCCAGTGGTGGCGGTGGGTGCGTTACGCGCCTCCATCGCGGCGGCGCGATGAACGCGGTAAATGGCGCGTGCCGCCGGCGTGGCGCGTGGGCATGAGGTGGACGCGTCGAGCGCAATAACCGTTTGTGTTTCCGCGAAGCAACAGACATAATGGTGACTCGGAGCCTTGGAAATGCGTTTCCTTTCGATTCTATTGGTCTTACTGATTTCGCTGCCGGCCCCGCTTCGGGTGGCCGCACAAGCCACCCCACCGCGGTTGAACATTGTCATCGTGGAAGGCGAGGGCGCGATTAACAATATTAAGCAGCGTACGTCGCGCGAATCGATCGTCCAGGTCGAGGACGAGAACCACAAGCCCGTCGCGGGTGCGGCCGTGGTGTTCACGCTGCCCTCCCAGGGTGCCGGCGGGACGTTTGCCGGCGCCGGCCAGAACCTGACTGTACTTACGGATGCCCAGGGACGGGCCGTGGCGCGCGGTTTTCGTCCCAACAGCATCCAGGGCAAGTTCGAAATCCGCGTGACGGCCTCCAAAAACGGGCAAACCGCCAACGCCACCATCAGTCAGACCAATGCACTGGTGGCGGGCGCGGCGGCGGCCGGAGCTGCCGGTATTTCCGCCAAGCTGATCGCCATCCTGGTAGTCGCCGGTGCGGCAGCGGCGGGCGGCGCCGTGTATGCCACACGTGGCGGCGGAAACAATAACGGAAATAACACCCCCACCACCGTGAGTGCGGGTACCGGTTCAGTAGGAGCACCGGCTCATTAGGACCTCCGAAATGACTAACATGGCAACTCGCAACTGGCGAATTCTCAGCATCGTACTGGTCGCGGCGCCTTTCCTGCCGGGGCAGGAAGGCCGCGTTGTGGGCCCCAATTCGGGGTTTGTGTTCGATACCGTTGGGCACACCCTACGGCCGATCCGGGGAATTCCAGGCGCGGCGACCGTCGGCGATCCCCTGGACTTCGGTTTTGATGTAGCCTCAGTCCTGGTTGCTCCGCGTCAGGATTGGGCCGTGGTGGTGGCCACCGATGCTTCGCTCCACCTCTTCCGAATCACACCCGGAACGGTGGTCGAACGCCCCATTGACGGACTTTCCGGTGTACCCGAGCGGGTTGCCTTCAGCCCCTCCGGAACCGCCGCCGCGCTCTATGCCTCGGGCCACCTCCAGATCGTCAATGGGCTGCCGGATTCCCCCACACTGACGAGCACGCTCGACTTGGGCGTCCCCTCGGCGTTGGCCATCAGTGATGACGGCGCGTATGTGCTGTCGGCGGCAGTCGGCTCCATCCGGCTGCTTGGCACCGCTGGCGAGAACATCAAGGTGATGGATGCCTCGGATGGCGCCCTGATCGCCTTCGCCCCCGGCGGCCATGACGCTGCGGTTTCCGATTCCGGAGGCGCTGGCCTGGTCTGGTTTCGCGATCTCACCGGCTCGTCTCGACAGAGCGTCCTGGCCTCTGGGGATGCCGAGGTCGCCTCGCCGGTTGGATTGGCCTTCTCGGCCGACGGACGCACGCTGTTCGTCGCCAGTTCCACGGCCCGATCCGTATCGACCTTCGATCTCGCAACCGGCAACCGCGCCGCCATTCCCTGCCCATGCGCGCCCGCCGGCTTCGTCCCGATGGGCAACACGTTTCGTCTGAACGAACTTGGTTCGGAGCCGCTGTGGCTGCTGGATACCGCGGCCGGCCAGCCGCGAATTGTGTTCGTGCCTGCCCTGCCCGCGCCTATCGCAAATTGAACTTCTTCATCTTGTAGCGCAGCGTGTCGCGCGTGATGCGCAGCAGGCGAGCGGCCTGCGTCTGGTTACCGCTGGTCTTATCCAGGGCGCGAACCACCAGTCCGCGTTCGTTATCTTCCAGGGAAAGCCCGTCGGTAGGCATGTCCGGGTTGACGGCGACCGCCATCGGTACACTGGGATCCGGGCGCGAAATGGCAATCGGCAGGCTCGGCGACGTGATCAGCGCCGATTCCTCCAGGATCATGGCGCGCTCGATGGCATTGCGTAACTCGCGCACATTCCCGGGCCAGTCGTGGTACAGCAGCAGTTTGGCCGCCCCGTCGCTCACCCCTTCGATGTTCCGTTTGAACTTGCGGTTGTAGTGCTCGATGAAGAACTTCGTCAACGGCACAATGTCCTCGGCCCGCTCGCGCAGCGGTGGAATCAGGATCTGGATCACGTTGAGGCGGAAATACAGGTCCTGGCGGAAGGCCCCCTCCTTCACGGCCTCCCGCAGGTTCTTGTTGGTGGCCGCCACTACCCGAAGGTCCAGCTTGATGTCCTTCAGGCCGCCCAGCCGCCGGAAGGTCTGGTCCTCCAGCACGCGTAACAGCTTGGCCTGGAGCATCATCGGGATTTCGCCGATTTCATCCAGGAACAGCGTGCCCCGGTCGGCCAGTTCGAAAATCCCCCGCTTCTGCGATCGGGCGTCCGTAAACGCTCCCTTTTCGTATCCAAACAGCTCGCTTTCGAGCAGCGTCTCGGGGATGGCGGCGCAGTTGATGGCGATGAACGGCTCGGCTTGCCGCACGCTCTGGTAGTGCAGGGTCTTGGCGACCAGGTCTTTGCCGGTTCCGTTCTCACCTTCCAGCAAGATGGTGGTCGCCTCGCTGGCCGCCACGCGCCGAACGAAGTTCAGCACCTCCCGCATGGCTCCCGATTCGGCAATTACCTCGCGCTTCTGGGGAGCCGACTCTTCGGTGATGTCTTTGATGGTGGCCACTACCCCTGTCATGTGGCCATCGGTGTCGTGCATCTGGTTGGTCCGCATTACCACCAACCGCTCCATGCCGTTCCCGGTATTCAGACGGACGGTGCAGTTCGGTGCGGCGGGGGCCTGGTTCAACCCCACCAGCACTCCGCAGCCGGGCTCGCACACCGAGCACTTGAAGATATCCTGGCAATACTTTCCGAGCATCTCTTCGGACGACATGCCGAAAAGCTTTTCCGCCGCCCGGTTAACACCGGTAATGCGGAATTCCGGATCGTACAGAACCAGGGCGTCGGAAAGCTGGTCGAACACCGATTCCAGAACGCTGGTATTCTGCCAGGCTGGCGTGAGTTTGGACATTATGGTAGCTGCTTGTCCTGATTATACCAAGTCCGGCTTCTGCGCCAATTGGCCCAATGCGCGGGCATTTTTGGGGGAGAATTGCCCCCAACGGTTGCGGAGGGGGCCCGCAAAACCACAGGAAGACAACAGATCGGGGGTGGAGATGCAATTGCTCCCTAACGGTTTCGGAGGTTTCATGTCCCATTTGAAAGTCATTTTGCCAGCAGCTATCGTGCTGGGCGGAATCCTCGTGTGTACGACGGCGTCGTACGGTACGGCCGATATCGCGAAGAAGACTACGCAGAAGTGCGTTTACTGCCATACCGATGTGAAAAACGCCAAAGATCTCAAGACGTTGACCGATGCCGGCAAGTACTACCACGAGCATAAATCCCTGGACGGTTATAAGGCAGCCGACAAGAAGTAGTAGCAGTGGAGGGTGGAGGAGTGGAGTCGTCTATGATGCAAACGGTTCAGTTTTCCATTGCCGACAGCGTCTACGCGGCTACGGTCCGGGAAGCCCTGTCCCGTTGTTGCGCATGGCATGTCGAATCCCTCGATCGCCCGGACCCTTCGCAGCATTGCGCGTTGGTGCTCGACGAACTGGCGTTCGAGGGGCTGTCGCTCCCCCTGTCCAATCCGGAGCGGGTGGTATTGATCACCCGCAAGGACCCTCAGTTGCTTGCCCAGGCGTGGGAAGCCGGAATCGTCTCGGTAGTCTCCGCGGAGGACCCCATCAGTACCGTTCTGCTCGCCATTATGGCCGCTGCGCTGCGTGTTTCGACATCTCACGGCACTCCCGTTTTGAGCGGAATATCCCCCAATACCAGTTCTGTTTCTGCGCCAATACCCCCACATCACCGGGCTTCCGGATCAAAGCGTTGCAAAATCCAATAGTTTGGCAGGTGCAGGTGTGGACTTCTGCGTGCACTATCGTTCACTCCGGGAAGAAGGAGGTTTCACGTGCAACAGTCTTTAGCAGAATTAGAAGCGATTATCCGAAACAGGATTTGCCACGTTTGCACGGCACGGACAGTGGACGGCGAGTGCGGTCTGGAAGAACCCTCCAGTTGCGCGCTGTTCCGGCTCTTTCCTCAAGTAGCAGAAGCCGTCCAATCGGTGGAGAGTGACGATATCAACCAGTACCTGCAGGCCATCCGCCGCAACGTCTGTTCGGTGTGCATCGATCAGGCGCGCGACGGCTCCTGCGAAACGCGCCAGCGGGTCGAATGCGCGCTCGATGCCTACCTTCTTTTAGTGGTGGATGCCATCGAAGAGGTCACCGGAAAGACATTCGACAAGAAAAGTATCGGCCCCCCGGTGGGAGGGTCCACCGTGAGTTTGGGGCCACAGATTCGACTGTGAACGTACCTGGAGGTGAGTGATGAATATCAATTTAATGCCGTTTATTGTTCTCTGGATCGTCCTGGCCACCATCGTGATCGCGCTGATTGTGCGGCGCAGGATGGTGTCCAGCCACGAAGACGACACGTTGCACGTGCTGCAAGGCGCGCCCGTAGCTCATCAAGCGGTGCTTGCCAACAAGCTGGATCAGATCGACAAGTGGGGAAAAATCTTCACGGTGATCGTCGTCGTCTTCGGCCTGCTCCTCGGAGCAGCCTATCTGTATCAGACGTGGGTGCAATCCACCCAACTCCCCACTGGAGCGTAACAATCATGAGGAACCGGGCATTTTCCTCCCTAGGTTTACGGCTCGGTTCTGCCCTCTTTGGCCTGCTCGCCGGGGCAGCCGGCGCGAATCTCCAGGCAGCCGATACGCCGCCCGCGGCGGCCTGCTCTTCCTGTCACGACCAGGGACAGAAGCTGGAGAAGAGCGCTCACACGGGGCTGCCCTGCGACACTTGTCACGAGTCCCACGACAAATATCCCCACCCCGCCGGTATTCCCAAGCCAGTCTGTACCACCTGCCATGAGGACCAGGCCGGCGATTACGCCAGCGGCGTGCACGGCCAGGCCCGCAAGAACGGAAACGAGGGCGCGCCCGATTGCGCCCTGTGCCACGGGAGCGCCCACGAACTGCTTCCGCCCAAGTCGCAGGTGTTCCGCGCCGCCGTCCCGGACACCTGCGGCATGTGTCACAACGAGGTTGTCGAGCAGTACCGGGCGAGTGTGCATGGCCAGGCCATGGCGCGAGGCGTCACCCAGGCGCCGCTCTGCACCGATTGCCACGGCGAGCACAAAATCATCAAGCATGGCAACGAAGCGTCTTCGGTGAACGGCGCAAACATCCGCGACACTTGCGGGAGCTGCCACGGGGATGTCCGCCTGACCCGCAAATTCGGGTTGCCCTCCGACCGCATAGTGAGCTTCGATGCCTCGTTCCACGGACTGGCATCCAAGGAGGGTTCGCAGACCGTAGCCAACTGCTCGAGTTGCCACGGCGTGCATAACATTCTGGCGTCATCCGACCCGAAGTCGACGATTAACCCCAAGAACCTTCCCAAGACCTGCGGGCAGTGCCACGCCGGCGCCGGCTCGCGGTTCGCCATCAGCCAGGTACATGTGGCCGAGGGCCGCAGCGAACCCGCCGCATTGCGCCTGGTGCGGCAGTTTTACCTCCTGGTGATCCCTGTAACCATCGGGCTGATGCTGTTGCACAACGGCGGCGATTGGCTCAGGAAGCTCATCCGCCTGCGGTTCCGCAGTGGGGCAGGCACTCCGCCTGGCAGGCTTCACGGTGGGGCAGGCATTCAGCCTGCCAATCTTCACGTGCCGGGCCACGGCGAAATCCGCATGCTGCCCTTCGAGCGGCTGCAGCACGCGGTCCTGGCCATTTCATTTATGACGCTGGTCTGGACCGGCTTCGCCCTCAAGTATCCGGATACCTGGTGGGCCCGCCCGCTGCTGCTCCTGGAAGGCGCCCATTGGCTGCGGAGCCTGATCCATCGCGTGGCCGCCGCCATCTTCATGGCGGTCACCGTAACCCACCTGGTCTCGCTGATAGTGAACCGCAAGCTGCGCGCGCACTGGAAGGAGATGCTGCCCAACATCGACGACCCGCGCGAGGCGCTATCCAACTTCGCGTACAACCTCGGCTTGGGCGACCAGCCGCCGGGGCGTTCGGCGCACAGCTACGTGGAGAAGGCCGAGTATTGGGCCGTGGTCTGGGGCGCGGGGGTCATGATCGCCTCCGGCCTGATGCTCTGGGCCAACAGCCTGGTGCTGAAATTGTTGCCCAAGGCGTGGCTGGATGTGGCCACTTCGGTCCACTTCTACGAAGCCGTGCTGGCCACGCTGGCGATCGTGGTGTGGCACTTCTACCCGATCATCTTCGACCCCGACGTTTACCCGTTGAACACAGCCTTCCTGACCGGGGTGAGCGTGAAGAAGAGCGAACACGCCGGGGACCGGCACGCCACTGAAGAAGCCAAGGTTGCGGGGGACTGACCGGAAGAAGGACGCTCAAAAACGGGACGTTTCTTGCCCCCCTCGCGCCGGCTCCCTCGATTCCCGTCAAATGCACCTTGGCAATTCCTCAGATTTCCAGTAGTGCGGGAATTGGTATACAACTGACCACAGGCCATGACAGAAACCCTCTCCATTCGACTGGACACTGAAACGAAGAAGCGCCTGGATGCCCTTGCACAGCGCTCAAAGCGTTCCAAATCCTTTCTTGCCGCCGAGGCTATCGCCCAGTACGTCGAGGTTGAAGAGTGGCAGCTCGGGGAGATCCGTAGAGGACTCGCGGATCTCGACGAGGGCCGTACCGTGAGCCACGAGAAGGTCTCAAAATGGCTCCGATCTTGGGGGAAGTCCCCTGAAGGCAAAGCGCCGCGGTGAAAATCGTCTGGTCCCGGCGAGCCACCCGGCAGCTTATTGCGGTTCGTGACTTCGGCATCTATGTCGTGAATGCTCCGGATTCCGAGAGCGCGAAGGCCATCCTTGCCGGCGATCCCCTGATCAAAGGCAAGCTCTTCACCGGCGAGGCGATTCCGTTCCGGACCGTGTTCGAGCGGGGCTCGCCACCCCCGGCGGGAGCGAGGGGCTCCAAGTAGCTCACGATCGGCGCGGCCGTTTCTAGCGGTAAGCGAAGATCATGGCGTAGAGGATCAGGCCAATCATTGCCAGGCCCAGGCCGAGCGCGGTGAAGCCCAGGCGCCGCCAGAATTTGATCGAGCGGGCCGCCGGCTCGGGCATCAGGCTCTGCTCCAATTTTCCGGATTCCACGAGTTGCTGATATTCCCTGGGGCGGTCGCGCTTGAACTCCTCCAGCGGCATGCCGGTTGTGAAAATCACCGTGTCGATGGGGAACTTCTCCGGGCGAAAGTGCGTGTTGAAGAAATGCACCACGAAGATGAAGCTCACCGCCAGCAGGGCTTCGTCGCTGTGAATCGTGGTGGCGACGTTGACCATCCAGCCGGGAAACACGCGCGTGAAGATCTCGGGGAACCACAACAGGAGCCCGGTGCCGCCGATGATCGCAACGCCCCAGAAGACCGCGAAGTAATCGAACTTTTCCCAGTAGGTCCAGCGGCCGTATTCCGGCCGTGGACCCTTACCCGAGAACCATTTGAGCGAGCCGATAAACTCGCGCCAGTCGCGCCCGTTCAGCAGCATGCTCTCCGGGCCGGTAATGAACTGCCGCCAGGTCTTGCCGCTCTGACGGCGCTTCCTCCACAGGTCGTACAGATGCAGGCCGAAGTACGTGAAGGTCACGGCGGCACAGAAACGATGGATCAGCCCGGCCCCTTCGAAGCCCCCCAGCAAGTGGGACAGAAACCTGGCCCAGCCCGCGTAGGAGAATTTCAGAGTCATACCCGTCAAGGCCAACCCCAGAAAACTGGAGACTACCATCAGGTGGAGGTTGCGCTGGAAGGGTTGGAACCGGCGCACGTACATCCCGGTCTCCGGCCGGCCGTTCTTGGCCTCCTTGCGGTATTCCAGCGACCGGGGCAGCCAGGCCAGGGTGTGAGTGCCGGAGATGACCAACGTGCCCACCAGCAGCGTGGTCATTCCCCAAAACGTATAGAACAGGAAAGGATACTTCTTCGGGTCGTGGTGCGTCGCGTGCGTGAGGTATCCGGCGAACTGCCGGTGTGATCCCATGTGACACTGGCCGCAGGTGTTGACGATGTTGTTCCGGCTCAGGCGCGAGCGCGGGTTGTCCACCGGCAGGATATCGTGCGCGCCGTGACAGTCGTAGCACTTCGCCGTCTTCAGATAGCCCAGCTTGGAGACCTTTCCGTGGAACGTCTCGAAGTAGGCGTCGGTGATCTGCTTGTGGCAGCGTCCGCACTGGTCCATGATGTGCAGCCGGAAATTCGAAAGGTCGGTGCGCTGGATGCTGTGGGCCGAATGGCAATCGGCGCACACGGGCAGCTCCTTTCCGGATTTGGTCACATTCGGGCTGTGGACACTCGCGGTGAACATCTCGTAGATCCCGCGGTGGCACTTGGCGCACGTCGTGGCGATGTTGGCGCGGTTGACGCTGGAGCGCGGGTCGCTGGCGGGCAGTTCGCTATGCGCGGTGTGGCAGTCGGCACAATTCGCGGTCACGGTCAGGCCGCTTTGCAGCAGGCCTTTGCCGTGGATGCTCTCCTTGTAGTGCTCCACGATCTGATCCTGGGTGCCGGTGTACCGCAGGGCCGCTTTCTGTCCCGTCTGGTGGCATTTGGCGCACAGCGCCGGAACGTTGCGGGAGAACGTGGGCGAGGCCGAATCGGTCTTCCCGAGGGTGTGGTGCGGACTGTGGCAGGCCTGGCAGGCCGGCGCATCCGGGCTGCCCTCGGCCGCCAGCTTGCCGTGGGTGCTTTCCCGATACAGGTTCACCTGGTCGGCGTGGCAGATGGAGCAGTCCACCTTCGGGGGCATGGTGTCGCAGGGCCGCACGTGCGAGGGCGTGCCGCCCGTGTGGCACTGGACACAAGCCTTTTGGGAGTGCCGCGATCCACCCAATTCGGCCTGGTTCACAAAGAGGGATACAGTCTGGGCGCCACGTGTGATCTTGAGCTTGGGGTCGCCATGGCAGCGCTGGCAGTCGCGGTCCGACATCCCCTCCGTGTAATAGACCTTCCGTACCTTGTGCGGCTCGTGGCAGTCCACGCAGGCGGGAATCAGGTTCGGCGCCTTTTCCCATAGCTCGCCCCGGATCACCTTGCGGTGCACGGTTTCGATCTGTCCGTGACACTTCGTGCAGGTAGTGGCGATGTTGGCTTTGGCGATGGACGAGCGCGAATCGGTGTGCGGCAGAACGAAGTGCGCCGTGTGGCAGCTCGTGCAAACCGCGGCGATGGTCAGACCCTTCTCGAAAAGCGCCTTGCCATGGAGGCTATCCTTGTAGTTCTCCAGGATGTTGGTTTGGGGTATGTTGTGCGTCAGGCTGACCGGCGTGCCTTCGCGATGGCAACCGCCGCAGAGTTTCGGAATTTCCATCGTCGCGGTGGGCGAGCGGGGGTTCGACGGCCGCAGAATGCTGTGGGTCCCATGGCAGCTCTTGCAGCCCGGCGCGAGCTTGTCGCCTCGTGCCGCGGCCTGTCCGTGCAGGCTGGCCGTGTATTGGGTCTTCTCCTCGGTATGGCACGAGCCGCACTCCACCGGGGCCAGTTTTTCGGGATGGGGAAATTCCTTCTTCGCCAGTTCGCTATGACAGCTCGCGCATTCGAGCGTCGCATGGGGCGAAGCTTTGAGGCCCACCGCATCGAAAGGCGGAGGCACGCCTGGTACGCGCTTGCCGGTGCGGACCCCGATCTCGTGGCATCCGGCACACTCTTCGGAGCCCGGAAGCGCTTTGGGCTGCTGCCCGAGGGACGGCAGGATGCAAACCGCGGCGGCCAAGACCGCGAGAACGAGCAGTCGGCGAGCGCCCAGAGCACCCCCGCGGAACGGCATGAAGAGACTCCTCTAACCGGGAATAAAAGACACTATAATCTTAATACCTGTCGAATTTTTCGTCAAGTTGTGGAAACTTGTGGGGCAGCTTGGCAAGCTGCGCGGCGGTTGCCAACCGCCGCACGGGCCGGTTGGCATCCGGCCCGCAGGTTTCCAACCTGCCCCACGAAGGCTGTCATGGCGCGCTTCTGAGCTGATCCGGTGGACCAAAGGACTTACAATAGACGGTTACGTAAAACGCTAATGACGCCTGACAATTCCGAACGCAGGGGCCGGGGCTGGCTGTCCCCGATCATCCACCTGTCGAACAACTGGATCAGCCTGGCTGGTGTGGTGATCGTCACCACGGCCACAATCTTTTGGCTTTTTTTGCTGCCGACCACCTTGCGGGGAGGGACACAAAGCCCATACTTCGGTATTCTGGCATTTCTGGTGCTCCCCGCGCCGTTCTTCGTCGGCCTGTTGCTGGTTCCTCTGGGAATTTGGATCAAGCGCAAGCGCGAGGGACGGACGGGCATCTACCCACCGGAGTTCCCTCCGCTTACCTGGCGCAACACCGAGTTGCGCAGGCTGGTCTATTTTGTCGGCGCCACGACGTTCCTCAACATGGCGATCGCCAGCCAACTGAGTTACGGCGCGGTGAACTACATGGATTCGGTCACGTTTTGCGGGCAGACCTGCCACACCGTGATGCAACCCGAGTACACCGCCTACCAGAACTCTCCGCATTCCAACGTGGAGTGCGTGAAGTGCCACATTGGTCCCGGCGCGGGATGGTTCGTGAGGAGTAAGCTCTCGGGGGTCGGCCAGGTATTCGCGGTCGCCTTCAACACGTACCCGCGCCCCATCCCGACGCCCGTCCATAACCTGCGTCCCGCGCGCGAGACCTGCGAAGCCTGCCACTGGCCGCAGAAGTACGGCGAGGACCGCATTCGAGTGGTTTCCAAGTACGCCGACGACGAAACCAACAGCCTGACCAAGACCGTGCTCCTCATGAAGATCGGCGGGGGCAACGGCGGCATCGGGATCCATGGGACGCACCTGGGCCCCGGCGTGACGATTCGCTACGGCCACTCCGACGAGGCCCGGCAGACGATTCCCTGGGTGGAGTACTCGGTCAACGGTCAATCCACGGTTTACGCTGCCGCCGACGCC
This sequence comes from Terriglobia bacterium, assembly GCA_020073365.1. Classification (GTDB taxonomy): domain Bacteria; phylum Acidobacteriota; class Terriglobia; order Bryobacterales; family Bryobacteraceae; genus JAIQFL01. The sequence goes on along the minus strand of JAIQFL010000001.1, from coordinate 50,696 downwards.
AAGCCCGATGGCGCCGGATTGACCCCGCGGGAAATGGACTGCATGGACTGCCATAACCGGCCGTCTCACAGCTACGACCTGCCGGAACGCGCCGTGGACAAGGCCATGAATGCGGGCCTGATTTCCGCCTCTCTGCCGTATGCCAAGAAGAAGGCGGTAGAGATCCTGAAGGTCACCTACGCCACGCGCGAGGACGCGGCGCAGAAGATTCCCGCGGCGTTTGCCAAGTATTACCAGGAGAGCTATCCGGCCGTCTGGGGTCAGCGCCAATCCGAAGTGGCCACATCGGCGAAAGAAGTTCTGGCGATCTATGACCGAAACATTTTCCCGGACATGAACGTCACCTGGGGCAGGTACCCGTTGAACATCGGGCACACGGACTTCCCGGGTTGCTTCCGGTGCCACGACGGCAGCCACAACACGAAGGACGGCAAGTCCATCACGCAGGACTGCAACGCCTGCCACAACCTGCTGGCGATGGATGAGAAGGAGCCGAAAGTGCTGACCGACCTCGGCATTACCGAAGCCAAGCCCCCCGCACAGAGGTAGGGGAAAAGACAGGCCAAGGGCCTGTCCCACCTTGGGTTCATCGTGGACCCTACACCTCCAGCACGATCCCGCGCACCAACAGGCCCGTCGCGCGCTGTAATGCCAGGCCGTACAACTGCACCTGCGCGACGTTGCGCTTTTCGCGCCGATCCGTCTTGTAGTCGACGACCGTCCACGACTGCCCATCCGACCACGCCAAATCGATGCGCCCTTCGACGAGCGTGCCGTCTTCCAATCGCACCATCACCGGGAGCTCGCGATAGCGCTCGGCTCCGGCCGGAACCGCTACCGCCGGGTGGTCCAACACCGCCCGCGCCGCGGCAGCAGCAGCCGCGCATTCTTCCTCGCCCGCCCCATGCTTCCGTCCCCAGATTGCCGCCAGATCCTCGGCATCGTTCGCGCATTCGGCATGTTGCAGGATGTCGTGCACCACGCGCCCGAATTTCTTCCCCGAAGGGCGTCCCGCTGCCGCCGGCAGCGTGATCGTCTCTACCGCGATCCGCTCGGCTTCCTGCGCATGTCCGCACGTCTCCGCGGTCGCGGTCCGAAACCGCGGCACGCTCCCGATCGCGATGCGTCTCGCCCGCCGATCCTTCCACTCCCCATAGCGACGCAGCCCTTCCACCGACTGCTCCGTCGTTCCGCTCAGTACCTGCTCGTTCTCCACGCCCTCGGCTTTGGCTACCCGCAGGGTCAGCACCCTGGGGTCGAACCACACCACCTCGTGAGTGCCGGCCTTGGGATAATGCAGACCCGGCTTCACCGACCCCTCCTCCGGCTGATCGTGCGGCCGGTTCAAGACCGTCGAATCTCCAAACTTGGGACAACCCGGCGCAGTCCCCGCGACGCGCCACCGCTCCTTCGGCGGATACAGCGCATCGTACAGCGGGCTCAACCAACCCGGCCTCTCGGCTTCGCCAACCGCGGCCACTACGAGCAGATCGCGCGCCCGCGTCGCCGCCACGTACGCCACGCGCAACGCCTCTTCTTCATCCGCCTTCGCTTCGGCCACCGCCTGATCCAGCAGTTCCCACGGAGCGCACCCCAGCAGCCGCTGCGCGCACAGGCGCCTGTCCGGTTCGCTGTAGCGGTCGCCGCCCTGCCGACCTGTCAGATTCGCCGTCAGGTCCGCCAGGATCACCACCGGGAATTCCAGCCCCTTGGCTTTGTGCACGGTCATCAGTTTCACACCGCCGCCTTCCTGCTCCAGTACCGGCGCTTCGCCCGTGTCGCTGCCTTCGTACTCGCTCTCCAGGTACTCGACTAAGGCGCGGAACGAGGTCGCCGCCCCGCTCACTTCGAAACTGCGCGCCAGGTCCGTCAGCCGGAAAACGTTGGCCAGAACGCGCTCTCCGCCCTTGCGGAAGGCAAATCCCGCGTGCGCCCGCGTGGCTTCCAGTAACTCGTGGATGGTGTCCGCAATCGGCCGATAGTTCCTCTTCCCGTGCAGCTCGCGCAGCACGCCGAAAGCCTCCCGAATGGGCGCGAACTCGGGATCGAGATCCTCCGGCAATGCGCGCATCGGATGGAAGCGCCCGTGCGCATTGCGAAACTTCAGGAGCGTGTCGTCGAGCACCGCATACAGACTCCCGCGCAACACCGCGAACACGCTCAATTCATCGTCCGGCCACTCGATGGCGCGGAGCGCAGTGCGCAGCGTCCCCACCTCTTCCCTGCGGTGAAAAGACTTCGACCCCACCAGCAGGTGCGCGATCCCGCGGGCCTCCAGGCAGCGCACGTACTCCTGCGTGAGGTCCGTTCCGAAATTGGTGAACCGGCGGAACAAAATGCACACGTGTTCCGGCTGGATCGGCGTCCACGCCCCGGAGCGTTCCCGCACCTTCCATCCGCTCTCTTTCCAGAGCCACTCGATGAAGGCCGCTACCGCATTCGGCGAGCACTCATCGATTTTGACGTTCGAAAGGTTCCGTGAGCCGTAGGGCTCCGGCATCGGCAGCGCCACGATACCCGGCTGCGCATCCAGCCCTTCCACCCCACCCTCCAGCGGCAGGTAGTCCGGAATCGCGTGGTTGAACGCCGCATTGACGAAAGCCTGGATCGCCTTGGTCGACCGCGTGCTGCTTCTCAGTTCCCTCGATCCGACGCCGGCCTCCCGCAAGTCCTGGCAGACGCGCCGGAACAGGCGTGCATCCGCCCGGCGAAACCGGTAGATGGATTGCTTTGGATCCCCCACCACGTACAGCTTTCCCGCGGCCGGCGTCGCCTTGCGCCAGTCGCGTTCCGCCGGGTCGGCGGCCGCAAGCAACAGCAGGATTTCGGCTTGAAGGGGGTCGGTGTCCTGAAACTCGTCCACAAACACGCGCTGGTAGACCTTTTGCAGATCGGCGCGCGCGCCGTCGTGCCGCAGGAGATCGCGCGCGTACAACAGCAGGTCCATGAAGTCCAGTGGGCCGGCACGCTTCTTGGCCTGCTGATAGAGCCCCACTACCTCCCACAGCTCATCCCGCAGCCGCGCGGCCAAGTCGGCACCCGCGCACTGGCCGAACTCTTCGATCGCCGCCCTCAGTTCCTCCCACGAAGCCATCACCGCTTCGCGCGTTACGCCATCCGCATACCTCCCGCCGCCCTGCTTCAGCCAGCGCATGTCGCGCGGCAGATGCAGAATCTCGCTCTCCACCAGGTTCGCGTCAAAGCGGCCCGCCTCGCGCGCTAGCCTCACCCGCTCCAACAACTCCGCCAGGGGCCGCAAGCCGTCGTACAAACTGTCGCGCGATCTCGCGCAGCGATTGCGTAGTTCGAGCGTGCCCTCCGCCCTTTCGATCAGCTCTCCGAGCTGCGCGTCGCGATCGAAGCCGCGCCGGTCCCACGGTGCGTCGAAATCGCGCCACTCCGCGAGCGCCCACGCCGCCTCGCGCAGCCCCTCGATGGGGTCCGCGCTGTCGCGCTCCTCACGCCACGCCAGGCGCGCCAGCGCGCGCTCCAAAGCCGGCGAAGGCGCGGCCAGCCTCTGCTCCATCCATCGCCGGAACACTCGCCCGAAGATCCGCATTGCTTCCGGCTGATCCAGCTCCCGAAACACAGGATCCACTCGCGCCTCCACCGGCCGCCGCCGCAGCAGTTGCGCGCAGAAGGCGTGGATGGTCCCGATGAACGCTCGGTCCAGGCCGCGTGCCGCCTCCGCCAGCCGTGCCCGCACCGCTGGTTCCAGCTCGCTCGCCCGGCGCTGCTCCAACTTTTGCCGGACGCGCAGCTTCATGTTGCCCGCGGCCGCATGCGTGAACGTCACCGCCACGATGGCTTCCACTGGCGTTCCGCCCGCGATCACCTCCACCATCCGGTCCACCAGGGCCGTCGTCTTGCCGGTTCCCGCCGAGGCTTCCACCACCCAACTCTGGTCGAGTCCGGATCCAAACGCCGTGGTGCTCACCGCCACCCCCGTAGCTCTTTCAGACCCTTGAGCTCCGCCTGCGATTTCTCCCGCACCCGTTCCTCCTCATAAGGGCCGCACACCGGCAGATACTCGCATCGCTTGCATCCGTCTTTTCGCGGCGCCGCCGGCAGGAATCCGTCGCGTATGGCATCGTCGATCGTGCGCAGCACCTGCTCGGCGCGCCGGCGTGTCCAGTCGTTCAGGGGGACGGGAACCGCCGTATAGTTCTGCGCGATCGTAGAGTAGTAGAGGCGCCCGAAGGTAACGGGTTCGCCCAGGATCTTCTCCGCCGCCATCGCGTACAACGCGGGTTGCAGCACCTCGCCGCCGCCCACCATCTCCGGCTGCGGGTCCGGGATCTTTCCGGTCTTGTGATCCACCACCCGCAGCGCGCCGCTCGGATGCCTCTCCACCAGGTCGATCGACCCCTGCAACTGGAATCCGCCGCAGACCTCCACCGGCTCCTTGCGGCTGCGCGGATCACGTCCTGCCTGGTCCTGCAACCCGAAGCTCAGCTCGAAGAACTCCGGCATCCAGTCCGGTTCGGTCGCCGCCTTCTGCTGAAGCCATCCCCGGAGATCCGCGCGGATGGCCTGCACTTCCGAACGCCAGATCTGCGGGATGGCGGGCGCCAGTTCTGCCTCCGCCCGCTGCGCAACCTCCTGGACCGCCGCGTCCAGACGTTCGAGCGCCGCCGGCAGGTTCTCCGCGGTCACCGGAAGATATCCGCGCCCCGCCAGGTCGCGCAGCAATTCGAACTGGACTTTGTGATAAATCTGCCCGCGTATCGCGGGATCCATCCGCTGCAACCAGCCCGGCCGCTCAACTGGACGCAAGCCGTGAATCCCGCGCAGCGCAAACCGATAGGGACACCGCGCATACTGCTGCAACACGGAGGGAGACCACGCCCGCGCCGACAGGCGATAGGGATCCAGCGCATGGCTGCCGATCTCCTCGATGAAGAGGCCGTCCGCTTTCCACGGTTTGTGCCAGCGTGCCCACCGCGCCCGCAACGCGGCCACCGAGCGCCCCGGCAGGCTTTTCAAGTACTGCCCGGAGCCTTTGGCGAGCGGCGCCAGTGTGGCCAGATCGAACTCCGCGTCGTCGATCGCGTCGGCCGCATCCGGCGGCGCCGGCCACCCGATCCGCGTGCGCGTCGCCGACCGTGCGCGCTCCTCGAATTCGCGCACATCCATATCGCGCCCGCCGGCCGCGCGATGCGCCGCGAAGGCGTAGAACGAGGGCACGCGTTCCCGCCCCGTTAGCAAATCCAGGCGTGAAAAGGAAATCGCCAACCGCTCAGACGCACACGCCACGGCGACGCGCAGCAGTTCTGTATCATCGGGCCGCAACTCGATCCCCAGCGCTTCGCGCTGCGCCTTCAACAGCAGCGGATCTTCCGCCGGCGGCCGAGGAAACAGTCCTTCGTTCACCCCCGGCACGAACACCTGCCGGAACGCCAGGCCGCGGGTCTCCTCGATCCCGCCGACCCACACTTTCCCGTACCGCGACTCCTTCACCGCCGAACGCAACGAATTCAGCCGCGGACCCAGAATCAGCAGCACCTCGTCCAACCCTACAGGACCGATGTCCGCCATCGGTTCGAGCTCCTCGATCAGTTCCACCACGTGTTCCGGCTCGCGCAGAGTGAACTCCGCCAGTTCCACAAGAGCCGTGATCCAGTCTCCCCACATCGCCCGCGTGGGCAGCGCCGCCAGCTTCCCGATCACCGGCAGGGCCAGGCGCGCCAGATTGTCCACAGCCACAATCTTCCGCTCCAGTCCCGATCGCTCCTCCTCGTCCTGCTGTTCCCGATATCGCCGGTGAAACTCTTCGCGCAGGCCGCCGAGCCGCGCCTCCCAACGCTCCGGCCCGCCGATCACGGCTGCATCGACCAGCATCCGCTCCCACAGCGCGGGCGTATGCGGCTCTTCGTCTTCGGGCATCTGACCCAACGACAGGTACTCGGCAAAGCGCGAGGCCGAGAGGCCCTCCTCCGCACAATACAGAAGCGCGAGAAAACTCCTCCCGGCCACATCGGGCCGCCGCAATCCTTGCGTACAATGGGCCGGAATCCCCGCCCGCCTCAGCGCCTCGACCACCAGCGGCTGATGGCGCTCCGGCGATCGCAAGAGAATCGCGATCTCATCGAACGGCACGCCGCGCGCAGCCGCCGCGCTGATGTGACGTGAAATCTCCACACACTCTAGCGCCTCGCCCGAAGTGGAGAAGATCTCGACGCTGCCATCCTCTTCGCGCACCGGCACGGGGCTGCTGGAAAACAGATACCGTTCGAGCGACTCCAGCGAAGATCCCACCTCCTGCCGGCCATCGCCCAAGTGCAATTCCACCTGCACTCGCGCCGCGCGCATCACTGACTGGAGCAGTTCCCGCTCCGACTGCGTCCGCGGGGCAACATCCACCGCGACGACCGCCATCCGGCCCAGGCCGTGATGTCCCGAGGTCAGCGCCTCCCGCGCCAGCCGGACTCGTGTCGCGTGATCCGCCAGGCGCCGCTCCGCGAGTTCCCACTGATACGCCGCGAGCAATCGCGCCAGGTCCGGCCCCGATTCTCCGCACTCGCTCAGCCGCTTCAAATCCACCGCGTTCAATCGCAGCTCTTCAAACGTTTCCGTCAGCGCCCTGGGAAACCCCGGGAAGGTCGCGACAGGTTCCAGGTACGTCAATTCCCTTCCCTGCCGCGCATCGGCTGTCACGCGTGCCGCCAGCGCCTCCCGCACGAACCGTCCCACCGGCACGAGTTCCCGGAGGTTCAATTCGGTGCTGGCAAGTTCGGATACCAGATCCCGCAGCGTCGCGCAATGCACTCCCACCAGTGCCTCGCCGCAGGCCTCCAGGGCCACTTCTTCCGCCGCAACTCGGATCTGCGCCAGCACCAGCACCGGACCGCTCCCGGTGAACTCCGCGACAAACTCAGCCGCACGGCGGCGCAACTCATCGTATCGATCCATGACCCTGAGAACCCCAGACTAGCACTCCGCTGCCGCTCCCCACGGGCCCCCTTACCGCCTGAACGACGGAAGGCGCCGGACCGTGTCCCGCTCCCCGCGCTGCCGCTCCTGCGCTCCCGGCGCTTCCCGCCCGTCCCTGCGGCAGGTGTGGCTTCAAGTCGTGTATTGATCTAACATTGGATCAGTGAAAGGCAAGGAGTTCGTGCGCCGGCTCAAACGCGCAGGCGTGCACGTTGAGGGACGCCCCGGCGGGACCGGCCATCTTCTGAAGTCGCTCGCTACTTCTTCGGGAACGTGAACTCGCCCGACGGGCTCTTTTGTTTAAGTCCCTTCACCTGGCCGTCCTGCACCACAAACTCGAGGGTCTCATCGGAGAACTGCGGCGTCCGGAATGTCAGGCCCTTCACCTGGTTCAACGCAATCACGGGCTGGCCGGGCAGAACGAGCGACAAGCGCCCGCCCGGCGCCAGCGCGACCTGAATCTTCACGCCGCCGGGCGTTTCGTAGTCACCCGCGAGCTGAGACATCAACTTCGGGTCAATGGTGTCTGGCTTACGGACGAATACGGCTTCCGCTTCATCCAGGGACATCACGGCCTGGTCGATATCGCCTTGCGGATCCGTTCGGAAGTTCACCGACCGCTTGCCATCCTGCTCGTCATCGGGTGTGTCGAAGCGATCATAGTGGAAGTGAGTCATGGGGAATCGCATCTTATGAAAGTCGAACTGAAGCTGGTTGTCCTTCAGGCCGATGGTCATCACGCCGTAAGCGGGGTTCTCGTAGGCGCCGGCGTAAGCCGAGAGGGCGTGGGACGGCTTCGTATCCGGAACACGGCCCTCGTTGGCTTTCGTTCGCGCTTCGGTCCCCGCCTTCTTATTCTTCAACCGAATATCGAGCTGACGTTCACTCCAGGGCGTCTGATCCATGCCCAGCAATCGTTCATACACGTTATAGCTGACGATGTTGTAAAGTGGCTGGCTGTGATTCCCAATTTCAAAGACCATGACGCCGATGTGGTCCTGCGGCATGAACGAAACCTGCGTGTGGAAGCCAGGTAAATCACCGCCGTGAAAAGTGATGAGGTGGCCCCGGTAGGATGCGGTCTGCCGCCCCATGCCGTAAGCCGCATTGAGGATCTCGGACCAACCCCGGGTTTCGAGACCCGTGTTAGGCAGGGCGATGGCCGGCTGCAGGGTGGCCTTCAACACTGCCGCCGGCAGCACCTGTTTGCCGTCATATTTCCCCTGGTTCATCAGCGCAATCAGCCAATGGGACATATCTTCAATGTTGGAAACTATGGCTCCGCAAGGTGCCACGCCCGTTATGTCCTCATAGTATGGAATTCTGTAAAGCTCAAAAGAATCGCGCCTCTCGGTAAACCCGACGCCGAATTCCAGACGCTTCAACATGTCTGAAACGGTGTAACTGGTGGAGTTCATGTGGAGCGGGTCAAAGATCCTCTCTTTGACAAACTGCTCCCAGGTTTTCCCGGACTGCAGTTCAATCAGATACCCGACCGCCGCGAACATCAGGTTGTTGTACAGGAAGGTCTCCCGCATGGGCTCCTGCGGCTCCAGGTAAACTACCTTCTCGAACAGTTCTTTGCGGGTGAAATCGGATTTGTACCAGATGGTGTCGTGCCGCGTGATGCCGGTGCGGTGCGATAGCATGTCGCGCAGGGTCACGGTGTCGTTGAGCTGGTCGTTGTAAAAGCGAATGGCCGGGACGGATTGGCGCACCGGCTTGTCCCATGACAGCTTCCCTTCCTCCACCAGCATGCCCGCGGCAACCGCGGTGAACAGTTTCGTGTTCGACGCGATGGGGCTCATGGTGGCGGGGGTGAATGGGAGTTTCTTCTCATAGTCCCGGAAGCCGTAGCCCTTGGCGAAAACCAGCTTGTCATTGACGACGATGCCCACGCCGACGCCCGGCGCATTCCAGTCCTTCAGGGTCTTGGCCATGTAGGCATCGAACCCCTCAAGCCTTTGCGTTACATTGATACCTTGCGCGGCGGCGGTCCAGTCGAGGGTGAAGAAGAGTAAGCCGGCAGCGGCCAGCCGCCGGCACACCACGTTGTTCGAGATGGGTGTCATCGGAAGCATCCTTTTGGCGAAGAGTTCGGCGTTTTGCATTTCGCGCTCCAACGAGCATATCGCGAATCGCCTTCCCTTTTTCGGAAATGGACCCACTACTCGGGCGCCACCGGCACCGCCAGCAGCGCGCCCCAATTCAACCCCGCGCCGAAAGCCGCGAAGACGATCGGGGCTTCTATTCGCTGCCCCGATTCCCGCCACCACTCGGCAGCGGCAATCAACAACGACGCTGACGACGTGTTGCCGTATCGCTCGACGTTGCAGAAGAATTTCGACTCCGGGACGCCCAGAGCCTTCGCCACGCGCGTAATCAGGTTCAGATTCGCCTGGTGCATTACGAACGTGCCCACCTCGCCGGCCTTGGTGTGATTGCGGTCCAGCACTTCGGTAATCGCGCGCGGCAGCTTTCGCGACGCCTGCAGGATGATCGTCCGGCCTTCCATGTGGAGCGGTGAATCGAGATCCAGGCGGAGGGCGCCCGCGAATTCCCCGTCGCTATGCATCACCGAATCGACGATGCGGGCGAAACCCGTCTCTGCGCTGACCAGGCAAGCGCCTGCGCCGTCGCCAAAGAGGATTGCGGTGTCGCGTCCGGTTGGGTCCAGGCGGACCACGCGCGACATGATCTCCGTCCCAATGATCAGCACGTTGCGGTAATCGTGGCAGAGACTGGCTGCCAGGGCGAGACCGAACAGCGAGCCGACACTGGCCAGCGGCAGGTCGATCGCCGGCGTGCCTGCCGGCATACCCTGAGCCCCTAAGGCTGCGGCGATCTCCGTGGCGGGTCCGGGAAAGCGGCGCTCGCTCGACCCGCAGGACACGAGGATCAGGCCGACTTCGGCCGCGCTGACCCCCGCCGATTCCAGACAGTCCTTGGCCGCTCGTGTGCCGAGAGTCGCGACGGATTCCTCCGGCGCGGCGAACCGCCGCTCGACGATGCCGGTCGCCTGCAAGATCCAGGCCGGATCGGCTCCCACCAGCGCAGCGATCTCGGAGTTGTCCACTACCCGTGGGGGCAGGTAACAGCCGAGCGCGCACAGGTACGCCATGGTCAGGACCGGCTTTGGACGTAAGCCTCGATGCGCGCGATGGAATCGAATTTCCGCGGCGTGAGGTCGGAGTCGGGGATTTGAATCCCAAACTCCGATTCCAAGGCAGTCACCAAGTCAGTGAGAGTGAATGAATCCAGGAGGCCGGACTCGAAGAGCGATTCGTCGGGCGCGGGGTCGATGGGCTTTTCGGCGAGGCGCTGGAGGATGCTAACGATCTTGGTGCGCTTGTCCATGGGAAACCGGATCCGCTATCTCCAGGCGCGTCTTCTTGTATGTCTGATACTGCTGCAGGATATCCCCAAATAACACGGCGGCCAGGCGGCGGTATCCGGCCGACGTGAAGTGAACATAGTCGATTTGGCCGAGACCGGCGGATACCCACGCGCGCATGGAACCCTTGCCGCCCATGCGCTCGCGGGTATTCCAATAAGCGCACGCATTCTCGCGGCAGGCGTCCTGCTGGGCCGCAATGATGTAGTCGATACCGGGCAACGGGCGCAGGACGCCCCGATACCTGTACCATCGGTCGGTGGGACCGAGCACCAGGATCGACGCAGCCGGGGCCTCGCGGCGGAGCCGCTGGAGCAGAGCCGAAAACATCGCCTGGTAGCTCTCGGAATTCCAGTTCGGATCGCTCGCTTCGTTGGTACCGTATGCCAGCACAATCAGTCCTGGACTACGACGTTGCAAGTAAGTGGCCAACATATTCTCGTCCCAGCGAAGCATCACGGAGGCTTCCGCGCCATTGATGCCCAGGGCCTCGTAAGTGACTCCCGCGCTCTTGTCGGCCACCCAGCCAAAAAGCCGGACAGGACGCGAGCTCAGCGTGCGCAGCGTGAAGCGGTGCGGTCCGGGAGGAGTCTGGTAACGGACGAAGCCGGGGGCGAGCTCTCCGTCCGTGGAAAAGTCTTCCAGACGCTGATCGGAATCGTAAAGCGCCAGTTCGCCGCCGCCGGGTTGCTGCAGGTATTCTATTTCGAGGAAATCGCATTCGGAGTCGATATAGACCGACTCGCCGGCGCGCTCGGTCGAAATGCTGACCCCGCCGAGTCCGAAATATCCGTCGCCCGCAGCGGAGCGAAAGCCCTGGCTTTGCCAGCCGCTGGTTCCACCACCGCGTGCATCGAAGCGCCGGTAGCCCAGAAAGGGGTGCCCGGCAAGCGAGAAGCCGGATCCGCCGTCTCCGAACCGCTCCTTGAACAGGTCGCGCAATCCGCCCGTCCAATCGTCGGCCGCGGTGTGGGAGTCGCCGAAATGCAGAATGTGGACCGGGGTCTTGTTGGGTTCCGAGCCGAGCCGGAGGAGTTGCTCAAACACCGGCACCAGAGCGCCGGGCTGGGCGAACGTCCGCGTCGACTCTTCGAGATAGTCCTCCACCTTCCGCAGGGAGGCCGCGCGGACGGCGGGACTGATCTTGGGAGACGGCGGGGCGGCGCGGCGTGTCGTCTTTTTCTTGGTGGCGCCTTCGAAAGGGGTAACCAATAGAAGCAGCGTACCAGCCGCGACCATTCCGGTTACCACTCCGGGCCACAGTCGCATTCTTCTAGCGTACCGCGCCTGTGATCCGATTTTGGACCGTCTGTCGCAATTTGAAGCGGTTGAGCCCGGCGGCGACCTCCTTCGTGAAAATGGTCGCGATCATTTTACCGCCCGCCGGATAGGGGTGGATGAAGTCCGCCGACACCAGGCGCGGCTGAGCGGCGTACCAGCGCGCCATAGTGCCTTCGCCGCCCATGGCCGTGAACGTGTCAAAGAAGCCGCAGCCCGTCTCCTTCGCGACACGCTTCTGGACCTCGACGATGCGCGGAATGGTCGGCATGGTTTCAACGTCGCCACCGCCAACCCGCTGACCGCGGTCCATAGGGCCCATCACCAGGACCGAAGCACCCGGCACAGCGGCGTGAATGCGCCGGATGGCTTCCCGCAGTTCCTTCTCGTATTGACGGTCGACGAAGGCCGCAAAGTCCGCCTCGTTGGTTCCGTAGTTGACGATCACCAGGTCGGGATGGCGGTGGCTCAGCTCCTCGGCCCAGTGAGCCTGGTTGAACATGCGCGACAGAACGGTGATGGATGCGCCATTGAGCCCCAGGCTGTCGTAGACCACGCCTGGCCCGGTCTTCTCCGCCGAGAGCCCAAACAGACGGACGCTTCCTTGCTCCACGCGGATTTCCAACTCGTCCGCGGGGAGCTCGGCGCGGAAGGCGGCGAAACCTGGCGACTTCGAATCTCCGGCCGTGTCGATACGCCCCAGAGTTCGCCCGTCCGCCGTGAGCGTGAACACTCCACCCCCGGGTTGATGGAGGAACCATACTTCGAATGCGGAGTGGCCTTTATTCTGAAAGACGATGTTGCTGTGAGCCGATCCGGAGCCGACGAAGCTCACGCCGCCCAGGCCGAACATGCCGTCATGCGCCTCGAAGTGGCTGGCCGGCGACATCTGCCAGCCCGACGCCGAAAGCTGCACGCCCGTGTGTTGATACCAGGCCCACGGCTTGGCCACCAGGACAAAGCCGTGGCCGGCGTCGCCGAAGCGCTTCTGCAACTGGCTGCGTATGTCTCCGGTAATCAGGTCCGCGGTGGTAGGCGAGTCGCCGTAGTGGACGATATGGGTGACTGCGGGGCTCTGGCTCGCCGCGTCTTGCTCCCGCTTCTCAGTCCGCCAGAGCGCCTGGTAGAAATGGTCCAACGCGCCGGCGGAATCGTCGAGCAGAGTGGCAGTCGCCCGGAGCTTGATTCTCGAAACGGGCGGCGGCTCTGGCTCGCTGCGGCGGCTCAAGGGACTGAGGGGGACCCGCTCCGGCGCAAAATCCACGATGGCGGTGAACTGCGCGGGCTCGGGACCCTTGATCGCAGGCGCCACCAATCGCGTTCCCGCCAGGAGCAGGCCAAGCGTCGCAATGGTCAGACCGGTTTGGAGGGGGAAGCCTTGCATGGTCTAAAACCGGGAGTAGACGAACGGGGTACCGCCGCGCCCTCCCAGAAGTTGGATGGCCACCGCTACCGCCAGCAGCGTCGCCGCATGGACGTAGAACGGGCAGGCCGCGAAGGTTTCCATAGCGCGCGTGTACCAGGTCTTTTTGACGAACAAGGCGGCGGCCGCGAGCAGCAGGACGACCGCGAGCAGGGCCGGGATGTTTTCGAAGCCGATGGTCAGGGAGGCAATACGGCCCAGCATAGCCAGAGCATCCGCCAGGCTGCCCGCGCGGAAGAAGACCCAGGTGAGACAGACGAACTGGTACGTGCAGAAGACCGCCACGGCATGTCGCACGGGGCTGACGGGCTGCTTCGGACGGCCATGCCAGGCGAACCACGCGCGTGTACCGGCCAGCGCCATGCCGTGGAGAAGACCCCAGATCGCGAAGGTCCAGGCGACGCCGTGCCAGAGGCCTCCCAACACCATCGTGATGACCAGGTTGATATACGGCATGACCTTCGAGCGGGCGCCGGGAAGCGAGAAAAACAGGTAGTCCCGCAGCCAGTTGGAAAACGTGATGTGCCACCGCCGCCAGAACTCCGTGAGGTTGGCGGACAGGTACGGCCGGTCGAAATTGATCGGCAGCCTGATCCCCAGCAGCATCGCCGTGCCGCGGGCGATGTCGGTGTAGCCGGAAAAGTCGTAGTACAACTGCAGCGAATAGGCATAAACAGCGAGCAGGGCCTCGGCGCCGCTGTACAGTTTCGGAGTATCGAAGACCCGGTTCACGAGGCTCTCGGCCAGATAATCGGCAATCAGGGCTTTCTTCAAAAGGCCCATGCCGATCAGAAAAAAGGCCCGGCCGCCATCCACCCGGCTCAGCGCTGGGCGGGCGGAGAATTGCTTGATGAGCTCGGTTACGCGCGTGATGGGCCCGGCCTGAACGGTCGGGAAAAAAGTAACCGCCGAGAGATAACTCAAGAGGCTCGAAGTCCCCTCGCCGTCGCGCCGATACAGGTCAATGGTGTACGTGAGGGATTGAAAAATGTAGAACGAGAGGCCCAGGGGGAAAACCCAGTCCCAGCCGGAAGCGGCTGTGGCGTGGCGGTTCAACCACAGTCCCATGTGACGGGAGGCGGCCAGTAGGGCGAGATTGAGGCCGATGCTGAATCCCACCAACAGCCTGCGGACGGGCGCGTGCTGGAAGCGCATGAGGCCCAGGCCAATGAGGAAATCCAGCGTGGAACAGGCCGGTAGCAGCAGGACGTAGAACAAGCCGTAGCGCGCGCAGAAGAGATAGTTGGCGAAAAGGATGACGGCTAATCGAAGGAGGCGTGAACCCGCCGACGCCCAGTAAATAAAGAAGACTGTCGCGATGAATGCATAATAGACCCCACTGCCGGACTGCACTTGCATATTGTAGCCAAGTCGGTCTGGAGCATTTTAGGGGCCGGATCAGACGTCATGATCGGGGTCATTCCTGGACCGTGCCAACCCTGGACGACGCGGAGGCGCTGGGTCCCGTTGTTGTTTGCGCGACGAAGTGCGGAATCCGTTCGCCTTTGTGTGCTAATCTGCTTTGGAACATTCGCTGCCGATCATGCAAATCGCGGCCTTGCGAACTGTGAGTACTGGACTACCGAGGGGAGTGCAATGAGTCGTATTTCACTGCTTTTCGTGATGCTTGCGATGGGGGCGCCGTGGGCCGGCGCGCAGACAAACGACCCAGCGACGAAAGAACTGATCGAAAAGCTGCTGGCTCGCATCGATGGGCTGGAAAAGCGCGTGTTGGAGTTGGAGAAAGGGAACCCCACGGCCAATGCGGCGGCTCCGGGGGCAGGCGCCGCTCCGGTACCCGCGACGGCCGGTTCGGCTACCCAGGCGATGCATCAATCGCACGACCAGGCGCCAGCGCCGCAGACGGCGGGTCCGGAAACGGCGCCAGTGTATCCCTCGTTAAAGATCGCTGGTTTCAGCGACCTGAATTTTTCGGCCACCGACCTCCACAGCACGGCCACCGGTTTTGGCGCGCAGACGCTGCTGTCGCCGCACAGCGGTTTCGAGGAAGGGCAGTTCACGCTGCACTTGAGCTCCGCACTTTCACCCAAGGTGACGATGTTCGGCGAAGTCACGCTCACGGCGCGCTCCGACGCGGGCACCGGGTTGCCACCGGCGGCCGGCTTCAACGCCGAGGTGGAGCGCATTATGATCCGCTACGACGCCAACGATTATTTCAAAGTGTCATTCGGCCGGTACCACACACCCATCAACTACTGGAATACGGCGTTCCATCACGGGCAGTGGCTGCAGACCACCATCAGCCGGCCGGAAATGACCCAGTTCGGCGGCAGTTTCATTCCGGTGCACTTCGTGGGCAGCCTGGTTGAGGGGGTGGCGCCGGCGGGCGGTCTGAACCTGAACTACGCGGTGGGGCTGGGGAACGGGCGCGGGCAGGTGATCAGCCGTGGCGGAGATTTCAGCGACATCAACAACAACCGGGCGTGGCTGGCGAATGCCTTCGTCAAGCCCGACGCGCTGTACGGCTTGCAGGTGGGTGGGTCCATCTACCGCGATGAGTTGAACCCGCTAACGGCGCCGGCGGCGCGCGAGTGGATCGAATCGGCGCACCTGGTCTGGCAGAAGGAGACACCCGAGTTCATCGCGGAATTTGCCAACATCACCCACCAACCGATCAGCGGCGCGACAGGATCCAACAGCCAGGCGTTTTATGTGCAGACGGCGTACCGGCTGCCGTGGCTGCAGAAACTGTGGAAGCCATACTACCGTTTCGAGTACATTCACGTGCCCAAGTCCGACGCGATCTTTCGTTCGGTGGTGCCGACCTTCCACGCGTCGACGTTGGGGGTGCGGTACGACATCACCAGCTTTGCCGCTTTCAAGTTTGAGTACCGGAACTACTTTCGCCGCGATGGTCCATCGTTCTACGGATTTTTCGGGCAGACGAGTTTTACCTTCTAGGACGTCACATGAGAAACAGGGGAGGCTTCTTTTCGAGACGCGCGATGCTGCTCACGGCGATGGGCCTGGCAAGCATCGCCGCGAGTGGGACGGCACAAGGCTCCGATATCGCCATCGTGGTGCGGCCGGATGTGCCAGTGGACAACCTGACGTTTGCCGAACTTCGACATCTGTTTCTCGGCGACCGGCAGTTCTGGACGTCGAACGTGCGGGTGACACTGTTGGTGCGCGCGCCGGGAGCGCGCGAGCGCGACGTAGTGCTGAAAACCATCTACCAGATGTCGGAAGCACAGTTCCGGCAGTATTGGATCGCCAAGGTTTTTCGCGCCGAGGCGGCGAGCGGCCCCAGAATCGTCTACTCTAATGAGATGGCGGTGGAGTTGGTGTCCGGCATGCCGGGAGCTGTGGCGTTTGTGGATGCGGACCAGGTGCCCAAGGGCCTGAAGGTGCTCAAGATCAATGGACTGCTCCCGGGCGCGAAGGATTATCCGCTACACTGAGAAAACACTCCTGTGATCGGCAAGACGGTTTCTCACTACAAGATTCTTAGCACACTCGGCAAAGGCGGCATGGGCGTGGTGTATCGCGCCGAAGATCTGCGCCTGGGGCGCACCGTGGCGCTGAAGTTCGTGCCGGAAGCACTGGCGAGCGACCGCTCGGCGCTGGAGCGATTCCAGCGTGAAGCGCGGGCAGTTTCGGCGCTGAACCATCCCGGCATCTGCACGCTGCACGATATCGACGAGTCGGATGGACGTCCGTTTCTGGTGATGGAGTGCCTGGAAGGGCAGACGCTCAAGGCGCGCATCGAGAAGAACCTGTCAGTGGACGAGGTGGTGGACATCGCCATCCAGGTGGTGGATGCGCTGGACACAGCTCACAGCCGCGGGATCGTGCATCGGGACATCAAGCCGGCGAACATCTTCGTGACGAACCGCGGCCAGGTGAAGATGCTGGATTTCGGCCTGGCTAAGATGCTGGGAGGGGGCAGCGGAAATGTTTCGCAGGACTCCCAGATGGCGACGGTGGCCGTGAACGAACTGGTCACGAGTCCTGGGTCGACGATTGGGACGGTGGCATACATGTCGCCAGAGCAGGCGCGTGGCGAAGAACTGGACGCGCGCACCGACCTGTTCAGCTTTGGCGTGGTGTTGTACGAGATGGTGACGGGCGTGCTGCCGTTCCCAGCCAAGAGCGTGGCGATGACGTTTGTGGCGATCCTGCAGAGCACGCCGGTTCCGCCGTCGCGTATGCGTCCGGAAGTGTCCGCGGAGCTGGAGCGCATAATCGACAAGGCCTTGGAGAAGAACCGCGACCTGCGGTATCAAAACGCTTCCGACCTGCGGGCCGACTTGAAGCGGCTGCAGCGCGACACGGGTTCGAACCGGATCTCGTCGCAGACCGCGAAGGGTGTGCCGGCCACTGCTCCCAGCGTAACCGAGCGGCCTTCCTCCGGCAGCCAATCGGTGGCTGCGCCGGTTGATGATGCGAGTTCGCCGAGCCAGGCTACCGCGGCTCCGGGAAGCCGGCGGATTATTGCGTTAGCGGTGCTGGCGGCTCTCCTGGTGGCGGTGGGCGCCTGGTATTTATTTCTGTGGGAGAAGCCGCTCGATTCTCTGGCCGTGCTGCCGTTCGTGAATGTGGGCGGGGATCAAAGCACCGAATACCTGAGCGACGGCATCACTGAAAGCATCATCAACAACCTGTCGCAATTGCCGCAGCTCTCCGTACGGTCGTTCAGCGCGGTGGCGCATTTCAAGAATAAAGAGGTCAATCCCCAAGCGTCGGGCAACGAATTGAAGGTGAGGGCGGTGTTGACCGGGCGGCTGGTGCGTCGCGGCGACGAGTTCGCCATCAGCGCGGAACTGGTGGACGTCCGGGGAAACCGGCAGATCTGGGGCAGCCAGTACACGCGAAAGGTGAACGACATGCTGGCGATCGAGGGGGAGATCTCACGCGAGATCTCGGAGAGACTGCGGCTGCAGATGACCGGCGCGGACCAGCAGCGGCTGAATCGCCGCCAGACCGTAGATCCGGCCGCGTTCCAGTTGTATTTGCAGGGCCGCTACCAATGGAACAAGCGGACGCTCGATGGGCTGCAGCAAAGCATCGACTATTTTCAGCAGGCGATCCAGAAAGATTCGCGGTACGCGCTGGCATTCGCGGGGCAGGCCGACGCGTACGCCCTGCTGGCCGATTTCAACGTGCTGCCGGCGCGCGAAGTGCTGCCGAAAGTGAAGGGCGCGGCGGAGAAAGCACTGGAGCTCGACGACACACTGGCGGAAGCCCACACGTCACTGGGGTGGGCCAGGTTTCACGATCTGGACTGGGCCGGCGCGGAGAAAGAATTCAAACGGGCCATTGAACTGAACCCGAGTTACCCCACCGCGCATTCCTGGTATGGCGAATACCTGATGGCACTGGGGCGGAGCGACCCGGCGCAGGAAGAGATGACGCGCGCGTACCAATTGGATACCCTCTCGCCGGTGCTGAACCTCGCGTTAGGATACCGTTTCTACTACGCCCGCCAGTACACCCAGGCCATCGAGCAGTGCCAAAAAGTGCTGGCCATGGACCCGAACTTCGCGCCGGCGCACACGTATCTGGGGCGCGCGTATCAGCAGAAGCCGGCATTTCCTGCAGCGATTGCGGAGTTTCGCAAAGCGCTCGAGATCTCGGAGGGGGACACCAACGAGCTGGCTGCGCTGGGGCAGGCTTACGCCGTGTCGCACCAGGATGGCGAGGCTCGCACGATCCTCAATCAGTTGAAGGAGCGCTCGCAGCAGACCTACGTGCAGCCGATGTGGATCGCGGTGATCCATCTCGGCCTGGGAGAAAGGGACCCGGCCTTCGACTGGATGCAGAAAGCGTACGACGACCGGTCGGCGTGGCTGGTGTACCTGAAGGTGGACCCGCTGTTCGACCCGGTGCGCGGCGACGCGCGGTTTGCGGATCTGGTGAGACGGGTGGGGTTAGCGGGATCGAACTAGGCGGGCATCCCGGGGGAGTTCGCGCCGATGCGCTTTTTCAGCCAGGGCCAACCCGTTTGCCGGGACGCCCCAAGCCGGAACGTGCGCGTCTCAGAAACCCGAGTGCTATCTTATGAACATGGCTGTCGAGACGCTGATCCCGGTAGAAGAATACCTGCACACCTCCTATTCTCCGGACCGCGAATACCGCGACGGCGTAGTCGTGGAGCGTAACGTGGGAGACAACGCGCACTCGCTGCTACAGATCGCCTTGGGTTCGTACGTGCGCCGCCGCCGAAAAGCCTGGGGCGTTCAGGTCTATACCGAGTTTCGCATCCGTGCCCGCGAACGCTGGTATCCCATCCCGGATGTCTGCATCTACGCGCTACCGGCCCCCACAGAGCGGTCCCCAACGCGCATGCCACTCCTTTGGGTCGAGATCCTGTCGGAAGACGACCGGATGATCGAAGTCTGGAACAAAGCGAAAGAGCTGGTCGCCTGCGGCGCACCCTACGTCTGGATCATCAATCCCCAGACGCTGGACAGCCAACTCCTGACACCTGCCGGCGGTCCAAACGAGGTGCCGGAGAAGACGCTGCGAATTCCCGATACCTCCATCGTCATCCCCCTGTTGGACGTGATGGAGGAGTAGCCTACTGCACCACCATCGCGGTCCGCGGGAAGGCGAACTTGCGGCCGATCTCGTCGATGACGTTGATCTGGCACGTGTAGCGACCCGGCGCCAGGCCTTTCAGCGGGACCTGCAACTGCACCGGCACGGCGTTGGGCCGCGTGACCGCCAGTTCGGTGGCCTTCAGAGGGCCGGCTTCAAACGCCTTGGCGCCCTTCTGATTGAACAGGCTCATGCTCACGGCGATGCGGCGCAGGCGGAAATCGTCCGGGTCGGGCGCGGCGTCATAGACATCGAACGAGATGTACATGTTCTGATCGCGCCGGAACACCTTGGTGATGTTGGGGACTACCTTCTCCTGGCCCACAATCAGCGGGTTCGACCGAGCCACCTTCCGCAGACCCTTGTCGGCTTCTCCGACCACGGCCTTCAGAGGCTCGCGCTGGCTGCTCCAGATGACCGAGCTGGTCTTCAGGGTCTTGGAATCGGCGGCCAGATCCGGCACCACGAAGCGCGCGTCAAACGTGCCCATGTGGCCGGACTGGGCCTCGCGCACCAGGAACTTCATGCGATACCGGCCGGGGGCCAGCGTGAATCCCGCGTCGTAATGGATATTGCGGCGCGACAGTTTCTGCGCCTCTCCGGCACCCAACTTGACCTTGATGTAGTCCTGCACATTTCCCACGACGGTTTTGCGCTCGTCCTGAATCTGGCCGACGAAGTCGAATTCGGTCTCGTTGCCGGCTTTCTTCGCCGCCAGCGCCAGCACCGAACCCGGCACCCTCACCGATACCGGAACGAAGTACGCGCTGGGTGAAACGCGAAAATAATCCACTTCCAGGGCCAGGGGCAGGTCGGTCAGCGGGTCGGCGGCCGCCAGCGCCTCCTTCAACTGCTGCTCCTTTTCCACGCCGTTGAATTTGCCCCACACTTTCTGGGCGTAGTATCCATCGCGAAACTCCAGCTTGGACGACAGGCTGTTGCTCAGCTTTACCGAAATCTTGCGGTACTTGCCGTCCTCCCTGGTGTTGGTGGTGTAGTAGCCCAAAATGTAATAGCTGCGAAACTCCGTCTGCACCTGTTGCAGGCCGAGCGAGAGATCGTTGCTATCCAGGAAGACCTTGCCGCCGGTGTCGGCCGCCAGGGTCGCCAGCGTTTCCTGCGAGCTGTTGATCGAAGCGCGTTGCGCGTTCAGCAGGCTGCCGTTGAAAATGCCGGCTCCGCGGGAAGCGCCCTTGCTTGCGCCACCGCCCGGAGGGTCTCCCATGAGACCGCGGGCATCGATCGGGTAGATAGCCACATTCGCCTTGACGGCGGCGTTGATGGAGGCTTCCAATTGCGCCTGGTTTTCCATGCCGGTTTTGCTGATACCGCCGGTTATGTAGACCAGCGCCTTCTTCTCCGGCAGGGCCGCCAGTTTCCGCACGGCCTCCTCGATGGCGGCCAGCTTCCGGTCGGTGTTGAAGATGTTGAACTCGGTCTCATCGGCTACGAAGGCCGCCCCGGTGTCTTCGCCGTTGTCGTCGCCCGTGTCCGCATCGGCGGCCATGTCACTGGCTTCGCCGATCGGCAGTGACTTGATGATATTGGTCAGAAGGGTGCGGTCGGCGGTGAAGTCGGTCTTCACCTGAATGGCGGTGGTGAACAGCAGGATCGCCACCATGTCCGATGACGTAATCTGTGTGTCGAGAAACCTCAGAGAGGCTTCCTGCGCGCGAAGCTGCTCCGGCACGCCCATGTTGGAGAAGTCGAAGAACACCACCATCAGACGCTTGTCGTGGTACTGAATCTTGCCGGGGGTCTCCGCGGTGATGGTGGTCTTGGGGGCCTCCGGCAGGGCATTCTGGTCGCCGAGGGAGGGCGGCGGCTCCGGTGGTTCGGGTTCGGTGGAGAGTTGCTGGTGTTCGAAGACCTGGATCTTCTGAGGCTTGCCGTCCTCGAACACGGTGAAATCCTCCAGCTTGAGGCCATCGATGGCTTTGCCGGACTTATCCTTCACGGTGACGTCGACAATAACCAGGTTGGAGTTCGAAGTAAACGTGGGTTTCACCGTCTGGGGCGGCGACGGAGGTTGGATCGGAACCCGCTGCTGCTGCTGTCCCGCCGCGCTCAGCGCCACCAGCGCTACAATCCACAAGGTCCGCATAATTAGAAACCGAATCGAAGGTTGAGCGTCACGCTCCGCGTCGCGGAAGCCGCCGTCGGCAATCCGTAGGTCGCGGAGTTGACGGTGGTGCCGAAACCCGTGATCTGCACGTGGTTCAAGACATTGTTCGCGGAAAGCCGCAATTGAAGCTGGCGCCGCGTGTCGCCGAAACGCCATGCGCGGTTCAAGGCGCCCGAGACGCTGATCAGCGCCGGGCCGGGAATGGTATTCCGCCCCGCATTTCCATACTCTCCCGGCGACGGTGCAACGAAGGCGTTCTCATTGAAGAAGGAAAACGCGCCGGAATCCACGCTCTCTCCGGTGGCTTCCGCGCGAAAATTGCCGGAGATGGCGTTGCCTTTGGTGGTCCCCGCAAGATTTCCCGAGATGTAGGCGGTGAGAGGCTGTCCGGAGTTGGCGGTGAAGGTGCCATTCAACGTCCATCCGGTAAGCAGCCGAGTCTTCCAGCCTCCGTTTCGCCAAAAGCCATGAATCCCCACGGGCGACGAAAGCAGGTACGTCAGCGTCAGACGGTGCCGCTGGTCGCTGGACGAAAGGCCCCGCTCCGCCGCCAGATTGAGAGGGTTCTGTACCAGCGTTCCCCCACCGCCTCCTGTAAAACTGGAGGCGTTATCGATGGATTTCGAGAATGTGTACAGCGCCACGGCCGACATCCCGCGCGTGAAGCGGCGTGTCATGCGAACCTGGCCGGCGTGGAAGATCGAATTGGCGTGATCGGTCTCGTAGGTGAAAGCGTTGGCGTTGGCCACTTGTTGGGCAGTCGCCGCCGGAGCGCCTGGAGGGGTCTGATTGGGATTCTCGACGATGTCCAGACCGGTGCCCTTGGTCCCTACGTATTCGAGCTCCATGAGCACGTTGTGCGGCAAGGTCTGCTGGACTGCGATGGTCCAGGTCTGCGCGTAAGCGAGCTTGTAGTTCTTGTCTACCGCGTAGGTGTTGGTGATGGTGGAGGAAGGCTGGGCGGGGAAGCCATCTTGTAGGGTCAGGGGATCGGTAAGGCTGGTGGCGAGCGATCCGGTCCTGGCGAACGGCGGCTGTGCGGCCATTCGTGCGGCCATTTGCGGATAGGAAGAGCCACTGTAGAAAATGCTGTAGCCGCCGCGAATGATGCGGCTGTGCTTTTGGGTAGGCCGCCACGCAAAACCGATCCGCGGGGAGAAATTGTTCGGGTCGCCGTGGACCAGGCTGTTGGGGAATTGCCCGGAGTAGGGGCCGCTACCCCCCGCGGTCACTACCGAGACGGCGGTCAAAGCGGAATTGAGGTCGAGGTTGGCCAAGTGCCCGAAGAGCTCCGTGTAAGGCGAAAAATACTCGTAGCGAAGGCCCAGGTTGAGTGTCAGTCCGCGGTTGATGCGCCAATCGTCCTGCACGTACCCGCTCGCGGCCCAGCCCCGGAAATAGTTATTGGAATTGCCGATGCGCAAAGAACTGGTCTGGGGGTACCCCAGCAGAAAATCGGCGAAATCGAAGCCCGTATTGGGAAGCGTCTTCCCGCTGGAGTCTATTCCGCTCGTCAGCAACCCGCCGAAGCTGAACGATCCGCGCGAGTTGGCGTACGACAACGCATTCTGCTGCATGCGGCGGTATCCCAGCCCGAAGGTGATGTTGTGGTTGCGGTGCACCACGTAGGTCACGTTGTCCGCGAAATTCACCGTCTGGCTGCGGTTCACCGAAGCCGAACCGTCGGTGAGGCTCCCGAAATTCGTGAAAGAAAGGTTCGGTGGGCCGTAATTGATGGGGGTCTGATCGGGGCCGAGGATCCCCAGGTCGGCCGCCACGTTTTCCCCGTACGCAAAGAACGGCGCTGCCTTGTTGACATTCCGGCTGAAAGAGAAGTTGGCGCTGTTATTGAAGCGCGGCTTGAAGCTGTGGCTCCAGCCCGCCGTGGAACTCAAACCGTACCCGTTGGAGGTGTCCTGGAACCCGAACAGTTGCTCGTTGGTCGAACCGCTCCCGCTGAATTGCTGGTTGAAATTGAGACGATCTTTGGTGGTGACCGCCCCGCTCAACCGGAAGCCCACCGAGTGACTGTCGCTGGGAGTGGAGGGCGCAATGGAATAGTTCTGCACGATCCCGTCAAACAGCGGCGCCGGAAAATACTGCAGCAGCCCGACCGACGCGGAATTGAACCGGGTGGACGGAATGATGTTGCCGGGGAAGGGCGCATTGTTGAGCGGATCGTAGATGGTGACGGGTGCGTTCCTGACCACGGCGGCCGAGAAATCGCCATTCCGCTCGGCCAACGTGGGAACCGTCGAGACCTGGTTTCTCGCGTTCCGGTTTTGCGCCACCGAGACGTTCAGGTAAACCTGCCACTTGTCGTTGGTGGTCAACTTGGGGATGCGCAACGGCCCGCCGATGTTGCCGGCAACCGATTCCCGCGCCGAAGAAGGTTTGGGTTGGCTCTGGCCGTTGAGCGAGAATGGCGCCGCGTTCAGGGCGGAGTTCGTGGCGGTCACCGCGATGGAACCCTGATAGGCAGGCTGCGTGCGCCGCCGGTTGCCGAAGGACGCAAACTGGCCGTTGAAGGGGCCACGACCGCGCGCGCCGGCGTTGGCGCCGCCGCGTGGACCACCGCCGCCGCGTCCGCCGCCACCGCCACCCCCACCGCCACCACCTCGTCCGCCAGGACCACCGCCGCCCGGGCCGCCACGTCCACCACCGCCGGGGGCGCCGAAGCCGCCGCCATTGTCTGCGCCAAACCCGCTATTGGCGCCGGCCGCGCCGAATCCGCTCATTCCCAGGGGGTCGGCGCCAAAGCCCCCGTTCTGCACCATGCCGTCACCCAAGCCCATCAAACCCAGGTTTCCCCCGGGACCCCCGGGACCTCCAGGGCCTCCGGGACCACGGCCGCCATTCAACCGGTCGCGACGGGCCTGCTCGT
Organism: Terriglobia bacterium; assembly: GCA_020073365.1. Lineage (GTDB taxonomy): Bacteria > Acidobacteriota > Terriglobia > Bryobacterales > Bryobacteraceae > JAIQFL01. The sequence continues at coordinate 26,098 of JAIQFL010000001.1, read as the reverse complement.
CGGTAGCCGCCGCCAGGCCGCCGCTCATGCTTCCACTGACCAGGTACGAATCTGTGGCATCGCCGCCCAGATCCGGAGGCGGTTCGGCAACAGCGGTTGTCAGCGCCTGTGCACCCTCTTCGGTCGCGGTGACGGACATGTTCTGGAAACCGGGCCCTGATTGCGCCTGCTGGGGATTTCGTCCACCCCTCGCGCCCTGCGCGGTATTCGCGTCCCGCCCCTGCCCGAATCGTCCCGGCTGGCCGTACGGTCGATTGCCACCCTGACCTGTACCTCTGTTGGGATTCCTCGGGGGCGTCGTTGTTGCTGCTCTCATTGTGGGGCGGACCCCCTGGTCCGGGGTCCCCCCTGGGGACGGCCCCGCGGCCGGCTTTCCTGAATCTTTGCCATCAGCCGGAGTCTTCACCGCCGTGGCGGCTTCTCCCTTACCCTCAGCTATAGCAGGCGGCGCACCGGGACGCGGCATTTCCAGCGTCCAGTCCCTGCTGTTCGCCTCCGCTCCCATGGTGATCTGGGCACGCAGGGGCGAAAACCCGAACATGTCGATCTGAAGATCCCACACGCCAGGCGCCAGGTCCAGCACGTAGCGGCCAGTCTCATCCGTGTAGGCGACCACCTTGGCGGCCCCGTTTCGGGCCGTCACAGTAGCTCCGGGGATGAACTGATCGGCGGCCCGTACCGAACCGTTATGCTGGGCCGCGGAGAGGAGACCCGGACCCAGCAGAAGTAGGGCTATGAGTAGACGCATCACAAGGCTATCTATGTTTCTCCGCCACCGGGACTTAGTTCCTTTTTCTGGCCGCGCATTCCGCCCGGAAGTGGCCAGGATCCCGGTGGGGCAGGTGCCGAAGCGGACCATTACAACGATCCTACCGTAGCATCGCCAGCAAAGCGGGCTGGCCATGGGAGCCGGTACTGCGTCAAAATCTGACTATGCGTTGTGCCTGGCTGTTCCCGCTGCTTCCGGCGCTGCTCTTCGCCGTGGACCTCAAGATCGACCACGTCACCGTCGCGGGGAGCGACATCAAGAAAATGCAGGCCGATCTCTCCGCCGTGGGGATTCCCAGCGTCTATGGCGGCCCACACACGAACCGGACTACCGAGATGGCGCTGGTTAGTCTCCCTGACGGGTCGTATCTGGAGCTGATGGGCCTCCAGCCGGATGCCGATCCCCAGAAGGCGGATCAGCACGAATGGACCAAATTCCTCAAAGGAAATGGCGGTCCGTGCGCCTGGGCGGTGGGCGAAAAGGACATCGCGGCGGAGGTGCAGCGCCTGCGGGCGGCCGGCGTCCCAGTCGCGCCGCCCGTGCGTAGCGGCCGGCAGCGGCCGGACGGCGTGCGCCTGGAGTGGGAAACCTCCGACATCGGCACGGGGACGCGCGGCGCCTTTTTTCCATTCCTCATTCACGATTTCACGCCACGGGACCAGCGGGCCTTTCCGCAAGGCAAGCCGGCGGTCCGGGATTTCACGGGCATCGCCAAAGTGGTGATTGCGGTACGCGACCTCGACGAGGGCATCAAGCGATACCGCCAGGCTTACGGTCTGCCGGAGCCCATCAGGCAGGTGGACAAGACCTTCGGGGCCTATCTCGCCCTGATAGGCGGACTCCCCGTGGTGCTGGCGCAACCGTTGACGCAGGATTCCTGGCTCAGCGAGCGCCTCGATCGGTTTGGCGAGGCTCCTTGCGCGTTTGTTCTGGGCGCGAGCCGGTCCACCCGTTACCACGCGGCCTCCAAGACGCGCTGGTTCGGCGCCGCTGTCTCCTGGTTCGATCCCCAAAAGCTCGGCTGGCACCTGGGCTTCGAGGCGTCCGGCCGGTGATGCCCACCATCAGCCGCTCATGTATCGCTGCAGATCGTCGCTTCTGAAGCAGTGGGCGTGGGCCGTATCGCGTGTGATGCGGCCCACCCGCACCAGTTCGGCCAGCGACTGCTCCATCGTCATCATCCCTTCCGTACGGCCGACGGAAATCTGCGAACGAAGCTGGTGATCCTCGCCTTTGCGGACCAGCGCGCGTACGGCATCGGTGGCGATCATGATTTCGGTGGCGGGCCAGCGCGATACGCCATCGAGCCCCGGCACCAGTTGCTGCGCGAGAACGGCCGCCAGCGCCAGCGACATCTGTTGGCGGATCTGCGGCTGATTGGCGCTGGGGAAAGAATCCAGGATGCGGCTCACGGCCTGGACGGCGTCGTTGGTGTGGAGCGTGGAGAGCACCAGGTGCCCGGTCTCCGCGGCGGTAAGGGCGGTCGCCATGGTCTCGGCGTCACGCATTTCGCCCACCAGGATTACGTCCGGCGTCTGGCGCATGATGCTGCGCAGCGTGACCGCGAAATCGGGCGTATCGCGTCCCACCTCAATCTGCTCGATGATGGCGCTGCGGTTGGAGTGCTGATATTCGATGGGATCTTCGATGGTGACCACGTGCGCCGCCCGCCGGGTATTGACGATATCGATGAGCGCCGCCAGGGTGGATGTCTTGCCGCATCCCGTGGGCCCGGTCACCAGGACCAGCCCCTGCCGCCGTTCGGCCAGCTTGGCAAGCGAAGCGGGCAGGTGCAGCGATTCGAGAGATGGAATGCGCGAGGGCAGCAGCCGGATGCTGGCCGCCAGCGTGCCGCGCTGATGGTGGAGGTTGATGCGGAAGCGGCCGAGGTTCTCGCGCATGAAGCTCAGGTCCACCGACTTCTTCTTCTGCAATTCTTCCAGTTGGGCCGGCTCGAGCAGGGGCAGGACCAGGCTGCGCACATCGTCCGGATCGAGCGCGGCTGCGCCGCCGGTGGCCAGCACGCCGTTGATCCGCAGCATGGCCGGCGCGCCCACGATCAGGAGCACATCGGAGGCGTTGCGGTTCGCCGCCGCTTGCAGCAATTGGTCCAGCGACGCGGTGGATTGCGGGATTCGCGCCCCGGCGGATTTCTGGCTGGGCGCCGCGCGGTTCAGCTCCGCGACGATTTTGGAAAGTTCGCTATCGTACTCGCTCATACCTGTAGGTGTTGACCTGCCCGAACCGGCTAAAGCTGCCGACAGACGACAAAAGGCGATCGTCTGTCCCACCGGTCGAGGACCGGCCTCACTACCTGCCTACGTAGTATACCGGTCATGCGTTACTATGCAGACATTGAGGCTATTGATCTTTTCGGATATCCATAACAATTGGAAGACGCTCGAACACCTGCTCGGCGTGGAGGCTGATTACTATATTGCCGCCGGCGACCAGGTTACGTGGTCGAAAGGCATCGAACGGTGCGGGGAGATTCTGCAGGCCCGCGGCGACAAGGTCTACGTGCTCCCCGGCAACCACGAATCGGCCGACCAGGTGGCGGGCATGTGCGCGCGCTACGGATTGCACAATCTCCACGAACGCCACTTCCAGGTGGGTGAGTGGCACGTTGCCGGGCTGGGTTATTCCAGCCCCACCCCCTTCAACACCCCCGGCGAATACAGCGAGCCGCAACTGGCCGACCGCTTGCAGCGCTTCGCCGAACTGGATCCGCTGGTGCTGGTCTGTCACGCGCCGCCCTATGGCACCGCGCTCGACCGGGTCCGCGACGGGCTGCACGCCGGCTCCACGGCCGTCCGCGATTTCATTCAGAAATACCAGCCCACCTACTTTTTCTGCGGGCACATCCATGAAGCCGAGGGCGTTGCTGTCCGGATGGGCAGGACGCAGGCATGGAATGTCGGAAAGACGGGGTACCTGCTGGAGTTGACGTGACGAGGTAACGGCATGAAGAAACAGAACCCGCACATCGGATCGTCGTCTGATATTGCGCGACAATTGATTTCAGGTCATGACCAACCAGTCGCTGGAAACACTGCTTGTGCGAGTCTTCCGCGTGGCGGCGGTCTATAACATCTGCTGGGGATCGGCGGTCGTTCTCTTTCCGAACCTCTGGTTCGACCTGTTTCACCTGCCGCGCATCAACTACCCTTTCGTGATGAGCGGCCTGGGCATGTGTATCGGCTTGTACGGATACGGCTACTGGGTAGTGTCATTCGAGCCGCGCCGATATCCACAAATCGTGGTCATCGGCTTCCTAGGCAAGGTGCTGGGGCCGATCGGCTGGTTCTGGACGGTGATTACCACCGGGCTTCCCCTCCGAACCATGTGGACCAACGTGTTCAACGATTTCGTGTGGCTGCCTTTTTTTGTGGCTTATTTCGTGTGGCTGCGAAGGACCTCGCATGATTTATCGCGCGCTGCTTGAAGAGGACTTCGAAAAACTGCCGGCCGTTCTGCGCGTGTTTCACTCCGCGCCGGGCCAACGTCGCGCTGCCGGCACGCTGTCGATCCGCCGGCATAGCGCCTTCCTGGCATGGCTGGTGGGATTCCCGCCGGAAGGCGAGCATGTGCCGGTGAGACTGGACGTCCTCGCTACCGAGGACGAAGAAACGTGGACGCGCTCGTTCGGCGGCATCGTGCGCAGTTCCACGCAATGGGCAGCGGGAGGCCTTCTCGTGGAGAAGGCAGGACCGTTGCGCATCGCTTTCCGGATTCGCGCGTGCGAAGACGGTTTGAGGTTCGATTCGCGGCGGGCGGAAGTCTGGGGGATACCCGTCCCCCTGCGAGTTGAGGCATTGGCGCACGGCGGGGAGACATCGTGGGAGGTCGAGGTCAAGATTGCGCATGTCGGCTGGTATCGCGGAGTGATGACCCTGAAGTCATGAAGACTACGCTGTACTTTCTGGTGCTGCTGGGCGCGCTGGGCGCGTTCGATACCCTCTACTACCACGAGTGGCGGCTCCGCCTGCCGAGCAAGCCGACCGCCGCGAGCGAATTGCGCCTGCATGCTGTGCGGGACTTCGCCTACACCATCGTGTTCGCGACGCTGGCCTGGACTACGTGGAACGGTCTGTGGGTCTGGCCGCTGGCCGCTATCCTGCTCTTTGAGGTGTGGGCGACACTCGCCGATTTCCTGGAAGAGGACCGCACGCGAGGGCTCCCGGCCGGCGAAAGAGTAATGCATGCCATCATGGGAATAGTCTACGGTGTGTTCTTGGCGAACTTGTACCCCCACGCGGCGCGCTGGGCGAAGCTTCATTCGGCATTCGGCGCGACAGACTACGGCGCCATCTCGTGGATTTTGACGCTCTACGCCGTGGGAGTGTTCACCTCAGGCCTGCGAGATCTGGCCGCGAGCCGGAAGCTGGCACGCACTGGGGAGCGCTTGCCGGCCTGATTGGTACGCCCGCGGCTATTTGTTAGAATTGAACTGAACCCCCATGACCTTAGAAGAGTTAGAACGCGCATATCAGCCCCTCCGCGAGCAGGCCCTGGCCGTCCGGAGGTATCTTTGACGCCCCTGCGCAGAAACAGAAACTAAGCAAAACCGAAGAACAGATCTCCGCGCCGGACTTCTGGAACCAGCCTGAAAAAAGCCAGAAGGTGATGCAGGACCGCAAGCGCCTGGAAGAGTCCATCGGCAACGATGAGCGCATCCGCGGGATGACCGACGACCTCGATACGCTGTTCGAGCTGGCGCGTGAGGGCGAACCGGTCCAGAGCGACATCGAGCGCGACATGAAGACGTACGCCGAGTTGCTCGAGCGGCTGGAGACGGCCATGCTGCTTTCCGGGGAAAACGCCGCGCGCAGCGCCATCGTGACCATACACCCCGGCGCGGGCGGTACCGAGAGCCAGGACTGGGCCGAGATGCTGCTGCGCATGTATTTGCGTTGGGCCGAGCGCGAGAAATTCCAAACCGTGGTGACGGACCGCCTGGAAGGCGAAGGCGCGGGCATCAAGTCGGCGACTTTCGAGGTCAACGGTGAGAACGTGTACGGCCTGCTGCAATCTGAAATCGGAGTGCATCGCCTGGTGCGCATTTCGCCGTTCGATGCCAACGCGCGGCGGCATACGTCGTTCGCCTCGGTGTTCGTCTATCCGCAAGTGGATGACGAGATCAAAATCGATATCAAGCTGGAAGACCTGCGCATCGATACTTTCCGCGCGTCGGGCGCCGGCGGCCAGCACGTCAACATGACGGACTCGGCGGTGCGGATCACGCACTTCCCCACCAACATCGTGGTGCAGTGCCAGAACGAGCGGTCGCAGCACAAGAACCGCGACACCGCCATGAAGCAGCTCCGCGCGCGGCTCTACGAGCACGAACTGGAGAAGAAGCGCGTGGAAACGCGCAAGACCGAGGATGCCAAGCTCGAAATCAACTTCGGCAGCCAGATCCGCAACTACGTGTTGGCGCCGTACCGGCTGGTGAAGGATCTGCGCAGCAAGCTGTCGCTGGGCGACGTGGACCGCGTGCTGGAAGGCGACCTGGAGCCCCTGATCCACGCCTGGCTGGTTTGGCGCAAGACCGGAAAGACAGCGGGCGACGACAAGGACGAGAGTCCGGAGTGAGCCGCGGGGAGGGGAACATAGCCCACGCCGCCCGCTTGATCCGCGCCGGCCGGCTGGTGGCGTTTCCCACCGAGACAGTGTACGGGCTGGGTGCGAACGCGCTGGATCGGGCGGCGGTGGAACGGATTTTCGCAGCCAAAGGACGGCCACGGACCAGCCCGCTGATCGTACACGTGGATTCCATCGAGATGGCCCGCGGGCTGGCGTCGATCTGGCCGGATGCCGCCGAGGTGCTGGCGCGGCGTTACTGGCCGGGTCCGCTGACCCTGGTGGTTCTCAAGCGCGCGGAGATTCCCGATGTGGTGACTGCCGGTTTGCCAACGGTCGCGTTGCGCATGCCGGCGCACCCGTTGGCGCTGGAGCTGATTCGTACGGCGGGCGTGCCGATCGCGGCGCCCAGCGCCAACCGGTTTACGGAACTCTCTCCCACCTGCGCGGCGCACGTGCCGGAGGGGCTCGCCGACTATGTGCTCGACGGAGGACCGGCGCGCGTGGGCATCGAATCGACCGTGCTGTCGCTGGTAGATCGCCCGTTGCTGCTGCGTCCGGGTGTGATTCCGCTGCCGGAGATCGAGGCGCTCATCGGCGCGGTGGAAGTGGCGACGGCGCCTGAGGCGGGGCCGCACGCGTCGCCCGGGATGCATGCGCGTCATTACCGGCCGGCCACACCGCTCTACTTGCTGCGACCCGGACAGGGTCCGCCCGAAGGCCACGGCGCGTGGCTGCGGATCGGGGAGGAAATGCCGGCAGACCCGCTGGAGTACGCCGCAGTTCTATATGAAACACTGCACCGGCTGGATGTCGAGCGGCTGGATTGGATTGCCGTGGAGCAACCGCCCGAAACGGCCGAATGGGCCGGGGTGCTGGACCGGTTACGCCGCGCAGCGGGATAGACCTCAGGCCCGGGCGGTCAAAGACCGATGATGTACCAGGAAGAGAATCCCGGCCACCAGCGGCGGTACAGTGAAAACGACAGTCGTGATCGCGCGGACAGCAAGAGGGAGTGGCGACCCGTCGCTCCTGACGATCGCAGCCGAGGCGATCGCATATGTCACTCCAGCTAACAAACCCGTGACCACGAGCAGAAGGCCTCCGGTCCCTTCCCAACGCCAAGGGACCAGCGCCAGGATCGCGAATAGCAGGAGCACTGCTGCCCCGATCACCATTACAAGGCCGGATGCGCCCTCGACGACCGCCGATCCTACGAAGAAGAAGATCCAGAATCCGGCCCACAACAACACCAGGGCGCGAGCCCCGTAAACTGTCCAGATTTTCATAGCGCTACTCCAACGTCCAACTATAGACCAAGCCCTCCATTTTGGGCTCCTGATTTAAGTGTGCGCCCTTTGACTTCCTGTGACAATCGCTATTCGACTTTCATACCCGGAACTGCCGGATTAGCCCACAGCACCCAAGGAGCGGCCGAACCTGTCCGGTTGTGGCCGACAACGCGACGCGTGATCTGGATTCGCAATGTCGAGGGAAACCGCCGGCAACGGGCGCGCCGTTCCGTATGCCAGGATGCTCATCGCAAAACGGGCCGGTACTCTCCGAATTCCAACATGGGTGACGCGAATCCGATCGGGCGATGCCTGCCATGGCGGCGCCGATGTTGATGTGCATCGCCCCGCTGGCTGCGTGGTTTCCCCGCTGCGAGCTTCGCGCGTGTCACGCCGCAACCCTGTGACACGGGCATCCTTGCCTGTGTTTGTGTGGGACGCGCGATTTTCTCGACGAGCCTGGGGCAGCCCTAGACTGCCCAAACAAGGCACACAGGCAAGAATGCCCGTGTCACTTCGTCACTTCCTCGCGCGAATCTCGGCCGCCATGTGCTGCAGGAAACTGCTGACAAAGGGCGCGCCGTTCTGGAGCAGATTGTCCTTCGTCATGTAGTCCGAAGGAATGTCCGGCTGGATTCCCACGTTTTCAATGTAAATGGTACGTGGATAGCCCGTGACGGCGACGGGGTTCTTGCGGGTCTGCAATGCCAGCGTCATCCCGGCAGTACCTTCCGCGTATGACCCGGCATCGAAGGTGGTGTTGTTCCCGCCGGCGCCGTTGGTCCTCATTCCGAACAGTGGGCCGCGTCCCGCGTCCTGGAACATGGACGGCACGGAATCCGCGGTGGAAAGGGAGAATTCGTCGACCAGCATCATCACCGGCTTCTGATAGGCGATCAGGTTTCCTTTGCTGTCCAGCAGGGGATCCCGCGTCAAACTGGAGGTGCAGAGCGGTAGCGAATCGGTTAGCGTCTTGCCCTGCTGGTTGGCCGTCAGCATCGCCTGGAACAGCGAGCGGTACTGATCGATGATCTGTTGAGGAGCGCCGGCATTGATCGCATTGATCATCGAGTTGTAGAAGCTGATGATTCTGCTGAAGAAGGGACGCAACTGAAAACCGGTCGCGCGGAACTGGTAGGGAATCAACCTGGCTGCGATGTTCTCGCCGAAGCACAGGTTCCCGCCGTTGTTCCGCATTTCGTCGACAATCAGGCCGTCGGTATTGGCGCTCATGAACGCCAGCTCCTGCTCGAACTGCGTCAAGGCTACCGAGGTGGAGGGTGGTCCATAGTTGGGAATCCGGATGTACCCGATGGTGAGCTCATCGTATTTGAACGTGCCCGAATAGTAGAAATCGGCGGTGGCTCCACCCAGGCGGCGCGTGAAATTGGTTGCCGTTGGGGTAAGGACGCCCACAAAAATCGGACTTCGGCTTCCGAGTCCGTTGAGCCCCACATTGTCCGGGTCCAGGACGCCCGACCACTGGGCGTTCCGCAACTCGGTCATATAGTCGGGCTCATCCGAATCAGTCGCAGGCGACGCTTGGGCCCGCGCGGCTACGGACTTCGGTGATGGCACCGGGCCGACTTCGATGGGTGTGCCCGAAGTTACCCATGGAATCGTATAGGTCTCGGTGTTCCCATTTTGCCGCTTGATGACCACTGAGGCGGTCTTGCTGATGAGCACGTCCGTGGCATGCGGCATGACAGATTGCGGGCGGATCGTGATCCGCGCCGCCGCCAGGCGCTTGATCGAAATGGGATTCTCCCAGGGGGCGTACTTGGCGTAATCCTGAAGCAGCTTTTGGACATCCACGCCGTCCACCGAAATAAGCTGGTCCCCGGTGGTGAACGGATAGGTGGCCGCCGGCAGTTGTGTGCGGTTCAGGGAATCGATGAGCAACACGCCGTCGTACACGTCGGTCGTGAACCCGAGTCTCGCCACGAAATCGGAAAACAGCGAGAACTGGTCGTGGGTGTCATTCAGGCTTGCGACATACGCCACCTCCAGCTCGTAGAAGTCCAGGTCCGTCTTGGTCTGGGCCACCTGAGCCAGCCATGTCTTGATGTTTAGCGCATCGAAGTTGAAGAGTTGTTTCTTCCAGGCGATGGGAGCGTAATAGGTCGAATACAGACTCGCCAGGTACCGGAAGTCGGCATCCTTCTGGGCCGGCGTCAGGTTCTGCGCGTCGACAACGGACGAAGCCGAGATAAGAACCAGGGTGAAGATTAGTTTTCTCATGGGTGCTGGCCTCCTAATTTCCTTTCTGGAGCTGAGCGACCATCGCCGCAACGAAGGCGTCCACGAAGGGCTTGCCGTTTTGCGTCAGATTGTCGCGTGTCATGTAGTCCACCTGGATGTCCGGGCGGACGCCGATGTTCTCCACGTAAGGCGCCGTGGGATAGTCCGTGGTCACGACCGGATTCTTCCGGATCATGAGCGATTCGGTCACCGACGCGATGCCGAGCGAGTAAGTGCCAGCCTCCCAGTCTTCCACATTCCCGCCGGCCCCCATGGTGCGCCACCCGAAAAGCGGTCCGCGTGCGTTGTCCTGAATGGTGGCCGCAAAAGCGTCGCCGCCAGACGCGCTCATCTCGTCGATCAGGACCATGAGCGGCTTGGTGTATGCAATCACGTTTCCTTTCGAATCCAAGGCCGGACTGCGGTCGATGGTAACATCGTCGAGAGGAATGGGAACGGTATCGCCGCGCATCTGGTCGTTGGCCGTCAGGATCGCGGTTTTGAGCGCGGCCAAAAGATCGAGAATGCTTTGCGGGGCGCCTTGCGCCTTCGCCGATTCATACGCGCTCGATATCGCAACAACCAACTCGGATGTCGCCCGCAAGGCGAAGGGGATGCTGCGCCACGTGTTCGGCATCAGCAGGCTCACAATAAGGTTCAGGTAGCTCACACTCCCGCCAGGATTGCGCATCTCGTCCACCACCAGTCCATCGGTATTGGCTTGAAAGTAAGCGATCTCGGTTTGAAAAGCGGTCAAGGCGGTGGTCTGGTTCAGCGGCGCGTAGCTCGGGATACGGATGAAACCGATCTTGAATCCGCCCGCCGTGAACACCCCGGAATAGAAGGGATCGGTGAAGGTTTTTCCCAGCCGCTGAACGAAAGTCGATGGCAGGGACGCGACGAAAATCGGCGTCAAACCGCCAAATCCGTTTACGGCTTTATCTGGGAGCAGGCAATTCTGTAGCCGGGCCAGCACCTTCATGTAGTCGGGTGGATCGTCGGTGGGCACTGGGGCGACCGGGTTGTCCGCTGGCGAGATGCCGCGCGTCCCGTGGCCGACAAACGACGTGGGCGTGGTGTAGGTGCCCACCGTGGTCAGCGACAATCCCGATTTCGTCCACGGGATTCGATAAGTTTCCTGACCTCCGTCGGGACGGCGGAACACTACCGTCGAGATCTCCGGTACGTTGGCGGCATGCGGCATCAACACCTCCGGCCGGTAGGTCAGGAGTTGCGCCGCCAGCCGCCGTGTGCTTCGTGGGTTGGCGGCGATCTCGTACTTCAGCAGTCCATCCAGCAGTTTGTTGGCATCCTGCCCGTCAATCGACACCAGCTCGTAGCCGATCACGAACTGAAACTCGGATGCGGGGAGCCGACTGCGGTTGATAAAATCGACCAGCAGCTTCCCGTCGTAGATGTCTACCCCGAAGTTCAGGTTGGCCGCAAAATTCGTCGGTAGTTCGTACACGTCATGGGCATCGTTGAGGCTGGAGACGTAGCTGGACATGACTTCGTAAAAGTCCAGATCGTTCGTGGTCGCCTGAACCTGGGCCAGCCAGGGCGCAATTTTGAAAAGATCGAAACCGATCGCATCCCGCTTCCATTCATAGGGGCCATAGCGCTTCGCGTACAACGCTGAGAGGGCCTGAAAATCGGAGACCTTCTGGTCCATCGTTAACTGAGCGAAACCCAGACTGGCTACCAGGCTGAGCGGCAGCAGTCTGTAACAAAGGCGCATTGGTGCTCTCCTTGACAAATTGTGGTGGAAAACAGGGCGTCGAAACGTACGAATCGACGCCGAAACTATGGTGCATCGAGGTGTGGAAACATTTCACGAACGCAAGAAGTGTCCGCAAACTCACCAAAGCATCATACACCAACCGGGACCTTCGTGCCATCAGGTACAGGGTTTTGTGTCTACGTTTCCCAGGACCTTCGGGTAACAATCAAAGAACGGTGGGATTCTTAGGCGGGTTAAATCTGTCCGTCGAGGTCAGTGTTGTTCCAGTTTTCTAATCCGCGTTTCCAGTTCCGTCAACCGCCGCTGGGTGTCTATTTGGAACTGATCTTGCTTTTCCGACCACTCGACCAGGCGCGTCACGTAGTGGGCGCCCGCGGCGATTTTGTCCAGGCGCGTTGCCATGCGGTCGAGCGTTCCACGAATGTCCGAGAATTCCTGGCGCATCTCGCCATGCAAGTCGCCGAACTTCTGGTTCATTTCGCTCTCCAGGGAGCTCCCACGGTGGGGCAGGCGCTTTCGCCTGCCTCGCCCGCTTGCGGGCGATTCCTTTCACAGCTTTCTCTGCGGTTGCGGCTCCGATGGAGCGCGTCTTCGCCGGGCCGGCCGGCACGCCTATTGCAGCTTCTTGACAATTGCGTCCGGATCGAACACGCAGCCTCCCCAGGTACCCCCGCTCACATCCTGGAGAGCGGCCCACAGGCGGGTTGCCGCCGGCAATTCCGGGTCGGGTGCAAGGTCCTCGCGCAGCGGCCGGGAAGCCAACAGTCGCGTGCCTTCCTCGATGCTCCCCCCGACTACCAGGTTCACCGAGCCCTCGAGCTTCCCGCGGTCGATCACGATCTCGATGAGATCTCCCTCTCGAAGCTTACCGATCGGCCCGCCCGCCAGCGCCTCGGGTGTCACATGGCCGATGCAGGCTCCCGTGGAGACGCCGCTGAAACGCGCATCCGTGATGACGGCAACGTGTTTGCCGAAGTCGATGTAGCGCAGCGCCGACGTGATGCTGAAGATCTCCTCCATCCCGGAGCCCATCGGTCCGCGGCACATCAACACCAGCACGTCGCCGGGCTGGATGGCGTGGTTCTTGATGGCTGCCACCGCCTCCTTCTCGGTGCGGAACACGCGCGCCGGCCCGGTCTTGCGGTAGACGCCGCCGGCATCCACCACGCTCGGATCGATGGCCGTGCTTTTGATGACCGAACCCCCCGGCGCCAGATTGCCCTTGGGGAACGTGACGGTAGACGTGAGGCCCCGCTGCCGGGCGCTGTCCGCGTCCATGATGACGTCATCGGGATCGACGCCATCGCGCTCGCGCAGGACGCGCCGCAACGCTACGCGCCGTTCCGACTGCTCCCACCAATCGAGGACCGCGCCGAGCGTTTCGCCGCTCACCGTGAGCAGGTCCGTCTCCAGCAAGCCCGCGCGCCGCAGATGCAGCATCACCTCGGGAACGCCGCCCGCAAGGAACACCTGCACGGTAGGGTGCATGCGCGGCCCATTCGGCAGGGCGTCCACCAGGCGCGGTGTCTGGCGGTTCACACGAGTCCAGTCATCCACCGTGGGACGGACCAGCCCGGCGGCATGCGCGATCGCCGGCAGGTGCAAAATGAGATTGGTGGAGCCTCCGAAGGCCGCATGCAACACCATGGCGTTGCGCAGCGCACCCGCGGTGAGGATGTCTTTCATGGTGATGCCGCGCGCCTCGAGTGCCAGCGCGGCGCGCGCAGATCGGCGCGCCATGTCAAGCCAGATGGGATGCCCGGAGGGCGCCAGGGCGGAGTGGGGCAGGGCCATGCCAAGCGCTTCCCCGACCACCTGGGCGGTCGCCGCGGTGCCCAGGAACTGGCAGCCTCCGCCGGGCGTGGCGCAGGCGCGGCAGAGCCCTTCGGCTGCGGCCTCCAGCGTCATCTGCCCGTGTGCGAAGCGCGCACCCGCGGATTGGATCTTGCCGGCGTCCTCGCCCTCCTCAGCCAGCAGGGAGACGCCGCCGGGGACCAGCACGCAGGGCAGCCCGCGGGTTCCCGCGAGCGCCATCATCATGGCCGGCAGTCCCTTGTCGCAAGTGGCGATGCCGATCACGCCGCTGCGTGTGGGCAGCGACCGGATCAGGCGCCCGAACACGGAGGCCGCGTCGTTGCGATAGGGCAGTGAATCGAACATGCCGGCGGTCCCTTGGGTGCGGCCGTCGCACGGATCCGTGCAGTAGGCAGCGAAGGGGACAGCCCCGAGCGACTTCAGTTCCTTGGCTGCGGCATCCATGAGCAGGCCGACCTCCCAATGGCCGGTGTGAAAGCCCAGCGCGACCGGTGTTCCATCCGCAGCGCGAATCCCGCCGTGCGTGCTGAGGATCAGAAACTCCTTGCCGCCAAGCGTCGCGGAATCCCAACCCATGCCGGCATTCTGGCTCCAGCCGAAAAGATCGCCGGAAGGCCGCTCGAGGAGCATCTCGGGGGTGATGGGCAGGGAGCCCTGGGGACCGGGGGCTTTGGAGTAGACATCGTAGAGGGAGGGGTCTTCGGAGTCCAAAATCCGGGAGAGGGGCATGATCACCGCTGTCGTTTCGTGCGGAAGATGTCTCTTACTGGGATCTCCAGACCTGGGAGCAACGGGGTGCTGAGGCTTTCGCCGACACCCAGGGCGATGATCGACTTCAAGCCCCGGTAAACCAGAACCTTTTCACTAGCGGGTTGGAATTGCCACACTTCCTGCGTACCTGCATCGAGATATATCCAAACCTTGCCCATGGTATCGGTCGCCCGCTCGCTGGGAGAGATCACTTCCACGGCGATGTCCGGCGCAAAGGGGATCGGAGTCTTATTCTCATTCTCATCGACAGACGCCGAATGTTCGGCCAGCAGGATGGCTAAGTCGGGACGGAGACGGTCCGCCTCTCCTAGTGCAAACTCGCTGTCCTGAAGCGTCTCCCCGCGAGTTTCGCCACGAAAGTACTCGCCTAAACTCACAATGAGCTTATTGACGATACGCTGATGTCTGGGTGTTGGGCTGGACACTTCGATCAGTTCTCCCTGGAGCAATTCCAAACTGCTCCCTTCCTCGTACGGCAATTGATCGAATGCCGCGCCGCTCATGGCGGTGGTGGTTCCCATCTCAAGATCTCCCGCGACGTTCCCGGCGGACGCTGAAGGCCCTGCGGACTGAGATCTCCCAGCCCGGCAGCAAGGGCGTCTCTAAAGTATCCTCAATATCCAGCGGCGTAATGGTCTTGAGGCCCCGGTAAACCAAAAGCTTCTGCCTGGATGGCCAGAATTGCCACACTTCCTTCGTACCCGCGGCGAGATACGTGTCGACCTTGCGCTGGCTGTTGTCGGCGCGCTCACTAGGAGAGATCACCTCCACAGCGATGTCCGGCGCCATGGGGATCGGCGACTTATCCAGATCGATGGAATCCCAGTGCTTGCCTAGCAGAATGGCGATGTCGGGACGAAGACGGTCGTCCTCTCCGAGCGCGAACTCGCTCTCCAGAAGCACCTCCCCTATGGGTTCGCGGTCAAGATAGCCGTCTAGACTCGAAAAGAGGGTGCCGGCGATGCGCTGGTGTCGTGGTGTCGGACTGGGCACTTCGATAACCTCTCCCCGGAGCAATTCCAAACTGCGGCCTTCCTCGTACGGCAGTTGATCGAAAGCCGCGCCGCTCATGGTCGTCGTGGTTGCCATATCCAATTCCCTTCCCCATTATCCGCTACCGGGATTCAGTCGGCGGCGAGTCTATTGACCTCAACCTGCGCCGCCTCACCGGCCAGCTTGTCGAAGAAGCGCTTGATCAGCATGCGAGCCGTGGTGTCCAGCAATCGCTGGCCGACGCCGGCGATGGTGCCGCCTACCTGCACGTCGCCATCATACTGCACGCTGGTGCAGCCGTCGCCGGCCGACAGGTTCAGCAGTCCCTCGCCCTTCATGAACCCGATCTTGCCAGAGCCTTCCACCAGCAGGCGGAAACTTGTTGGGGGATTCGCCTCGGTGATTCTCACCTTTCCCGCAAACTGGCCGGAAACGCTCGCCAGCACCATCTTCATGCGCATGGCGTATTCATTCTCGGCCACCCAGTCCAGCGCTTCGCAGCCCGGCATACACTTCGCGAGGATCGCGGGGTCCTGCAGGAGCGCATAGGCGCGCTCCTGCGGGAGTGCGACGGAGTAAGCCCCGGAAACCTTCACGAGGCCCTCGACAGGGCCACCACCAACGCGCGCGCCGCATGCACGCGGGCGAGGTGGCGCCGATAGTCGCCGGAGGCGTAGAGGTCCGAATTCGGCTGCTCGGCTTCTCCCACCACGGCGGCTGCATCGGCAATCGAAGCTCCGCTTTCGAGCAGTTGTTCCGCCCCCCGATCGCGAAATGCGTGCGCACCAAGGCCAGTCACGCCGATCCGCGCCATCGCGATCCGGTCCCCGCTCTTCTTGATGCGCGCAGCGATGCCCACCACGGCGAAGCCGGACGCCGGATGGGCGACCTTCTCATAGCAGGAGCCTTCGCTCGATTCCTCCACGGGCACCGCGACATCGACCACCATCTCGCCCGGCTCAATCGAGGTGGTAAACGCATCCTGGAAGAAGTCCGCAGCCGCTACGGTCCGGTCGGAATGCGCCGATACCAGCCGAATCTGCGCTTCCATCGCCACCAACGCCGCGGGATAGTCCGCAGCGGGATCGGCGTGCGCGATGCTGCCTCCCATGGTTCCCACGTTGCGCACCTGGACGTCGCCGATGTGGCTGGCCGTCTCCGCCAGCAGCGGGCAACGGGCGCGAATCACCGGCGAGGTTTCCACCGCGTGGTGTGTGGCCATGGCGCCGATACGCACCACGCCATCGCTTTCGGTGATGCCGTTAAGATTCGGCACGCGGCCGAGATCTACCACCTCGGCCGGCGAGGCCAGCCGCAGCTTCATCAGCGGGATCAGGCTCATGCCGCCGGCCAGGATCTTGCGCTCGCCGCCTTCGAGCAGCGCGAGCGCCTCCTGAAGTGTTTGGGGAGCGGTGTAATCGAAGGATTGGGGAATCATGCGCGGCCTCCTGTGGCAGGCGACCCGGAGGGTACCCCAGCCTGCCCTGCTTGAATGAGCTTCCAGATCTTTTCCGGCGTGAGCGGCATGTCGATATGCCGCACGCCCAACGTCGATAGCGCATCCACCACCGAGTTGACTACGGCGGGCGAACAGCCGATGGTTCCCGCCTCTCCCACGCCTTTCACCCCGAGCGGGTTCACGGGCGAGGGTGTTTCCGTGTGGCTGCTCTCGATGAACGGCATGAAGGCCGCCTTGGGGAGCGCGTAGTCCGTCAGCTCGCCGGTGACGAGCTGGCCATTGTCGTCATAGACGGCCTCCTCCCACAGCGCCTGGCCGAGCCCCTGCGCCACGCCGCCGTGCACCTGGCCGGCCACCAGGAGCGGGTTGATGATCTTGCCGCAATCGTCCACCGCCACGTAGCGGCGAATTTGAATCCGCCCGGTATCGCGGTCCACCTCCGTCACCACGATGTGCGCGCCGAACGGGAAGGTGAAATTGGGCGGTTCCCAGAAGTGCGTCGCCACCAGGCCCGGCTGGGTGTTGGGCGGCAGGGTCTTGGCATGGTATGCCGCCACCGCCATCTCCCCGAAGGAAACCGACTTCCCGGTTTGCTGATCGACGCAGGAGCCGCCGACCAGTGAGACGTCTTCGGTTCCCAGCAGCATGACGCCGAATTTCCTGATCTTGGCCTTGAGCTCCTGCAGCGCGTAGAAGAGCGCCGCGCCGCCCACCGCCGTCCCGCGGCTGCCGAATGTGCCGATGCCGTACTGCACCACGGACGTGTCGCCGTGCACCACCAGTACGTCGTTGAGATCGACTCCCAGTTCGTCGGCCACCACCTGGGCGAAAGTGGTCTCCTCGCCTTGGCCGTGCGGCGAGCAGCCCGTCAGCACGGTGACTTTGCCGGTGGGCTCGATTTTCACGGTGGCGCTCTCCCACCCGCCAGCCGGCATCGCTGCCGAGGGACCGATGGCGCAGATTTCACCGTAGGTCGAGATGCCGATCCCCATCAGTTTCCCCGCCTCGCGCGCCTGCTCCTGTTCCTTGCGCTGGGCCGCGTAATCCACCTCCGCCAGCGCCTTGTGGAGGGGCGCCGCATAGTTGCCGCTATCGTACATGAGGCCCGTGGTGGTGGCGTACGGAAATTCGTCCTTGCCCACGAAGTTCTTCAGCCGGATCTCCACGGGATCCATCTTCAGCTCGGCGGCGAGGATATCCACCATCCTCTCGATCCCGTGGGTGGCTTCCGGCCGGCCGGCGCCACGGTAGGCATCCGTCGGGACGCAGTTGGTGAAGACTCCGATGATGTCCGCCGTGATGCTCTTGAACTTGTACAGTCCCGGCATCATCAGCACCGACAACGTGGGAATGGCCGGGGTGAGGAGTTGATGGTACGCCCCCAGGTCCTGGATCAGCTTCAGCTTCAAGCCGAGCATGGTGCCATCGCGCTTGGCGGCCAGCTCGTAGTAGTCCACGTGGCCGCGGCCATGAATGGTGCATTGGAAATTCTCGCGGCGCGATTCCACCCACTTCACGGGCTTCCCGATGCGCTTGGCGATGAAGCACATCAGAGCCTCTTCGGCATAGACGTTCAGTTTGGAGCCGAAGCCGCCGCCGACCTCGGGGGTGATCACGCGCAGATGGTTTTCCGGCATCCCCAGGATCCCGGCCACCAGCGTTCGCATCAGGTGCGGGATCTGGGTAGAGGAGTACATGGTCATCGACTTCTCGCCCGGCCGCCACTCCGCCACCACGCCGCGCGTCTCGATGGAAGTGGGAATCAGCCGCTGGCTGGTGATGCGCTGTTTCATCACGATCTCGGCGTCGCGGAACGCCTGCGCGGTGTCGCCGCCCTCCTGGTGGAACGTGAACGCGACGTTGTCCGGCCATTGGGGGTGAACCGCGGGTGCTCCCGGGGCCAGGGCCTTTTCGGGATCGGCCACTGCCTGGGTGGGCTCGTAATCCACCTCCACCAGGTCGGCCGCGTCGGCAGCCAGGTAGCGGTCTGTGGCGACCACAACGGCGATGGGGTGGCCCACGTAGTACACGCGATCCTGGGCCAGCAGGTGATGGTGCGGCACGCGGAGTCCGGGCAGCGAGGACGCGCAGGGAACGGGTCCGAGATCCTTGATGTCGGCCCCCGTGAAGACCGCCACGACGCCGGGCCGTGCCAACGCGGCCTGGGTGTTGATGCTTTTGATTCGCGCCGCGCCGTGCTGGCTGCGCACGATCGCGGCGTGGTGCATGCCAGGCACCTTGATGTCGTCCAGGTAGACGGCCGTGCCGGTGATGAGGCGCGGATCCTCTGTGCGGCGGATGCTCTTGCCGACGAGCGTTTCGGGCTTGGTGAGGGTGGTCGCCATGGTTTATGCACCTGCCTTTGCCGCGGCCGCTTTCACCGCGTTCACGATGTGCTGATATCCGGTGCAGCGGCAGAGATTGCCATCCAGGCCGTGACGGATCTCCCGATCGGTGGGGTTGGGGTGGTCCGCCAGCAGTTGCTTTGTGGTGAGGATCATTCCCGGCGTGCAGAACCCGCATTGCAGGCCGTGCTCGTTCCAGAAGGCTTCCTGGATGGGGTCCAGCTTGCCGTCGGTGGCCAACCCCTCGATGGTGAGGATCTGCCTCCCGTCCGCCTGGACGGCGAACATAGTGCAGGATTTGACGGTCCTGCCGTCGAGCATGACGGTACAGGCGCCGCAAATGGAGGTTTCGCAGCCGATGTGCGGGCCGGTAAGGCCCGCAACCTCGCGCAAATAGTGGATCAGAAGGAGCCGAGGCTCGACTTCGTCAGTGTATGATTTGCCGTTGATCGTGAGAGAGATCTTTCGTTTCATGAGCGCATCCCGGACCCCGTCGATGGGTCCCTTCCCCAGACGGTTATTGAAGGTATCAGAATCCGCGCCAGAATCAAAGTGGGAATTTTGATCTGGGCATTGGCGGGGCTGCGCGCGGCGATGACGAAGAAGCCGCGCGGCGATAAAGAGCGCGGCGATAAAGAGCAAGGATGCGCGGCTGAGCCGGATCGAGCAAGAACTCCACCTGAAATAGCGGCGGGGGCGACCGAGGCCGGCAGCCCCACGCCGCCGCCAATACGCTGTAGCATGGTTAAGGCAGGCCGAGAGGACCTGCCCTACTCACCTATGCCTGCCAAAATTACTGCCCTCAACAACGGACCCATCCGCGTCGAGGGCGAATTCGAGATTGTGGATCCCAGCGGCGCCGCCTTCGGACTCGCCGGACGGACGGTCATCTCCCTCTGCCGGTGTGGCCACTCGGAAAACAAGCCGTTCTGCGACGGCTCCCATAACCGGGTGGGCTTCAGCCACACGGTGGAGGCGCGGGAGTTGCCGCCACCCAAGCCCAAGCTCTAACTCCAGGAAAGTTCCAAAATCTGTGCCTCTTTTGAGCCATTGTGCCGGGGCGTGCGTAACTTTGATAATGGGCGTATCGCCAGTACAATGTACGTCCTATGCCTAGATATCCCCACGACGAGTGTGATGGCCCTTGGAGAATCCAAAAGAGGTTTTGGATTCTGTCATTTACAGGCTTGGCGCTCGTGCTGTTGTCCGGTTGCGCGAACTCCGGAGCGAGTACCTCCGGCGCGCCGGGCGGAGGCGGCGGCGGGAAGGGCGGCGGCCGGAAAGGCGCCGGCGGCGATGTTCCCGTGACGGTCGCCTTGGCCTCGCAAAAGAACGTCCCGGTAGAAGTCCAGGTGATCGGCAACGTGGAGGCCTACTCCACAATTTCGGTGAAGGCTCAGGTCACCGGCCAACTGACCACGGTCGCGTTCCACGAAGGCGATTACGTCAAGAGAGGCGACCAACTGTTCACCATCGACCCCCGCCCCCTCGACGCCGCCTTGAACCAGGCGCAAGCCAATCTCTCGAAGGACGAGGCCGCACTGGGACAGGTCGAAGCGAATATGGCTCGTGATGCCGCGTCCGCCAAGTACGCCGAGGCCCAAGCCACGCGCTATGCCGAGTTGTTCAAGAGCGGCATCATATCCAAGGACCAAGCCGAGCAATTGCGAGCCAATGCGGATGCCGTGGCTCAAGCCGTAAACGCCGACAAGGCCGCCATCGAGAGCGCCAAGGCGAGCATCGGCGCGAGCCGGGCCACCGTGGAGAACGCCCGCGTCCAGCTTGGCTTTACCAGCATCAAATCGCCCATCACCGGCCGCACCGGCAACCTGACCGTGAAACTGGGGAACGTGGTCATGGCGAACAGCATGGAACTGATGACCATCAACCAGGTGGAGCCGATTTACGTGACCTTTGCGGTGCCGGAAGCACAACTGACGGCTATCAAGACCTACATGGCGGTGGGAAAGCTCCCGGTGCGGGTCCGTCCACAGGACGACCCGGGTGGCGAGGAAACCGGTGTTTTGACCTTCGTGGACAACGCCGTGGACATGACCACGGGCACCATCAAACTGAAGGGAACCTTTGCCAACAGCGATCATAAGCTGTGGCCCGGAGAATTTGTGCGCGTCATCCTGCGGTTGACCACCCAGAGGGATGCCGTGGTGGTGCCGAACGAGGCTGTGCAAACGGGACAGAACGGATCGTTCATTTACGTGGTGAAGCCAGACCGTACGGTGGAATCGCGGGCGGTCACGACCGGTGCTCGCGTAGATCAGGACATGGTGGTGGAGTCCGGCCTGGAGCCTGGCGAGACAGTGGTCACTGAAGGCCAGTTGCGTCTGGCCCCCGGAAGCCGCGTGGTGGTACGGGACGGCCGGGGCGGTGGCGGTGGAGGGCAACGAGGCGGCGGGCCGAGGGACGGCGGCGGTGGCCCACGGGGCGGTGGGCAGAAGGATGGCGGTGGACGGCAGGGCGGCGAGGACGGCGGACCCAAGGGACAGACCAAGAGCTAGCAGGATGTTCGGGCCGCAAACCTCAGAAGCCGTGAAAGAATCGGTTGCCAGGCGAAAGCGTCTGCCCCACAGGTGGGACACACGCTTTCGTCTGTCAACCCGGCGATCTGAACCATTTGCCCACGGCTTCTCGGGGAGTGGTCTAGGTAAGATGGCACGGAGGGGCTCGGCATGAATATTTCGGAGACTTTCATTCGGCGGCCCATTGCGACCAGCCTGCTCATGGCAGGCATCGCACTGTTTGGCGTGATTGCGTATCGGGCGCTGCCGGTGAGCGATCTACCCCAGGTCGACTACCCCACGATTTCGGTTTCGGCCGGCCTTCCCGGTGCCAACCCCAGCACCATGGCCTCCGCCGTGGCGACTCCGCTGGAGCGGCAGTTCACCAGCATCGCGGGCCTGGATTCCATGATTTCCAACAGCGGCCAGGGATCCAGCAACATCACGCTGCAATTCGATCTCAGCCGCGACATCGATGGCGCCACCGTGGATGTGGAGACGGCCATTGCCGCCGCCATGCCGTTATTGCCACCCGGAATGCCCACCCCACCGTCGTTCCGCAAGGCTAATCCGGGCGACTTTGGCATCATCAGCATCTTTCTGACCTCCCCCACCATGCGGCTGTCCGACCTGGACGAATACGCCGAGACCATGGTGGCGCAGCGCATCTCCATGGTGGATGGCGTGGCCCAGGTGCAGGTTTTCGGCGCGACCAAATACGCCGTCCGGGTGCAGGTCGATCCCAACGTGCTGGCTTCCCGCCAGATCGGCCTGAACGAAGTCGAATCCGCGCTGCGCAACTGGAACGTCAATATCCCGACCGGCACCTTGTACGGTCCCCACACGTCCTACAACGTCCAGGTCAACGGCCAGCTCATGCGGGCGGTGGATTACAAGCCGTTGATTGTCACCTACCGTAACGGCGCTCCGGTGCGGCTGGACCAGGTGGCGCGGGTGATCGACAGCGTGGAGGACGACAAGAATTTCTCGAAGATCTACGGCGGCGAATACGGCAGCGAAGGCACCCGCGGAGTAAGCTTGCAGGTGATGCGCCAGCCGGGCAGCAACACCATTGAGGTCACCGACAATATCAAGCGGCTGCTGCCGGTATTCCAGGCTCAAATGCCGCCCTCCGTGCACATGTCTATCCGCGGCGACCGTTCCAAGAATATCCGCGAAGCTTTCCAGGACATTCAATTCACCATGGCCGCGACCCTGGCGCTGGTCATCCTGGTGATCTTCCTCTTCCTGCGCAACTTTTCGGCCACTATGATCCCCGCCATGGCGCTGCCATTCGCCGTAGTGGGGACCTTCTCGGTGATGTACCTGCTGAACTTCAGCATGAACAACATCTCGATGATGGCGCTGATTCTGTCCATCGGCTTCGTGGTGGACGACGCCATCGTCATGCTGGAGAACATCATCCGGCATATCGAAAAGGGTGAGAAGCCCTACGTCGCGGCGCTTACGGGTTCCAAGGAGATCGGCTTCACCATCGTGTCGATGACGCTTTCGCTGGCGGCGGTCTTCATTCCCATTCTGTTCATGTCGGGAATCCTGGGACGTTTGTTCCGCGAATTCGCCGTCACCATCTGCACCGCCATCCTGATCTCGGGCATGGTCTCGATCAGCCTGACTCCCATGCTGTGCAGCCGTTTCCTGCGGGAGACCACGCGCGAGGGGCACGGGTTTCTGTACCGCTTCCTGGAGTGGGTGTTCGACGGCATGCTGCACGTTTACGGTTCCAGCCTTGGGTGGGTGCTGAGACATCGTCCCGTGATGCTGGCCATGTTTCTCGCGGTACTGGCCACCACGGGCTATTTCTACGTGATTGTTCCCAAAGGTTTCATCCCCGACACCGATAACGACAACTTCGGCGTGCAGGCGGAAGCCGTGCAGGGCACTTCGTATTACCAGATGGTGAAGTACCAGCAAATGGTGTCCGCTGTCTTTGCGCAGGACCCGGATATCGAGACCTTCTACTCCAGCACTGGGGGAGGGATGGGGGGCTATGGGGGATCCTCCAACACCGGCCGGGTCATGGTAAATCTGAAACCGCGCCGTCAACGCCTTGCCACCGTGGTGGACATCGTGAACCGGTTGCGCCCCAAGGTCTCCAACTTCCCTGGCGTACGCGTCTTCATGTCGATACCCCAGGCCATCCGCGTAGGCGGGCGCATGTCCAAGAGCAGCTACGATTTCACGCTCTACGGGCCGGATACCGAACAGCTCTATGCCGAGGCGCCCAAGCTAGAGCGCATCATCGCGCGCATTCCCGGACTGCAGGAAGTATCGAGCGACCTGCAGATCAAGAATCCGCGCGTGAATATCATTCTGGACCGCGACCGCGCAGCGGCGCTGAATCTCAACTGGATCAACACCTCGAGCGCACTCTACGACGCATTCGGCCCGCAGTTTGCATCTACCATCTATGCCCCCACCAACCAGTACCGGGTGCTGCTGGAGATGCTGCCGCAGTATCAGACCTACACCGACGGATTGAAGATGATTTATCTCAAGAGCGACACCGGCCAACTGGTTCCGCTCAGCGCGGTGGCCAGCCTCAAAATGGATGCCGGCCCGCAGAGTATCCCGCATTCGGGCCAATTACCGTCGGTTACCATCTCGTTCGCCCTCAAACCGGGCACTTCGCTGGGCCAAGCCACATCCGACATTCAAGACGCGGCCAAGGCCAATCTTCCCGCCACCATCACCGGCACGTTCCAGGGCACGGCCAAGGTTTTTCAGGACTCCATGCAGAACATGGGGATTCTGTTGATCGTGGCGATCGCGGTAGTGTACATCGTGCTCGGCGTCCTGTACGAGAGCTACGTACACCCCCTGACCATTCTCTCGGGGCTGCCTTCCGCGGGCTTCGGCGCACTGCTGACGCTGATCCTGTTCAAAGTGGATCTGAGCATCTATTCGTTTGTGGGGCTGATCATGCTGATCGGGATTGTGAAGAAGAACGCGATCATGCAGATCGACTTTGCCCTGGAAGCCGAGCGCAGGGAACACAAAACGCCGGCGGAGGCGATCCATGAGGGCTGCCTCATCCGCTTCCGTCCCATCATGATGACCACCATGGCGGCGTTGCTGGGCGGCCTGCCGATCGCGCTGGGCTACGGCGCCGGCGGCGAGTCGCGCAGACCCCTGGGTCTGGCTGTGGTGGGCGGGCTGGCGTTTTCTCAGTTGATGACCCTTTATCTGACTCCGGTGGTGTATACCTACATGGCGGCAATCAAGGAGCGATGGACACTGGGAAAGAAGGCTCGGAGGTCCCTGGAACCGGCGATGCAGGCGGGAGACTGACGCGTGAACATTTCCCAAACCTTCATCGAGAGGCCCATCGCCACCAGTTTGCTCATGGCAGCCATCGCGCTGTTCGGAGCAGTGGCCTACCGCTCGCTGGCGGTGAGCGATCTGCCGAACGTGGATCTTCCGACCCTGCTGGTGACCGCAAGCCTGCCTGGGGCGAGCCCCGACACCATGGCGGCTGCCGTGGCGACGCCGCTCGAAAACCAGTTCTCCACCATCGCCGGGCTGGGTTCCATGACTTCGTCGAATTCCCTCGGCAACACCCAGATCACCCTGGAATTCGACCTCGCCCGCAAATTGGATGGCGCTGCCGTGGACGTGCAGGCCGCCATCACGCAGGCCTCGCGCCTGCTTCCGCAGGGCATGCCGACGCCGCCCACTTTTACCAAGGTCAACCCGGCGGACCAGCCGATTCTGTATATCGCCCTCACGTCGCCCACGCTGCCGCTCTGGGTTCTCGACGAATACGCCGAGACGCGCATCGCGCAACGCATTTCCATGATCTCGGGTGTTGCACAGGTGCAGGTGCTGGGGGCTCAGAAATACGCCGTTCACGTGCAGATGGACCCGCACTCCCTGGCCTCCCGGCAGATCGGCATCAATGAGATTGAAACCGCGTTGAAGAACTGGAACGTGAACCTGCCCACGGGCGCGATCATTGGTCCGCAACGCGCCTTTACCCTCCAGGCCAGCGGACAACTGATGAGCGCGGCGGCTTACCGCCCGGTTGTGGTGGCGTATCGCGGCGGGTCACCCGTGCGGCTGGAAGAGCTCGGCGAGATCATCGACAGCGTAGAGGACGATAAGACCGCGTCCTGGTTCTATACGCATAAGGGCAGCAGCCGGTCGATCGTCCTCGCCATCCAACGCCAGCCGGGCACCAACACCATGGCTGTAACGGACGGGGTCAAGAACCTGCTGCCGGTGTTTCGCACGGAACTGCCGCCCTCGGTCAACATGGATATCCTGTACGATCGTTCGGACACCATCCGCGAGTCGTACAGGGACGTGGAGTTCACCATGGTTCTGACGCTGGGCCTGGTGGTGATGGTGATCTTCCTCTTCCTGCGAAACATCTCCGCGACCATTATCCCCAGCCTGGCGCTGCCGTTCTCCATCATCGGAACCTTCGCCGTCATGTACCTGCTGGACTACAGCCTCGACAACTTGTCGATGATGGCCCTGATCCTATCGATCGGGTTCGTGGTGGACGACGCGATCGTCATGCTGGAGAATATCGTCCGCCACATCGAGA
>JAIQFL010000196.1 GCA_020073365.1 Terriglobia bacterium | reverse complement strand
CATGAGGTCATTATGCCACAAATTGTGACACATTATCAAAGCCTTACTGTGGGTACGCCTTTGGCCCGTCTTGCCAGGCGAACTTGCCAACGATCGCAAATCAACAACCTACAATCACTATTGCTGATAGCTATGGTCAGTTGCAGTGAAACGGGGCGCAGAAGTCTGTCAAGCTCGGTCCGGCTGCCGTCAGGAATGCCCCGTAATCGCATTAGGAAGCCCGTAGATCGACGTTCAGCCCTCTGGGGCCCGGAAGGTCATGCGAGCGAAGGATCGCTAGGATCGCGTCTAATCGCTTTCCCATAACCTTCAGCTATTGACAGAATTGTACTGACACTACATCTGTGCCGTCGCCTTCCTCCAAAGACCTGCTCCATCCTGCGGGAACCTTTCCGATGCCAACACGCGGACAAGAGTGTCCGCGTCACACGATCTCATGAGACGATAAAGCGTACCCATGATTCAGTTCTCCTCCGCCGGCAAGCGCTACGGCCACAAACTCCTGTTCCAAGACGCCGATTGGCTGATCACGCCTGAGTCGCGCATCGGCCTGGTCGGAGCCAACGGCACCGGCAAATCGACGATTATGAAGATCCTCGCCGGCAGCGAGACGCTCGACTATGGCTCGATCGCGCGCGCCAAGGGCATTTCCGCAGGATATCTGCCTCAGGACGGCCTCTTGCTCACCGGCCGTTCCATCTTCGCCGAGTGCATGTCGGTCTTTGACGAACTCCATGCCATGGAAAAAGAGATGGAGTCGCTGACCCGCAGCATGTCGGAACTCGACCACGCGAGCGTAGAGTACGCCAACGTCGCCGACCGCTACCAGAAGCTGGAGCACGAATTCCGCGCCCGCGACGGCTACACGCTGGAAGCGGAAGTCGGCAAGGTGCTCACCGGCCTCGGCTTCCACCGCGACGACTGGACCCGGCAGACCGACGAATTCTCCGGCGGCTGGCAAATGCGCATCGCCCTAGCCAAACTCCTGCTCCAGAAACCGAACCTGCTGCTGCTCGACGAGCCCACCAACCATCTCGATCTCGAAGCGCGCAACTGGCTCGAAGAATATCTGGGAAGTTATCCCTATGCGTATGTGCTGATCTCGCACGACCGCTACTTTCTCGACGTCACCGTCAAACGCATCGTAGAAATCTGGAACAAGCGACTGCACTTCTACGCCGGCAACTACGACCAATATCTAGCCGCCAAGAACGCCCGCAAAGAGCAACTCGAATCCGCTTACAAAACTCAGCGTGACCGCATCGAGCAACTCGAAGTCTTCATCAACCGCTTCCGCTACACGGCCACCAAGGCCAAGCAAGTACAGAGCCGCGTCAAGGAACTCGAAAAGATCGAGCGCATCGAGATTCCCGAAGAAGAAAAGACCGTCCATTTCTCCTTTCCGCAGCCGAAGCCCAGCGGACGCATCGTCGCCGAATTTGCGAACGTCGCCAAAAGCTACGGCGATCACAAAGTTTTCGAGAAAGTCAGCTTCATGATCGAGCGCGGCGAACGCATCGCGTTAGTCGGAGTCAATGGGGCAGGGAAGTCCACTCTGATCAAACTGCTCGCCGGTCAGGAGGCGCTCACCGCGGGTGACTATAAACTCGGGCACAACGTCGAGCCTGATTACTTTGCGCAGGACCAATACAAAGAACTCGATCCCGAGGCCCGCATCTTCGATGATCTAGGCGAACTATCGCCCTCGTCCACGCAAACGCAGCTGCGCAGCCTGCTCGGCTGCTTTCTTTTCTCCGGCGACGACGTTTTCAAGCGCATCGGAGTGCTATCCGGAGGCGAGCGCAATCGCTATGCGCTGCTGAAAATGCTGCTCCATCCCGCCAACTTTCTGCTGCTCGACGAGCCCACCAACCACCTCGACTTGCGCGCCAAAGACGTCCTACTCGAAGCGCTCGTGAAATACACCGGCACGGTCGTCTTCGTGTCGCACGACCGCTACTTCATCGACAAGCTCGCCACCCGGGTATTCGAGATCGGCGAGGGCAAGGTAGAAATCTATCCCGGAAATTACGAAGACTATCTCTGGCGCAAGCAGGGCCGAGCCGCCCAGCAAGACGCCGCGATTCAGAAGGATCTGGCTTCCGAACGGCCTGCGGATCGAACCCGGGAAGAGGCCAAAACAGCCGCTACGCCAACCAACGGCAACACCCCGCCGGCAGATGCCGCCGATTCCAAAGCCAAGCGCCTGAATCCCATCAAGCGTAAGCAAATGCAAGACCGCCTACGGGAAGTGGAAGAAGAGATAACCAAGACCGAGGCCGCCATCGCCCTAAGCGAGACCCAACTTCAGAGTTTCGTAAGCGCCGAAGAAACCCAACGCCAAACACAGGCACTCGCCAATCACAAAGGCGATTTACAGAGCTTGATGAAGGAGTGGGAGGAGCTCTCGGAAGCACTCGAGACTACAGGCTAGACAGCGTGTGCGTTCTATTCTCCGTGCGACTCCTGCTCGGGATCGCTCGACTCTGGCGGATTTGATTTCGCGGCAGCGCTCCTGGAAGCAGTTTCGTCAGTGGAGTGCCCGCCCTTATCCTCCTTCAGAACAAGACCCAAGCCGGCGAACTCGCCCCATAGTTTGTCTTCTTTGACTTCGGCATCACTGAGGCTGTCGTAATAGGCGATGATCGAGGCTTCCAGGGACGCTCGGGAAAACTTCCGCGTCGCCCATTTTCGGTCGCAGGTCATAGCCTTAGCTCTCGGTTCGATCTGATAGATTTTATAGCGAATCCAAAGGCGCTGCGGTCATCAGCACCCTGCCGAGCTGCGCTCGGCTTGGACAGCCGAGGGCGGCTGTCCCTACGCGACCTTGGACGGCCCGTCCCTCCACGAGCAAAACGCCAGACGCGTCTCTACATGGAAGTTTGTCTTGAGATTTTACTGAGAACTGAGAGCTGATAGCTGCCCTACCCGCCCTGCTTCAACTCCGTCAGCACCTGGCGCGCAATTTCCTTCAGCGTCTCGAACACGCCCACACCCTGGAAGGCGACCGACTCCACCACCGCCTCGTTCTTCTTGCGCAGTTCCTTGGAAAGCGCGTCCACCGGCAGGATATTCGGCAGATCGCGCTTGTTCAGTTGCAGGACGTAGGGAATCTTGTTGAAATCGTACCCGTGCTCTTTGAGGTTGGCCATGAGGTTGTCGAGCGCCTCGATGTTGGCGTCCATGCGCTCCTGCTGCGAGTCGGCGACGAACACGATGCCGTCCACCCCGCGCAGGATCAGCTTGCGGCTGGCGTCGTAGAACACCTGGCCGGGAACCGTGTAGAGGTGAATTCGAGTCTTGAACCCGCGCACCGTGCCGAGGTCCAAGGGCAGGAAGTCGAAAAACAGGGTTCGATCGGTCTCGGTGGCGAGCGAGATCATCTTGCCCTTCTGCTGTTCGGCCGTTTTCTGGAAAATGAACTGCAAGTTCGTCGTCTTGCCGCCCAACCCGGCGCCGTAATAGACGATCTTGCAGTTAATCTCACGCGCTGCGAAGTTGATGAAACTCAAAAGGCTTCCTCGGAAATATCAAGCAAACCACTCCCTCAACGCGGGAGCAGTCTCGCGATAAGTGCATAAAACTGCACTATCGGGTCCTGCCAGTTTTTATATCACAATGGGGGTGCTGGGCGCAGGTTACCTGCGTTACTAAAGGGCCACGGGCTCAGAAGGTTAGCCGTCAGCCATCAGCCATCAGGGGGAGCGACGGGGCTAGCGGTTACCCATCTACGGGAAGTGCAGGAATTGATCCGCAGGCCCCCAAATTAGTCTGGGAAATGGGAATCTGACCGACGGCTGATGGCTGGCGTTCATCGCGTCGTCGGCAGCGGGTAGTACCCATCCTTCGCGTACACCTTCACATCCGGGCGTCGGACTCGCACCTCGATCTGGCGGTAGCCTCCGATACCAGACTTGGGCGTGTATCCCAGCGTGTACTGGTTGCGGGCGTCGCCCATGGCCCGGCTGTAAGCTTGCTCGATTCCAGCCCGGGCGGATTCGGCATAAACCGTCCCGCCGCCGGTCGCACCAACGTACTTCGACAGGATATTGCCATAGCCGATCGGCTCGAACCCTAATTTGTCCAAACCCAAGCCGGGCAGATGGACCTTCTGCAGCTTCCCATACCCTGGGAGTGCCGCCCCGTCCACACCCACTGCGTACACAATGATGTTTTGGGTGAGAAGGACCTTGAGCGTATCGGCATAGCTGGCGATGCTGCCGCGCTCCCGTCCGTCGCTGATCACGAAGATGATCTTCCTCCGGGTGCGCTCGCGCCTGGAAAGATCGCGGGCGGCCTGGAGAATGGCGTCGTTGATCACGCGTGCCTGCTTGGGTGGCGTACTCACCGGAGTCACGGGAGAGTCAATCGGGCGGCCGTTGACGATTGGCCCCTGCGGACCGAGCGGCCCGCTGGTCACCGGCGGACCATTGTTGGCGCCGTTGTAGGATTTGATCTGATTCAGGACTACTGTGAGTCTTTGCCCAACAGCTCCGAAATCCGCGACCTGGCTCACCGTACTGCTGTAGGTGTAAATCGAGACTTCGTCGTACTGGCTGAACGCACCTTGCAAAGCGGACAAGGTTTCCTGGACTCGCTTGACGCCAATGTCGGGCATACCCAAGTCAAAGATTACCGCTGCCGAAAGCGAGAAAGGGTCACTGGTAAAGAATTTCAGCTGCTGCCTTTGGCCATTCTCCAAAACCGAGAAGTCTTTGGGCAGCAATCCATTGATCGGACGGCCATTGCTGTCTTTGACGCTCACCGGTAGCAGCACCAGGTTGACGCTGGTGGAGATCTTGTAGAGGTCCTCGCGGGTCTCCATATCCCGCGGCACGCTGCCCTCAGGCACGGTTACGACCGGCGGCATCTTCGGCGGCGTCTGCGGCTGGTCGGTTGTGCCGCGTGGAAGTTCGCTCGAGGTGGGCACGGGCTGAGAAGCAGGAACCGAACTGGGCTCATCCGCCGGCGCGGCATCGGGCGTCGAGTCTTGAGCCCCGGGCCGCACACTCGGTGGCGCGGGCGGCGGCACGGGCCGCGTGGCCGACGGTGCATCCGGAATGTCCCCCGGCTTCTGCTGCGCCCACCCCGCTCCCGCCAGCACGAGCATCAACGCCAGACCTATCAACCCGCTGGTTTTCCTGACCATCCCGAGAGTCCTTGCCTTTCTTGTTTCCGCCCGGCAGGCACGCCCACCAAACCGACGGCAAAACCTAAGTCCCGCTAATAATTGAGATGCTTGCTCCCCCGCCTTTGGTGCATCTAACCCGTACAGGATAGACTAGCAAAGTTCCGGGATAAAAACGCTCATGTCCAAAGTACATCTAACGCCGCGCCTGGCTACGTGTTTGCTCGCCGTGACGCTCGGTCTGACACTTTCCGCCGCCGCGCAGAATCCGCCCAGCCAGCCGCCTTCTGGCGACCAGGCCCAGAGTCAAGAACAGCCCCTGGAAACGCTCAAGGTTAATGTCGACGTGGTGCAGTTGTTTTTCAACGTGAAAGACAAGCGCGGCGCGCTGATCCCGAGCCTAAGCAAGACCGACTTCGATGTCTTCGAAGACAGCAAGCCTCAGACCATCAAATATTTCAAGGCGGAATCCGACCTGCCGCTGACGCTCGGCATTCTGATCGATTCCAGCGGCAGCCAGCAGCGCGTCCTGGAGATGGAAAAGGAAGTCGGCGGCTCGTTCCTGGAAAACATCTTGCGTCCCAAAGACGAGGCCTTCGTCATCAGCTTCGATGTCGACATCAATCTGCTGCAGGACTTCACCAACTCCGTCAGCCGATTGCGCAAAGCGCTCAATTCCGCCACCATCAATGCCGGAGGCGGCGTCGGCTGTTCCTCGGGCCCGATTGGCCCGCAAGGACCGATCCCGTGCTCCTCGAGCGGCCCCCGAGGTACGGCCCTCTACGATGCCGTTTACCTCGCTTCCCACGATGAACTCGGCAAAGAGGTCGGACGCAAAGCCATGATCCTGCTCACCGACGGCGAAGACCAGGGCAGCCGGCTCAAGATCAAAGACGCCATCGAAGCCGCTCAGAAAGCCGATGCCATCTGCTACGTGCTGCTGATTGCCGATCGCGGCTTCTATGGTTTCGGCGGCTATAGTGGCGATTCGGAAATGAAGAAACTCACCCACGAAACCGGTGGCCGCGTCATCGAAGTCGGCAACAAGATCGACAAGCTCCGCCAAGCCTTCGAGCAGATCTCCCAGGAACTCCGCAGCCAGTACAACATTGGCTACACTCCCAGCAACGCCGCCCGCGACGGCTCCTTCCGCAAAGTGGAGATCAAGCCGAAGCAGACCGAATACAAGATCCAGGCCCGCAGCGGCTACTACGCCATACCGCGCAGAGAAGAATAGATCGTGGCCGACAGGCGCCGCACGATGTGCTTCGAGTAATAGATGTTGTCCGCCTGGTTGGTGGCGTCGGCTTCGCTCGAAAGCTGGTACACGCTGGAGGTCATGATCGTGCGGATGAGCCGCTGGATGTCATACCCGTGCTCCACGAAGTCCTTAGACAGCGCCGCGAACAGCTCCTCATTCGACGCCGGATTGGTGGCGCGCACATCGTCCACCGGATCCACCAGACCGCGCCCCATAAAGTTCGCCCATACCCGGTTGACGATGGTGCGGGCGAACATCGCGTTCTTCGGGCTGGCGAGCCAGTTGGCGAAGACGGCCCTGCGATCTTCCGGCGAATCGAGCGCGATGCTCTGCCCATCGAGCGGTGTGGGAGGCAGGGGACGCGCCAGACGCGGATGCAGCACGTCGCCCGAGGTCTTGGCAAACACGATGTTCTCGCCGGCCACAGTTCCGTTCTTCACGCCCACCCGCGCGAACAGGTTGGCCATCTGGTAGTACTGCGTCTGGGTCCACTTCTCGAGCGGATGGTTGTGGCAGCGGGCGCACATGATGCGCTGGCCCAGAAACGCCTGCGTGGCGTTTTCGGAGAGGTCGATGGGGTCCTTGTGCAGGACGAAATAATTCAGGGCGCCGTTTTGCCGCGTGCTCCCGGAGCTCAGGAAGATCTCTTTGGCAAACTGGTCCCAGGGTTTGTTTTTCCGGACCGAATCGCGAATCCAGTCGTAGAAGGCCCACATCGCGGTGGCGTTCAATCGGCGCGTCGAGACGAGCAGCAGGTCGGACCACTTGTAGGCCCAGTAGTCCACGAATTCGTCTCGCTCGAGCAGGCGGTCCACCACCTTGGCGCGCTTATCGGGCGCGGTGTCGGCGAGGAAGTTCTCCACCTCCTCGGAGGTCGGCAGGATCCCGGCGGCATCCAGATAGGCCCGCCGCAGGTAGGTGGCGTCGTCCGCAAGCTTCGACGGGGCGATGTGCAGGCTCCTCAGCTTTTCGAGAACCAGGCCGTCGATGAAGTTGTGTTGCGGAAATCTCTCGTACGCGCCGGCGCCGATCTGGTTGGGAAAGGGCGCGGTCAGCCGCGAATAGAGCACCCGGCTGGAATAAAACAGCGTAATGGCCGCTTCGCCGGAGCCGTTCATCTTCACGTGGCCCCAGTCGTCCACCGTGGCTACGCCTTCGTTACTGGAACTGAACTTCACCCAGCGAGTGACGTCGTCGGTGTGGCCGTCGGAATAATGCGCGCGCACCACCAGTTGCTGCCCGGCTTCCGGCGCCAGCACGGCCGCTGGAGGAAAGACCTCGAGGGCGCGAACCTCCGCATCGGTGGGAGCAGGCGGAGGCGCGCCTGCCGCGATCCACTCCGCGATTACGCGGTACTCCAGCGAATCCTGGGCAAACCGCTTGCCGCCTCCGTGCGGAATCGCGAACGATGGCTTGGCCAGCATCAGGCTCGCCGGCGGATCGGCCAGGGACACCCGGCGCCCCACCGATTGCCGCGTCAGGGTCGCGTAGTCGGCATCCGGATCGTAGCCGCGCAAGGTCAGCTTGAAGCCGTTCTTGCCGGCGAGCGCTCCGTGGCAAGCGCCCGAGTTGCATCCCATCTTCGTGAGGACGGGGATGACGTGATTGCGGAAGGTCCACTGGAAGGGCGCATGCGCGGCCTTCACGCGCACCACGGCGGTAGATGTTACGCCCTTCGCGCGTGCCGTGATGCGGACTTCGCCGTCGCCGGCCGGCCGGACCAGGCCGTGCTCGTCCACCGTGGCGATCTTGGGATCGGAAGAGGACCACTGGGTGGCGTGCGTCCAGTCCTCCTGACGTTCGCCGATGGTGGCTTCGGCGATTAGTTGCTGGCGGGCCTCGGGGCCGGTGAGTTCCGTTGAAGGAGGGAGGACAGTAAGCTGCTGGGCGAACAGGGGGAGAGTCAGGAAGAGGAAGGAATGCCGCCACAAATGGCGGCATGGCAGGCCAAAGGCCCGCTCCACGGTGGTGGCGGTGATGGTGGTAGTGGCAGTCAGCGGTCTCATGCGAACAACTCCCGGATGGGCTCTACCCCGCGATCCACCAGCGGGATCGGGCGGCCCTGTGCGCCGGGGAGCTCGATCGCCAGGTCGATGCCCAGGCCGCGGTAGACCGTCGCCGCCACCTGCGCGGGCGTCACCGGATGATCGCGCGGCGCTGCCGCAATCTCGTCGGACGACCCGACCACCGTTCCGCCCTTGAGGGGGCCGCCGCCCATCAGCATGGTCCAGCACTGCGGCCAGTGATCGCGGCCGCCCGCGGGATTGATTTTCGGCGTGCGGCCGAACTCGCCAGTCGCTACCACCATCGTCTTGCTCAGCAGGCCGCGCTGGCCCAACTCCTCCAGCAGCGAGGCGTACGCCATATCGAACATCGGACCCACCAGGTCGCGGTAACAACTGATCGGGCTGAAGGGCTTGGAACCGTGGATATCCCAGGTGATCTCGTCGAACACCGTCTCAAACATGTTCACCGTAACGAACCGCACACCCGCCTCGATGAGCCGCCGCGCCAGCAGGCAACTCTGCCCGAAGCGGTTCATGCCGTACTTCTCGCGAACGGCTTCGGGCTCGCGATGCAGCTCGAACGCCTCGCGCGCCTTCTCGGAGGACATGAGCGTGTAGGCCTGGTGGAAGGTGGAATCCAGCAGCCGCGCGTCCTGCGAGGTTTCGAACTGGCTCACCGATTTGTCCACCATCTCGCGCCAGTTGCGGCGGCGGTCGACGCGCAGGGCCGTGAGGTAATCCGGCGGCAGCATATCGGGGACCTTGAAATTCGGGTCGGACGGGTCGGCGTTCAGCACGAAGGGATCGAAGCCCTTGCCCAGGTAGCCGGCGGTTTGTCCGTGCGGCATGTTACCGCCGGTGTTGCCGATAGGCCGCGGCAGCAGCACGTGGGCCGGCACGTCGCCCTTCGGCCCCTTGAGCTTGTTGAGCACGCAGCCCATGTGGGGATGCTCGATGCCGCCCTGGAACAAGCGCCCGGTCTGCATCATCTGGTGACCGGTATCGTGAACCGCGGCGGCGGTGTGGTACACGCTGCGAACGAGCGAAAACTTGTCGGCCTGTTTCGCGGTGCGCGGGAAATTCTCGGATATCTCGATGCCTGGGACGTTGGTCTTGATGGGCTTGTACGGTCCCCGGATCTCGACCGGGGCATTGGGCTTCATGTCGAACGTGTCGAGCTGCGACGGCCCCCCGATCAGCATCAGCAGGATGCAATTGACGTCGGGCGAGCCATCGGTAGCGCCCAGGCCGCGCAGGGCAAACCAGTCGGTGAGACTCAACCCCAGCGCCGCCAGCGAGCCCGCGTGGAGGAAATCGCGCCGCCTCAAGCCATCGCAGAAACTGACGGGCCGATCCGCGTCCAGACGAAACATGCATCCCTCCTCAGTGCCTCGATTCTATCACCGTGGGACAATGCGGACTTGGAAAGTCCAAACCTGAATACCATATCCGTTAACGGGCTCGATCTGGCAGTGTGGGATTGGCCGGGGCGCGAACCGGCGCTCTTGTTCGCCCACGCTACCGGGTTTCACGGCCGCTGCTGGGACCAGATCGCCCGCCGGTTCCCCGGGCGGCGCAGCCTGGCGGTGGATTTCCGGGGCCACGGCCGCAGCGGCAAGCCTGAGCCTCCCTATCACTGGCCGGCCTTTGGCCACGATCTGGCTGCAGTTGCGGAACACCTGAACGTGCGCGACGCCATCGGAATCGGGCATTCCATGGGCGGTCACTCCGTAGTCTCGGCGACGGCGCTGCGGCCCGAGACCTTCGCCTCCCTGTTCCTGATCGACCCGACGATCTTCCCTCCGGAGTACTATGGCCAGGCTCCGCTCGACGCCTCGTTCATCCGGCGGCGGCGCAATGCCTGGAACTCACCGGAGGAGATGTTCGAGCGGTTTCGAAGCCGGCCTCCCTTTGCCAGTTGGCAGCCGGAGGTGCTCCGGGACTATTGCGAATTCGGGCTGCTGTGCAGCGGCGAAGGCTCCTACGTCTTGGCTTGCTCTCCGGCGGTGGAAGCCGACATTTACGGCCACTCCACGGCTCCCGAATCCAACCTCCACCGCGAGATTCCATCCATCGCGCAACCGGTGGTCGTCATGCGCGCCGGGACTGTCTTTACGCCGGGCGTGTTGGATCTCAACGCGTCCCCAACGGCACCAGACCTGGCGTCGAAGTTTCCGCATGGACGCGACGTGCATCTGAAAGAACGCAACCACTTCATACCGATGGAGTGTCCGGAGCTGGTGGCCGGCGAGATCCGGCGTCTTACATGTTCCGAGTCCCCCTCTGCGGGTTGAGGAAGTGCCGCCTCACAAAGAGTACGGGGCGTGATACTCACCTGCGAGGTTCAGATAGTTCTCCCTAGAAAGCCTTAAGAAAACAAATACAGGAGAGGTCCGGCATAGTTTGAAAATTGTTTGATTGATTTCCAGATAAAGAAGGCCTATACTCTTGTTTAAATCGGAGCAGCCGCATCGTTTGCTCGATGCGGGTTCCGAATGCCTCCCGCCTTCAAGGAGGTGGGCAAGCGAGCGAAGTCCCCGGCAGAAACCGATTCCGGCGCCGCTCCTCCCTCCCAAGCGGGCGCCTCCAGTCCGCGCCGGTTCCCATTTCACATCCGGCCGAAGAAACATGCCGACAGTCTTTGCTCCGTGAAAGGAAGGAGAGCCATGTACAAGCGTCTTTTGGTTGTCACGCTGGTTCTGCCGGCGCTACAAAGCCTGGTCGGTGAACAGCGCCCGGAAACCAATGCGCCGAAGCGTGTCAACGCCGAACGCGGATTCCGGCCGCAAGCCAGGGGTGGTTTCCACAACACCGCTGTGGCAGCGCAATCCGCCAACCTCCCGCCGATCGTGAAGCAATTTGAAGAAACGTCGTATTACCTCAAAGACATTGCCATGCTTGATGCCAGCACGGGTTGGGCGGTGGGAGAACCCCACTGGGACCAGGCCGCCCTGCTGTACAAAGTCACCATCATCAAGACAACGAATGGCGGGGACAGTTGGACTGCCGAGGAAGCTGGTGTCGTCGAGTCGTTCAGCGGGATCTGCTTCATCGATGCCAACCAAGGCTGGGTGGTGGGCACTAATGGCACCATCCTCCATACGACCGACGGAGGCGCGCACTGGGTAAAACAACCGGCGCCGGCAACGGACGAATTCCGAGGTGTTTTCTTCACCGATGCCAATACAGGCTGGGCTACCAGCCTCAGACCGGTGCACCACGGCTCGTTTGGAGAAGAGGACGACTGGCTGTCAGGGATTTGGAGCACAAGGGATGGGGGAACCAGTTGGGCGCAACAACAGACTCCCAGCAGCGGCAGCATTCTGAACCGAATTGATTTCGTTGATTCCGCGACGGGTTGGGCCGTGGGCGTCAAATTCGTCGATTACGATGGTGATGAAGCCCAGCACACGGGTGTAATCTATCACACGTCAGATGGCGGCCGGACGTGGGTCGAACAGTATAGTACGGCAGTCGGATTCACCTTCACAGCAGTGGACTTTGTGGATGCCGCAAACGGCTGGGCCGCAGGATTTCCGCACGCGTTTGGCGACAACGACGGCTCCATCTTTCACACAAGTGACGGAGGCAAGTCCTGGGGGCGCCAGAAAGCGGCTGACACCCTCTGGGGTGTCCGGTTTGCCGATAGGAATCGAGGCTACGCGATTGGCACGATGTACGGCGCGGCGTGGGGACCACCCGTCTGGCGTACCTTAGACGGCGGAGCCACGTGGATCGAGATCCCCATGCTGAAGCACGAAGGTGAGGGCCTGTACGGCGTAGCCATCGTCGGAAACCAGTTTGTCGCGATTGGGGACCACGATTTCATGGCCACATCGAGTCGGCCGTGGGACTCCTGCGGTACCTCATCCGGTTTGTCCTGTGATAGCCTCTTCAATCAATCCTATTTGAACACGCACCTCAATCTGCATGACGTGTTCTTTGCCAACGAGAATCATGGCTGCGCGGTAGGAAATACGTCCTTCGACGTCGAACTATGGGGGCAAGTCATTCTGTGCACCGGGGACGGAGGAGCGACCTGGACGACACGACTTAAACGTCCCCCGAAGGCCAGTACCCTGAGCCTGCTAGGGGGTGTCTATTTTACCGATCCCTTGGATGGCTGGGCGGTCGGCTGGTCTGGGTTTGGCAAATCGCCCGAGGGTATTTGGCACACGGATGACGGGGGCACCAGTTGGAAGGAGCAGGGACAGGACATCTGCGGCGACGGATGCGAATTCCATGCGGTCCAGTTTCTAAGTCGTCAGACGGGCTGGGCCTTGCCTACCACCGTCTGGAGAAACATCAAGCTGGCTCACACGGAGGATGGCGGCGTCCACTGGAGTTGGGTGGATACCGGAATCGATGGAAACGTAAGTTCCGATTGGGGAGGCTTGGATTTCACTGATGACAAACATGGCTGGGCCGTGGGGTCACTAGGGGTTGTTATTCACACAGAGGATGGCGGAGCCCACTGGGTCCGGCAGACCCTGCCAAACCAACCGATATGTTGTCCCAGGTTGTATTCAGCGGCGTTTGTGGACGATCAAAAAGGATGGATCGCCGGAGAGAATCTGTACGTCACCACTGATGGGGGCACTCATTGGAGTTACAAGGCCCTTGGTTTCCAATCCAGTCCTTACGGTGGCGGCGACCTGCAAGACATCCAATTTGTCGACTCGCGCAACGGCTGGATCACCGGCGACAGCGGCATTCTGATGCGGACTACCGATGGGGGCGACACCTGGACCTTCGTCGATGGCGGCACCTCGGCGCAATTACGCAGTCTGCACTTCGTCGATCCCCAGCACGGCTGGATCGTCGGAGACAGTGGAACGATCCTGAGCTATGCGGGCGATCGGGCACCCCCCGGCAAGCCTGCTGTCTTCTCGGTGGTGAACGGAGCCAGCTACCTGCCCGGAATGGCCGCCGCCACGTGGATTTCGATCCTTGGGGCGAACCTCTCGGCTACCACTCGTACGTGGAACAACGCCGACTTCACTGGCAGCAAACTGCCTACGCAACTCGACGGGGTCCGTGTCAGCATCGGCGGCCAGCCTGCGTATCCCTATTACATCAGCCCGAGCCAGCTCAACATCCTCGTCCCTGCGGGTGTTCCGGATGGGCCGGCTACCGTCCAGGTTTCGACGTCGCAAGGCACCAGCGACCCGTTTGTCGCGCAGCAGGCGAAGTACTCACCCTCTGTATTCATGTATTCCATCGCAGGCGGGCAGTACGTCATAGCGCAAGCCTCGGATGGCTCGTGGATCGGTGGCCTTGACCTGATGTATGAGCCGGGCATGCCATCCCGGATGCGCGAAGCTAAGCCCGGAGAGATCATCACCATTTATGGGACTGGTTTCGGTCCCACCAACCCTCCGGTCGCCACGGACAGCCTGGTTACCCAACCCGCACCGTTGGCCGCGCCGGTCACGTTCTACTTTGGCCGAACCACGGCGGAAGTAGTCTGGGCCGGTCTGATCGGTTCCGGACTCTACCAGTTCAACATCAAGGTCCCGAACCTGCCGGATGGCGGTAATGTGATTGTCGCCGAGATCGGCGGGTATCGCAGCCAGGGCGATTCCGTGATTTCGGTAGGGCGATAGGGCAGACGCCCCACCAGACAGGAAGGTTAGCTTATGCTTCGGAGGAGTTCACGCGCACTCTTTGAACTGTTTTTCCCCTTGATGATTGGCGCTGGCATTTCGCACTCACAAGGGGTCATAACCACTGTTGCGGGGACCGACTGGGTATTCCCAAAAACCGCCATGGTGGCGACCGATGCGCCGTTGGGAGGCGCGTACGGGATCGTGGTGGATCCGGCGGGGAATCTTCTCATCACGGACCAGACCAATAACATCGTGATCCAAGTAACGCCATCCGGTGTACTCACAGTGGTGGCGGGGAAGGGAAGGCCGACCGGAAGCTTTTCCGGGGACGGTGGTCCGGCCATCGACGCGTCCTTCGATACACCTCAAGGTATCGCGATGGACGCTGCCGGAAACCTGTTTGTTGCGGACACCGGAAACTGCCGGATTCGCAAAATAGCGCCATCCGGCATCATCAGCACCGTGGCGGGCACCGGAACGTTCGGCTACGCCGGTGACGGCGGCCCGGCCACCAAGGCCACCCTCAAGAAACCAGGCGGCATTGCCGTGGATTCGGCCGGGAACCTTTACCTGACCGATTCCATGGCTAACCGGGTCCGCAAGGTGACACCGGATGGCATCATCACCACCGTGGCGGGCAACGGCAACAGCGGCTTCTCAGGCGATGGCGGGCCAGCCACCGGCGCCTCCCTCCATCTCGATTGGTCTTCTGGAGGACTTGCCGTCGACGCCGCCGGGAACTTGTACATCGCGGACTTCTGGAACAACCGGATCCGCAAGGTGGCGCCGGATGGCACCATCAGCACCGTCGCGGGAGGAGGGTCCAACCGTTACGGTGACAACATTCCCGCCACCAGCGCGGCGTTGTCCCCTCCAGTCAACGTCGCAGTGGATGGCTCCGGCAACCTATACATCGCGCTTGACAGTGACAACATTCGCAAGGTGACGGCGGCGGGCATGATTGTCACTGTGGCTGGCGGCGGGACGAAGAGTCCCGGCGACGGTGGCCCAGCCACCAGCGCTTCTCTGGAAGCGCCGCAAGGCATGGCTTGGGACGTGGCCGGGAACCTCTACATCGCCGCCGGCAGTCGCGTTCGGAAGGTGACGGCGGCGGGTGTCATCAACACCGTCGCCGGCAGCGGACAGAGCCGTCTGACGGGCGACGGAGGTCCTGCCGTGAGCGCCAACTTGTCTCAGCCCTCGGGTGTCGCGCTGGGCGCAAACGGCAACCTCTATGTCGCCGACACGAACAACAATCGTGTGCGCAAAGTGACGCCGGCGGGCGTTATCAGCACGGTGGCTGGCAACGGCAGCAGTGACTTTTCGGGCGATGGTGGGCCAGCCACCAGCGCGGCGCTCAATCAGCCTCGCAGTGTAACTCTGGACGCGGCCGGGAACCTCTACATCTCGGACACCGGCAATTGCCGGGTCCGGAAGGTGACACCTGGGGGCATCATCAACACGATCGCCGGCAGCGGGGGTCTCTATCCCCTTGGTGACGGCGGTCCGGCTACCAGCGCTTCTATGACGCCTTACGGCCTTGCGGTGGATCCGGTAGGTAATCTCTACATTGCTGATCGCGGCAACGAGCGGATCCGCAAGGTGACACCGGCGGGCACCATCAGCACCGTGGCCGGAGGGGGTAAGGAGCAATTCGTTATTGGCGACGGTGGCCCGGCTACCAGCGCCTTTCTCGATAGCCCCCAAGGAGTGACTCTGGACACCGCAGGCAACATGTTCATCGGCGAACAGAACGGCGGGCGCGTCCGCAAGGTGACACCGGCCGGCATCATCAGTACCGTGGCAGGCGTTGGGCAGGGCTTTTGCTTCGCTGACGGCGTGCCCGCCACTAGCACGTGCGTGGGGTGGCCGGTGAGCGTAGCGGTGGACGCCGCCGGCAACCTCTATATCGCCGACGAAGCCGAATATCGGATCAGGAAAGTAGCTCCCAACGGCATCATTACCACCGTAGCCGGCACCGGCTTTCCGGGCTTCACCGGCGATGGCGGCGACCCGCTCAAAGCCCAGTTGAATTCCCCGAGTGGCGTGGCTTTGAATTCCGCCGGCGACATTTACATTGCCGATTCGGACAACGGTCGCATCCGTCTGGTCCAGTTCGGTGCGACAAACACGAGCATGCCCACCATATCTTCGGTGCTGAACGCCGCCAGCTACGACAGCGCGATCGCGGCTTCCACGTGGATCACGATTGATGGGACCAACCTGGCGGCTTCCACCCGATTGTGGCAGCAATCGGATTTGGTGGGCGGCAAGCTGCCTACGCAACTCGACGGCGTCCGGGTTACGGTGAACGACAAGCCGGCTTATGTTTACTACATCAGCCCGACTCAAATCAACGCACTGACCGGTTCGGACCAGGCCACCGGAACCGTCCCGGTGGTGGTGACGACGCAGCAAGGCACCAGCGCTCCGTTCAGCGTCCGAGAGAGGAGTTACTCGCCGGCTCTGTTTGCGTATCCCGCCGCCGATGGCGTGTACGTGATCGCGCAAACGTCCGGTGGCGCATTTATTGGCAGGCCGAACCTGATGCCGGGCGTGGTGACGCGACCGGTGAGCCCCGGCGAGCTCATCAGCATTTACGGAACGGGATTCGGTCCAACCAACCCGCCCCTGCCGCCGGACAGCATTGTGACACAACCCGCGCCCACGGCTGCCGCGGTGACGGTCCAGATTGGTGGCTTGCCGGCGCCGGTGAGCTATGCCGGCCTGATCGGCTCGGGAC
This sequence comes from Terriglobia bacterium, assembly GCA_020073365.1. Lineage (GTDB taxonomy): Bacteria > Acidobacteriota > Terriglobia > Bryobacterales > Bryobacteraceae > JAIQFL01. The sequence goes on along the minus strand of JAIQFL010000196.1, from coordinate 3,621 downwards.
TGTATCAGATCAATCTCAAGGTTCCGGATGTGCCCGCGGGCGATCAGACGATCACAGCCACGGTGGGAGGCTACTCCACCCCGAGTTGGGGGCTGATTACGGTCCAGCGCTAGGTGCCAGAGTCCCCGGAAAACGGGTACGCTCCGCATGGTCGTCTCGTCCACGCGCTGGGCCGCAGAGGGCGGCCCGGCCACGATTACTTCTGATCGAATAGCGCCGAGCGGCGGAGGCGCTCGCCTTTGAAGACCACCAGAGAAATGCGCTCGGTGGCCGTTATGTCTTCGAGCGGATTGCCATCCACCAGGAGCAGGTCGGCGTCCAAGCCCTTGCGGATGGAGCCGAAGCGCTTCTCGGCGCGCAACAACTTCGCGCCGTTGGCGGTGGCGGCGGTGAGCGCCACCTGCGCCGGAATGCCGGCCTGCACCCAAAGCTGCAGTTCGTGATGCAGCGAGGGCCCGTGGAACAGCATCGGATTCCCGGCATCGCTGCCCATCACCAGCGGAACTCCGGCCTTCCAGGCCAATAAGAGATTGGCGCGCGCCCGCTCGAAGGCCGATTGGAAGAGCGCGGCTTTGGCGGGATCCACGCCCTTGCCGGAGGCTACAAATTCGCGCGTGCCCTTTAGAATGGCCCCCGGGACGGTCTGCTGCACCAGCGAATTGTTGAGCGCATCGTCCTTGCCCGCGAAATACTGCGCGTAAGCCTGCGCCACTCCCAGGCCGGGATCGAGATACACGCCCTGCCGGACCATCCGCTCCAACACGGCGTCGGGAACCTGGTCGCGCCACGAGCCGTGGTCGATGGAGTTGGAGCCGACTTCCACCGCATCGGTGACGTCGCGCGCATCTCCCGTGTGGGTGGCCAGCGGCAGGTTCTGCGCGCGCGCTTCCTGGGCCACGGAACGCACCAGCAACAGGTCGAGGCGGTCGTAGAGCATTCGCTCGCCCCACCCCGCTTCCAGGATGGCCTTGATGCCGTCGACGCCCGCGGCCTTCAGTTCGCGCACCTGCCGGCGAGCCTCCTCGGGGGTCTTCGGGGTGCGGATCATTTGCGCCTTTACAGTGTCTCGAGCCGCCTCCGGCACGCTCTGGATGAACTCCGTGCCGAGCCCGTTCTCGACGGTGAAGATGGGTCCGCAGATCGAGAGTTGCGCGCCGAGCTTGCTCCCGTCGGCGATCGCATCGCGCAGGGAGCGCGACGCGTCCAGGGGATCCCCCACGCTCCGCGCCGCGATCACGCCGCTATACAACAGCGCGGCCGCGGCATGGGGCATGGTGTTTTTCGGATCGTAGTCGTCCATGGAAGTGGAGATGCCGCCAGGCGACGCCAGGCGCACCTGCGCATCGATCAGCCCGGGCAGCAGAGTCTTGCCGGCGCCCTCCACCACGTCGGCCTTCAGCTTGTCCGGATCGGGCCCGGCGCCTTCCAAAACCTCGTCGATCTTCCCGTCGCGCACCAGTACGGAGCCGTTCTCGATCACCCTCCCGTCACCCACAAACACACGCGCGCCGCGAATCAGAAAAGTGCCGGAACGCTGGAGGTCGCGGAACAGTGCCTCGTTCTGTCCGAGGTGCTCTTTGCTGTATCCGCGATAGCATCCCATCACCAGGAACGGCCCTATTACGGCCAGCACCCACAGCTTGTTGCGCGGCGGAATCTTCTCTTCCTTTTCCCATCGGAAGAGCTGCATGGCGAGAAAGGTGCCCAGCACCGTCGAGATCAGCAGAGCGGCCACGGCCGGGAGGTTGTCCATGAGCGTCTGATTGCGGAAGAAGATGCCCTGGAACCCGGTGACCAGGTAGGACGCCGGCATGAATTCCGCCACGGTCTGCGCCCATTTGGGCAGGATGGCGGAGGGGATGGTGGCGCCGCTCAAGAAGAGCTGCGTCATGTACGCCAGTTGGATGGCGATCATGGCTTCCTGCATGGTGTTGGTGACGGCCGCGAGAATCAGCCCAACGGCGCGGAGCGCGCAGACGCCCAGCGTCACCATGACGAACAGCGAAATCCAATTGTGCGGGAGCGGCATGGCGTATTGAAAGTGCGCCAGCGCCACCAGCACAATCGGGACCGGGAGATAAAGCAGCCATCCGCTGGCCATGGCCGCCACCAGGATGGGCAGCGGCGAAATCGGCGTCACCTTAAAGCGGCGCAGGATGTTGGCCTCGCGGTCTGCCACCGACCGCATCCCGGCGCCCCACAGCCCGTTGCCGAGGATCCCCATGGTCAGGACCGTACCCACGAAGTACGCCACCCCGGCTCCCGTGCCGGCGTGAAACAGCTCCGCAAAGGCAAAGAAAAAAATGAAGGGAAACAGGTAATTGAAGAACAGGACCGACCGGTCCCGCAAGGTCAATTGCATGTTGCTCCGGAATATGGCGATGTAGGGTCTCATTCGCGAAGACTCTTTCCCGTGAGCTCGATGAACGCATCTTCGAGCGAGGGCCGTTTGATGCGGATATCCGCCAGCTCCATGCCCCCTTCATCCAGCCACTTGACCATCTCGACGATGGTACGCGCGGGCCGGCTGGAGGTGACTGCGATCCTGGTGCGCGACTCGTCCAGCGCGATCTTTTCGGCGTCCTGCCAGGAAGGCAGGGGACCCACGGCCAGTGGCTGGGAGCACTCGATCTCGATGACCGAATGCGCTAACGTGCGCTCCTGAATCTCGCGCGGCGTGCCGATGGCGATGATGCGGCCTTCATCGACGATGGCCACGCGGTCGCAAAGCTTCTCGGCCTCCTCGATGTAGTGGGTGGTCAGCAGAATGGTCCGCTGCTCGCGCCGGAGATCCTGCACCAGCTCGTGAATCTCGAGCCGCGCCTGGGGGTCGAGCCCCGCGGACGGCTCGTCCAGGAAGAGCACTTGCGGATCGTTGATAAGCGCCAGCGCCAGCGCCAACCGCTGCTTCTGGCCGCCGGAGAGCTGCGAGTAAAGGGACTCGCGCTTTTCCCAGAGCTGCAGCCGCTTCAAGAGCTGGGCGCTCGACACGGTGCGCGTGTAAAGGTCTGCGAACAGCGCCATGGCCTCGCGAACCTTGATCTTTTCCTGGAGTCTGGTGGCCTGCAAACAAACGCCGACGCGGTCCTTCACCTGGCTGGTCTGCACCTCGGGGTCGTAGCCCAGCACCGTTACGCGGCCGCCGCTGCGCGAGCGGAGCCCTTCGAGAATCTCCACCGTGGTGGTCTTGCCGGCGCCGTTCGGTCCGAGCAAGCCGAATACTTCGCCGGCTTGCACTCCGAAATCGATCCCTTTCACGGCGGGAAACGCGCCGTAGTTCTTGGTGAGCGCTTCGACCTCGATGGGGTTGGCCACGAAGAGATCAGTTTCGCATAGTGGCAGGGTGGGTAGTCCGGTGTGCGAAACGAGACCGTATTTATGATCCCAACCTGTAGTTGTCTGCCCCGAGGTTCGGATCTTAGGCTCATCTTCTACACTTTGCCAAACAAAGTGGCGGCAACTTGCTGATTTCACACAAGGCGATGCCTTTTAGCGCGAAATCCTAGTGTCACGTCTCCTTGCGAATCGTCGATAATAAGACTTGTTTATCGGAGTAATATGGAGCCATGATAGTGACATAGGAGCGCCGCTTTGTTCGTTCGTACGCAGACCAACGGTTCC